>JANNQK010000029.1:0-9035 GCA_031400715.1 Actinomycetes bacterium | reverse complement strand
CCGACGAGGGGCACCAGCGCCAGACCGACGACACCGGTCATGACCCAGATGGTGGCCGGTGGGGGATCGGAGAACGGCAGGTGCCCCCACAGCCATCCGATCGCCAAGGTGCCGGCGAGCGCGGCGACGCCCGTTGCTGCGATCGCCTTCAGTGAGGGGGCGCTGGGTTTGCGAGCCAGCTGTTTCCGCTGCGTCTGACGAACGATGCCACCGGCGCCGAGGAACGCGTGGGCCTTGTAGAGCGAGTGCGCCAGAAGATGCAACAGAGCCATCTCCCACAGGCCCAGACCGCATTGCATCAGCATGAATCCCATCTGCGCACACGTCGACCACGCGAGCGACACCTTGATGCTCACCCGGGTGGTCATCACCAGCGCCGCGATCACGGCGGTCGTCGTGCCCGCGATCACGAGCAGTGTCCGCGTCTCGATCGCACGGTCGACGACAGGAGCGAATCGGAGCAGCACGAACCCGCCGAGGTTCACGACGCCGGCGTGCAGCAGTGCTGACACCGGTGTCGGCGCTTCCATCACCTGGATGAGCCAGCCGTGGAACGGGAGTTGAGCGCACTTCAGCAGCGCTGCGAGCGCCACCAGTGCGATACCGATGCGGGCCCCGGTGGGGATCGTGCCGTCGAGCGCGGCCACGGCTGCGATTCGGTCGATGCGCATCGTGTCGAACGTCGTCGACAGCGCGATGACGGCTCCGGCCATGCTGAGATCCGCGAGCCGGGCGAGCATGAACTTCTTGTGAGCGACCGCCACAGCAACCGGTCGTTCGCTGAAGAACGTGAGCAGACCGTGCAGTGCCAGGCTGGTCGCGGCCCATGCCAGAACGAGCACGACGAGGTGGTTGGCGACCACGACGAAGGCGACTGCCGCGACGGTTGCGAGCAAGCGAGCGACGTATCGCCGCTCGTTCGGGTCGCCGGCGAGATAGGCCTGTGAATAGCGGATGACCACCCACCCGACGAAGCTCACCAAGATCAGCATCGCGGCACCGATGGTGTCGGACCGCAGCACCTCGTCGGCACGATCTGGCGACAGGCAGCGAACGACCGCGTTGGCCACGGCCGTCACCATCATGGCGACCGACGCGATCTGCGCGGTTCGCCAGGCGCCCCGCACCGACAGCGAGGTTCGGAGGACTGCACCTGCGGCGACCAGCGCGGCGCCCACCGGGGCCATCAGGAGCGCAGCGTGCCAGAGCGGGAGATCAGCAGATGAGATGGCAGGCACGTGTGGTGAGATCCTCGAGGTCGTTGCGTCCCATCATGATGGCGGTCCACCATTCGTCCGGCACAATCGACACATCGAGGATCCGCAGCGACGAGTTCGGCGACGAGTCGGGCGGCGGATCAGCAGGGGACGTTGATCGCGAGTCCCACGTAGAACGAGCTGTATCCCCTGGTGTCCTCGTTCGCGCTCGACAGCTTGTCGATCGTGGTGTCGAGCTTGGTGGCGACGAGCGCCGGGTAGTCACCCTCCATCACCGTGTAGACGCCACAGCCGATGCCGTTGTCGACCGTGGTCGCTGGCTCCGTCGCCAGCGAGCTCTCGGGCGGGACTGGTGCGAGAGGGTCGATGGTGGTCGTGGAGGTGGCGACGGGCACGAGCACGGAGTTCCCTCCGGGCACCTTGGCCCCCACCGGGATCCGGATCACGGTGCCCGGGTTGGGCCAGTCGGGAACCTGCCCGTCTTCGACGGTCCACCCGTTGAGGGCGATGAACTCCTCGAAGTCGACCCCGAAACGTGCTGCGACCTGGAACGGATAGTCGCCCTCCACGATCACGTAGGTGGCCTCGGACGTGAGGATCGAGCCCGGCTCAGGTGGCAGCGTGGTGGTGGGAGCGATCGTGGTCGTGGGTGGCGGAAGGGTGGCGTAGTCGGTGACCTCCACCTCGGTCTCGGTGGTGGGCGCCGCCAGCGGTGTGCCGCCGCACGATGTTGCCGCGAGCAACGCCATGCCGGCAGCGCCCAACACCATGTGGGACGTTGCAGCCGATGCTGCACGTGATGCGATCCGTCGCCACCTCACCATGGCGCGAACCGTAGCCCCACGATGCGCCGAAGGCGGTCGCGGCGAGTGACGTGTTACGGATCGATGTACGAACTATCCTCGAGCCGTCATGAAATCGCAATGTTCGTCGGTCGTCGGGCCCGGCCGCTCCGGCGGTCGGCGGTGGCGCGCTCGCGCCCGGGTGGCCGCAGTAGCACTCCTCGTGGTTCCGTGTGCGCTCGCCGTGCGAGCCGAGGCAGCCGCAGGCATCACGTCCGACCAGGTGGCAGCCGAGATCCTCCGGCTGGAAGCCAAGGCCGACGAGACAGCGCAGCGCTGGACCGAGACCGAACAGCGGGCCGAAGACCTCGTCATCGAGATCGCCGACGCCACGGCACTCGTGGGCGAGAGCGAGGCCGCGTTCTCGGCGATGCAGGCCCAGCTCGAACGGATCGCGATCAGTCGATTCACCGGATCGGGATCAGGTTCGCAGCTGTTCTTCGTCGACGATCCCGGCGATGTCCTGCAGGCCGGGGTGCTGCGCGATGTGGCCCTGAACGTCGGTGCCACCGACCTCGACGCCGTCGACCAAGCGCGCGACTCGCTCGCCGCCGATCGTGCCAGGTTGCAGACCCTGCAAGCCGAGAACGACAACGTGCTGACGGTCTTGGCCGCGACCCAGACCGAGCTGGACGACGAGCTCGCCGACCTGGAAGTGCTGTACGTCGAGCTCAAGGACGAAGAGGTTCGTCGGGCCTACGAAGCTCAGCGCGCGGCCCAGCGAGCAGCGCGGGAGGAGGCGGAGGCCGAGGCTGCCCGTCAGGCCGCAGCCGACCAGGCTGCACAACAGGCAGCAGCGGCTCCCGCTCAGCAGGCGCGTGGCAGCGGTGCACCCGCGGCTGCGGCGCCATCCCCTGCTCCGGCGGCCCCCGCAGCATCTCCGTCCGCAACGCCCAAACCTGCACCTGGCCCTGCCCCCGCTCCCCAGGCGGCGCCCAGTCCTGCACCGGCTCCGGTCATGTCGAGCGCCGACTGGACGTGTCCGGTCGCGGGTCCTCGAGCGTTCGGCGACACCTGGGGGGCGCCTCGGTCCGGTGGTCGCAAGCACCAGGGTGTCGACATGATGAGTCCCGGCGGTACCCCGTTGGTCGCGGTGGTCGCTGGATCGGTCACGATGTCCACCAACCGGCTCGGCGGCAACGCCGTGTGGCTCACCGGGGTCGACGGCGCCAAGTACTACTACGCCCACCTGTCGGCATGGGAGGGAGGGTCGCGAGGGGTGAGCGCGGGAGAGGTGATCGGGTACGTGGGGTCCACCGGGAACGCCCAGGTCAACCACTTGCACTTCGAGATCCACCCTGGCGGCGGCGCAGCCGTGAACCCGTATCCCACGGTGCGCAGGTACTGCTGACATCGATCCGCTGGCGGCCGTCCGGCGTCAGCCGCTGCGATCGGTTCGCGGATTCACCGGATTCACACCCGAGAGCTGTGACGCATCGTCGCAGAACTCCTAGAGTGCGAAGCAATGGAGACGCAGTCCGCACCGGTCATCGACGTCGGCACCTCGCGCTGTCCGATCGACCACACGGCCCAGGCGAAGCAGTCCGGGGGTACGACGGGCGGATGCCCGGTCATGCACGGTGGAGCAGCGAAGCGTTCGAAGGCCGACCACATCGCTCGCACGATCCTCAGGATTCGCGAGCGTCCGGAGGGTGTCACGAGCGCGCAGGCCTACGGCGCGTTCCAGAAGTCGATGCTCATCTCGGCCACGCGGTGCCTGCTCACCTACATCGTGTTCCCGTTCGTCCTGCCGGCCGTCGGGTTCGCCACCGGGGTCGGACCAGTGCTCGGCATCGTGATCGGCGTGCTCGCCATCGTGTGCGATGTCTTCTCGATCCGGCGCTTCCATGCTGTCGAACACCGTTGGCGCTGGCACTTCACCGGTGTCGCCATGTGTGTGATCGGTCTCCTGGGCGTGTTGCTCGTCCAAGACGTCATCCATCTCGCGACCTGACACCAGATTCCGGCGCCGCCCGGCCGTGGTCGTTCGATCATCGTCGCTGGCTCGCGCAGACCGGCGAACTACGGTCGCAGCATGCTGAGCACCGGTGGGGCCATCTTCCTCGCGGGGCGCCGGGGCGTTCACCGTCGGCGAGGTGATCACGTGCGACGGTGGCACGGTCGTCTCCTGACGACGTGAGCAGATGTCGTTTCCCGATTTCATCGCGATCTTGCTGGCCGGTATCGGCGCCGGGACGATCAACACCGTTGTCGGCTCGGGTTCGCTGATCACCTTCCCGACCCTGGTGGCGCTCGGCTACTCACCGCTCATCGCCAACGTGTCGAACAACATCGGTTTGGTTCCCGGCTCGTTGTCGGGAGCGTACGGCTATCGCCGCGAGCTCGTGGGCCAGCAGCGGCGCCTGAAGACGTTGATCCCTGCGTCGGCTGCCGGCGCGCTCGTCGGCTCGACGCTGCTGTTGCTGCTGCCGAGCGACGTGTTCGACGGCGTCGTGATCGTTCTGATCGTGGTGGCTCTCACCCTGGTGGTGCTTCAACCGACGATCGCGAAGCGCCTCGCCGCGCGTCGCCTTGCGCGAGCTGAGGCAGCCGACCGAGATGGTGACGTGCGGGTGCATCGCGATGTCACGCCGGCGTTGTTCGCGGTGGTTGCCGGCGCGGGCATCTATGGCGGGTACTTCGGTGCTGCACAGGGCATCATCCTGATCGCGACGCTCGGCATCTTCATCGACGACACGCTGCAACGGCTGAACGGTTGCAAGAACGTGCTGGCGCTCACGGTGAACACGGTGGCCTCGGTCGTGTTCGTGCTCAGCACCGACGTGGACTGGGCCGTCGTCGGGGTGATCGCCGTGGGGTCGACGATCGGTGGCCAGATCGGCGCAAAGGTGGGCCGCAGGTTCGACCCGCGGATCCTGCGCGGGGTGATCGTGATGGTCGGCTTGTCGGCGTTGGTCCGCCTCCTGACGCGCTGACCCCCCCGACCCGTTGACCCCCCGACCCGTTGACGACGGCTGAACGCTCCGCCACCAGACAGGTCATGCGCCCGGGGTGATGCCCCACTTCGTCTGGAGATACGACTCGACCGATTGGCGCTCGGTGGCGTCGAGGATCCTGTTGTAGATGATCACCTCGCCGACGCTCACGGCGGACGTCTCGCCACCGAAGTAGGCGCCGCCGATCACGAGGCCGGATGGGTTGGAGAACGAGCCGGATGCAGACGTGATCAGTCTGCCGTTGCGCCACAAGCTGCCCTGTCCATCGCCGGTCGTGACGCTGTACTGCAGGGCAGCAGTGGAAGCTGCCCTCGACGGCTGCGACAACCACCCGCTGAAATAGGCCTGGTCCTCCAGACCCCCCCACCAGCCGACGAGCCAGTTGTTGTTGAGCCCGCTGAGCACTCGTGCGTTGCGCGTGCCGGTCATCTTCGCGACCACGAACGCGGTGGTGCCGCCGGCCGTCGTACCGAGTGAGGGAACCGACAGCAGCTCGCCCGTCGTCGTCAGCGTGGGAAGTCCGTTGATCTGCTGCACGCCGGTGGTCCATCCACCGGCAGCGACAAGTGCCGCGCCGTTGCGCCAGATGCCTCGGCGCGAGCTGGTCCCGACGATCGTCGAGTAGAGCGCGGCGGTCGTCGTTGCCGCGGTGGACGGCGACGACAGCCATTGGTTGAAGTACCCCTGATCCTGCCTGCCGTTCCACCAACCGAGCAGCCAGTTGTTGTTGATGCCACTGAGGACTCGTTGGTCGATTCCGCCGGTGAGGGCAGCGACGACGAAGAACGTCTGCGCAGTGGCCGATCCCAGCGATGCGGTCGTCAGCACTCCCGATCCGTTGGTCATCACCGCTGGCCGGCCATTCAGGCCTGTCGCCGAGTACGTGGTGCCGGAACCCGACGCAGTGAAGTTCACGCTCCTCCCGCTCTTGTCCTGCCAGGAGGTGACGGCACCGCTCGACTGGATCACCGTCGGCGCGTCGGAGGCGTCCAGCCACACGTCAGGCGACGGCGCCATCGCAGATGCACCAGCCGGTCCGCTGATCGACCACTTCGCGGCGAGGTACGCCTCGGTCGCGGCGCGCTCGACCTCTGTCAGATCTCGGTTGTAGACGAGCAGCTCGCTGATCGCCGCCGCCGACCGTTCGCCTGACCCGTATCCCCCTCCGAGCTGCAAGCCGTTCGGCATCGCCCATGATGATGAGCTGACGGCAGATGCGGTGCGCCCATTGCCGCTCTTGTCCGCCCAGGTGGCGCCGCCAGAGAGGTTGACGGTGGTCGGATCCGTCGCATCGAACCACGCCGCGGCACCTGTGACGGGCAGGACGCCCACCGATCCCGGAGTCGTCGTGCTGCACGCGAACGTTGGTGCACCAGCGGACGCCCCTGGTGTCATCGTCAGCTGCCATCCCTCTCCCGTCGCGACCCGCCGCGATGCATCGACGGTCACCGAAGAGGGCAGGGTCATCGCTCCCGAACCGGTCAGATCGTCGAGGGTGGACGGATACGACGCGTTGTTGGCGAAGTGGACGTTCACGGCGGTCTGGGCCGCGTCACGCGACGCACTGCACGCCGCGGAGCTGCCCTGGCCGATCATCCGGCCGACACCGACCACTGCCACAGCCGAGAGGATGCCCACGAGCACGATCGCCACCAGGATCTCGACGAGCGTGAACCCGGTGTCGATGCTCCGCGGTCGCGTGCCCGCGCTGGGTCGATGGGTCGACATGGAGACGACGGTCCACGCGTGCCGCCAGCGGTCAAGGAGCCTACCGCTCGCGCCTCCGCAAGCGAACGCATGTTCGACTAGGGTGGGCTGCGTGGGTGAGGGACCGACGATTCTGCATGCCGACCTCGATGCGTTCTACGCATCGGTCGAGCAGTTGCTCGACCCGACCTTGCGCGGGCGGCCGATCGCGGTGGGCGGAGGGGTCGTGTTGGCGGCCAGCTACGAAGCCAAGCGGTTCGGCGTGCAGGGCGGGATGTCCGGATGGAGAGCCAAGCAACTCTGTCCGGAGCTGTTGTTCGTCGGTGGACACTTCCGCGAGTACCAACGGCTCGCCGACCGTGTGATGAGCGTGTTGTCCGACATGACCCCGTACGTCGAGCGCATCTCGATCGATGAGGCGTTCCTCGATGTGGCGGGCTCCGTGCACCTGTTCGGACCACCCGCCGACATCGCAGGGCGAATCCGCGAGCGCGTCCGCACCGAGATCGGTCTGCCGATCTCGGTCGGCGCGGCGCGTACCAAGCATCTCGCCAAGATCGCGTCACAGGTGGCCAAGCCCGACGGCCTGGTGGTCGTCGACCCCGAACGCGAGCGGGAGTTCCTCGACCCCTTGCCCGTGGGGCTGGTGTGGGGCGTCGGACCGGTCACGCAGGACAAGCTCCACCGACGCGGCATCCGCACCATCGGGGAGCTGGCGGCCTCGTCCGACACCGCCCTGCAGTCGGTGCTCGGCAGGGCGATCGGGGCGAAGGTGTGGGCGCTCGCCGCGAACGACGACGAGCGCAAGGTCGAGACCGTCCGGCGCGCAGGCTCCGTCGGTGCCCAGTCGGCCTTCGGGCGCCGCGAACCGTCGCCCGAGCTGATCCGGCAGGTGCTCGGCCATCTCGCGGACCGCGTGGCCGGGCGCCTGCGCGCGAAGCAGCGAGCCGGTCGAACCATCACCGTGCGCGTGCGGTTCTCGGGCGGTGGGAGGACGATGCGATCGGTCACCAGATCACGCACGTGTTCCGAACCGCTGTCCGCGACCCTCACGCTCACCGAGATCGCAGAGGAGCTCGTGTTCGCAGCGCTGGGCGACCATCCCGGCGAGGCGACCATTTCGCTGCTCGCGATCTCGGTGTCGAACCTGGTCGATCGACCCGCGCTGCAGATGGAGCTGCCCGTGCTGGCCGACGACGCCGCCCGTGCCGGCTCGAGCACGGGCGCTGCCCGATGGGCTGTGGATGCATCGATGGACGCCGTGCGCCGGAAGTTCGGCCGATCGGCGGTCGGCTACGCCTCGACCGCTCTGTCCGAGCACAGCTCGGTGCCCGAGGAGTTCCGCGAACTCGCCGAGCACGAGCTCTGAGCCGTTCGGCGACCACGCTGCTCCGGTGTCAACATGCGGCCGTTGCGAGCCGGGATTCGTCCCGATGCGAATCGATCGGTAGGGTCCGACGCAGCACACATGGTGACGGCCGAGTACGGCCACGACGAAAGGTGACCGGCATGGCTGGTGGCGCTCTGAAGACGGCGAGCATGGACGACTTCGATCTCCGGATGTCGGAGGGCGTGCGACCGCTCTACGAGGCCGTGAAGAAGTTCATCGCCGACGAGGTCGATCCGATCACCGCCGAGTTCTACCGGCTGGGCGAGAACCGTGCAGACCGCTGGAGCTGGGCGCCCGGACAGCTCGAACTGCTGGAGACAGCGAAGGCCAAGGCTCGTGAGCTCGGCCTGTGGAACTTCTTCCTTCCCGATGCCGAGACCGGTCAGGGCCTGTCGAACCTCGACTACGCGTACATCGCGGCAGAACTCGGCAAGAACCCGCTCGCGTCGCAGTGTCTGAATTGCTCGGCACCCGACACGGGGAACATGGAAGTTCTCGAGCGGGTCGGCACGCCGGCGCAAAAGGAGAAGTGGCTGAAACCGCTCCTGAACGGAGAAATCCGATCCGCCTACGCCATGACCGAGCCGGACATCGCCTCGTCGGACGCCAAGAACATCGCGTGCGAAGCGCGACTGGACGGCGACGAATGGGTGATCAACGGCGAGAAATACTACATCTCGGGCGCAGGGGATCCGCGCTGCAAGATCATGATCGTGATGGTCCAGACGGATCCCGACGGTCCGCCCCATACGAGGCAGTCGCAGATCCTCGTTCCGACGGATGCCCCCGGTTACGAAGTCCTGGGCCCCATGCACGTCTTCGGGAAGGACGACGCTCCCCACGGACACATGCACATCCGCTTCGACAATTGTCGGGTTCCCAGGGAGAACATCCTGCTCGGGGAAGGGCGCGGCTTCGAGAT
>JANNQK010000028.1:0-2990 GCA_031400715.1 Actinomycetes bacterium | reverse complement strand
GCGTTCGTGATCGCCGGGCGAGCGGAGGAGGCATTGGAACACGGCGAGGCCCGAGCGAACCCGGCACTGCAAGGACTCGTCGACGAATACCGCGCCGCCACCGGAGCACGCGTGATCATCACCGACCATCTCGGCGTCGCGATGGTGATCTCCGATGAGGAGGCGGCTGCGGGTGCGGACTACTCCACGCGGCCCGAGATCGCTGCCGCACGTCGAGGCGTTCCCCAATGGGGGCGGCGCGAGTCGCGAACGCTGCTCACCGAACTGCTGTACGTCGCGGTACCTGTGCTGTCGGGCAACGAGGTCGAAGGGGTGGTTCGACTCACGTATCCGGCGGATGTGGTCGACCAGCGAGTGGAGCGCCGCGTGCGCGGACTGCTCGTCGTGGCACTGATCTCCGTCTTCACGGCGATCCTCGCCGCGTGGGTACTGGCGAACACCGTCACTCGACCCTTGCGCAGGCTGCGCCTGGCCACCGAAAGGCTCGCGACGGGGCAGGACGGTGTCCGCGCCCCCGACGACGAGGGCCCGCCGGAGGTTCGGTCGCTTGCCCGTTCGTTCAACATCATGTCGGCGAGGTTGTCGTCGCTGCTCGTCGCGCAGCGCTCGTTCTCCGCAGATGCGTCGCACCAGCTCCGTACGCCGCTCACGGCACTCAGGCTTCGACTCGAGCAGGCAACCGACCTGTTGGACGACCATCCAGACGATGCGAGGCTGCGCCTCGAGGCAGCGGCCGTCGAGACCGAACGTCTGCAGCACCTGGTCGACCAGCTGCTGATGCTCGCTCGCACCGAGGGTCGCGCGGTCGAGCGAGTCGAGATCGATCTGGCTGCGGCTGCTCGCGAGCGCGTCGAGATGTGGCAACCCCTGGCCGAGGAGGCCGAGGTGCGCGTGGTGTGTGCGGCGATCGGGGTCGCGCCGGTGCTGGCCGCGCCGGAGACCGTCGAGCAGGTGATCGACAACTTCCTCGACAATGCCCTCCGGGTCGCGCCGCCGGGTTCGGCGCTCGAGGTGGCGGTGCTCCGGATCGGCGATTCAGTCGAGGTTCGCGTGCTCGATCGCGGACCGGGCATGACCGACGAACAGCGAGCGCACGCATTCGATCGCTTCTGGCGTGCACACGATGCGCAGAGCGGAGGATCCGGACTCGGGCTGGCGATCGTGCAGCGGTTGGTCGAGGCATCGGGTGGCACCGTGCACTTGAGTGCCCGTCCCGGTGGAGGCACGATCGCCTCGGCGACGTTTCCGACGCCACACCCTTGATCGCGCTGATTCGGGTTGATTTGACGGTTCCTTGCGTCGCAACGACGGTGACGAGCGCGACCTTGTCGATCTCTTGGATGTCCCTTGGACGATCACCGGTCACCCCCTGGATTGCGAAGGGTTCTACTGATGGCGCAGACAATGCGGGCATTCACGAACGGAGCGCAAGCGCATGAATCGAGTATGGGTAACGAGCCTGACGATCGCAGGTGTCGTCGGCACCGGTGGGGCGGCGATGGCCGGACTGTCGGACACTCCGATCGAGACGACGAGCTCGGCGGCTCCAGAGGCGCCGATCGTTGCCAACACCGGCAGCAGCGGTGGACCGACCACGTCGACCATGTCGACCATCTCGTACCAGGTGGGTCCCGCCGGCACCGTCACGATCAGCTACGGCGCGACCGGCGCCACCGTCACAGAGGCCACCCCGGCGGCCGGATGGATCGTCACCGGCGCCATCGCTGTCGGCAACCACGTCGAGATCAATTTCGCCGATGCCAGCCAGACCGTCACGTTCGGCGCCGACCTGGTGAACGGCGAGCTCATCCCGGCCGTGTCGTCGATGCCTGTCGCCGGAGCGCCCACACCGGCACCCATCGCGGTCACGGTGATCGACAGCCCGAACACACCTCGTTCCACGCCGACCCAGCCGCTCGCTCCGGCTCCGGCCGTCGCCCCGGCGATGCCCCCAGCTCCCGTTCCCGGATCGTCCTCTTTCGGTGACGACCAGGGTGACGACAACCAAGGTGACGCCGTCTCGAAGCCCGTCCCGGTCACCACGGCGTTGGCCTCGGCCACCACGTCTCCTTCGGGCGCCGGCCACGAGGACGCGCACGAGGACGAGCACGAGGACGAGCACGAGGACGAGCACGAGGATGAGGATGAGCACGAGGTCGAGCACGAAGAGGCGGGTGACGATGACTGAGCTCTCTCGCGAGGAACGCATCGCCCAGATCCGCGCCAGTCGCGGCCAGGCACCTATCGCCCGTGTCCCGCCCGTGCGATCAGCGGAGGCGAGCTCGATGTTGAAGGTGTCCGACGTGTGGGCGGCACCCTCGACGCCACCGGTGCCGCCGACGGTGGTGCTGGCCCGAGCCAGTGCCGCGGCTCCCTCGTTCGTCGTGGGCGATCCGGCTCCTACCGCGAGGACGAACGCCGGCGTGCTCCGATCCGGCGCTCAGCGGTCGGAGGCGCAGGCACGTCGCCACCGCCACGTCGCTGCCAGTGCACGCATCACCGTCAGCGGCCTGACCGCCTCGAGCATCTTCGCGCTCACGGCGGTCATCGCCTCTGCGAATCGACCCCCGGAACCCACGTTCGCTGCTGTGCCGACGCCCGCCGGCACAGCAGCACTTCCGACGGTCGATCCGTCTGCAGTCGGCGAGGCAGTGCCCATGACGACCGGCAGCGCGATCGTGGACCCCACCAAAGTGACCTCCGGTACGATCGTTCTGGCGATCCCGGGCTTCGAAACCACCACGGTGCCCGCGGTCGTCGACCCTGTGTTGGCCCCCGCCCTACCAGCGCCACCGGCGCCGGCCCCTGCTGTCGCGCCTGCGCCCGCCACCCCAGCCGCCGCCGCACCGGCTCCGGCACCGGCTCCGGCACCGGCTCCAGCCCCCGCTCCGGCTCCAGCCCCCGTTCCGGTGGTCACCCAGCCGCCCGCTCCGGCTCCGGCTCCGGCTCCGGCACCGGCTCCGGCACCGGCACCAGCACCGGCTCCAGCC
>JANNQK010000027.1:0-6511 GCA_031400715.1 Actinomycetes bacterium | reverse complement strand
GCTCACCTACCCGGTGTTCGCACCGGTGCCATCGGAGATGGCCGATGACCCTGCGGCGGCCGCGGCCTTTGCCGAGCAGCCGATCGGCAACGGCCCGTATCAGATGTCCGAGCCGTGGCAGCACAACGAATCGATCACCCTCGAACGCAACCAGGCCTATGCCGGCACACCGGGCAAGGCCGGTCAGATCGAGTTCCGCATCTACTCCGATGTGTTGACGGGCTACCGGGACTGGCAGGCGGGTGCGATCGACATCGCCCGTGGTGTGCCACCGGAGGAGTTCAAAGCAGCGGTCGAGCAGTACGGCGATCAGGTCGTGCTCACCCCGACTGCGGCGCTCGGCTACGTCGGTCTGCCGGTGGCTCTCGCACCGTTCGACAACCTCGACTTCCGTCAGGCGTTGTCGCTGTCGATCGACCGGGAAGCTCTCACGGACCGGGTGCTGCAAGGCAGCGTCGATCCCGCCTACGGCTACGTGCCGCCGCAGGTGCCGGGCGCGACCCAGGAGCCGTGCGCTGCCTGCGTGTTCGATCTCGACCTCGCCAAGGAGCACTTCGACAAGTCGGGTGTGGCGCCGGGCACCAAAGTCGTGCTCTACGACATCGCCGACGACGGTCAGGCAGCGATCGAGTTCCTGACGAACACCTGGACCGACGCGTTCGGATTGGAGATCGAGGTGCGCAGCTACGAGTTCGCACAGTTCCTCGAGGAGACCACGGCCGACAAGTTGGAGGGGCCGTTCGAACTGGGGTGGGTGTGGGACTACCCGTCTGGCTACAGCATGATCCAACCCCTGTTCCAGAGCGAGTCGGGTGCGAACAACCTCAGCTACGCGAACGACGAGTTCGATGGCCTGATGACCGAGGTGGAAACGGCGACCGATCCCGACAAGGTCGCTGCGCTGCTCAACCAGGCCGAGCAGATCGTGCTGGCCGACCTGCCGATGATCCCGCTCACCTTCGGCCGCGATTCGAGCGTGGTCTCCGAGCGGGTCAAGGGCCTGCGGGTGGATGCCGGTGCCCTCTACCGACTCGAACTGGTCGAGGTGGTGGGCTGAGAGATCACGGGCCCGCACATTCGTGACCTGGCGAACAAACGATGAGAAGGTGATGACTGCGTGATCGGGTGGTCGGTTCGGCGACTCGGTGGCGCGGTCGTCACCTTCTTCATCGCGACGGTGGTGGTCTTCACCGTCACGTTCGCGCTGCCGGGAGATCCGGCGCGCACGGTGGCAGGTGGGCGCAAGGTCTCCCCATCGACGCTGGCGGCGATCCGTGCCCGCTACCGCCTCGACGACAACCTGGCGAGCCAGAACCTCCACTGGGTGGGCAGGCTGGTACGCGGCGATCTCGGTGAGTCCTACGCCAGTCGCCGGCCCGTGACCGACATGCTGCTCGCGGCGCTGCCCGTGACCACGTTGCTCCTGCTCGTCACGCTCCTCGTCGAGGTGATCGCCGGGATCGTGTTCGGCACCGTGGCGGGCATGCGCCGCGGCGGCCGCATCGATCGCGCCCTCGTCGCGCTGTGCACCCTCGGCATCGCCGCACCGCTGTTCGTGGTGGCCTCGATCGGTCAGTACCTGCTGGGCGTGCGGTGGGGAGTGCTGCCGGTGGCCGGCACCGATGACGGGCTGGTGGCGTACGTGCTGCCGTCGCTCGTGCTCGCATCGGCCGGAGCAGCTTTCGCGGTTCGGATCATGCGCGGCGAGGTACTCGAGCAAGCGCATCGACAGCATGTGCGGACCGCGCTCGGCAAGGGCATCACCGCCGGCCAGGCCACGCGACGGCACGTGGTGCGCAACTCGCTCACGGTGATCGTCACGTTCTTCGGGCTGGAAGTGGGCGCGCTCTTCGGTGGCAGCGTGGTGGTCGAGCGCGTGTTCAACCTGCCGGGGGTGGGCAACGTCATCGCCCGTGCGATCAGTCAGCGTGACAACGTGGTGGTCGTCGGTTTCACGATGTTCGCGATCGCCGTGTATCTGGTGCTCGATCTCCTGATCGATCTCACCTCGATGCTGCTCGACCCACGACTCCGAGCAGGTCTCACATGACCCGACTCTGGCTGTCCAGACTGGTTCGGTTGGCCAGATTTCGCCTCGCCGCCGCGCTCATGGGGTTGATGATGGTGTTGGTCGTGGCGCCCAACGCGGTGATCGCGCTGTCGGGCAACGGCGACGGCGCGCGCACCTGCACGATCCGTGCCGACGACGGCTCGTACCAGGATCGACTCTCGCCGTCGGCCGATCATTGGTTCGGCACCGATGCACAGGGATGCGATGTGTTCACCCACGTCGTCTACGGCGCCCGGCCGTCGTTGCTCATCGGCGTCGGCGGCGGCCTGGCACTGGCGCTGTTCGGCACCGTGTCCGGCGTGCTCGCGGCGACACGCGGCGGTTGGGTGGACGGACTGGTGCGCCGCGCCGGCGACGTCACCCTCGGCATCCCCTTTGTCGTCGGAGCGATTCTGCTGCTCGCGGTGCTGGCCGGCGAGCAGCGCAGCCCGTTGGAGATCGTGTTCGCGCTCTCGATCCTCGGGTGGCCAGGCACGGCGCGCATCGCCCGCAACTCGTCGCGCTCCGTGCTGGTGCAGGACTACATCGAGGCGGCGAGAGCAGCGGGAGCGAGCAGCGGCCGCATCATCGGCCGCCACGTCCTACCGAATGCGCTGCCCGCGGTGGTGGCCTACTCGACCTTGAACGCGGGCGCGTTGATCGCCGCTGAGTCGACGCTGACGTACCTCGGCATCGGCCTGCAGGTCCCGTCGATCTCATGGGGCCTGATGATCGCACAAGGACAGCTCTCCTACGGCCAGGCCCCGTACCTGATCATGTTCCCAGCGCTGTTCCTGACCGCCACCGTCGCGGCGTTCGTGCTCCTCGGCGACGCACTCCGCGACACCCTCGACGCACAAGTGGAGGTCGCGTCGTGAGTCACGCCGCCCGGAGCGCCGTCAGCCGAGCGAGCTCTCGAGCACCCGGAGCCGCTCGCACGCGTTCAACAGCAATCGGTACGTGATCTCCGGTTCTTCCTTCAGCAACGGGCGGAGCGTGATCGAGGCGAGCGAGTAGGCACGCACCGCCGTCGTGGCCGTCACCGTTGCCGAGCGCGGCGCCTGGTCGAGCACCGCGAACTCACCGAAGTACTGGCTCGGACCGAGGGTCGCAACGATGTGGCCGCGCACCTGAACCTCGGCACCACCTTCGACGATGAGGTAGAAGCGACCTGTCAGATCGCCCTCGGAAACGATCGCCTCCCCCGGCTGGAAGCGATGCTCGCGGCACATGTCGGCGATCTGCATCAGCTTGCGCTTCGGCAGGCCGGCGAAGAGTCCAACCGTTCCGAGCAGTTCGGCGAGCGCAGCGACGTCGGAGCTGATGCGACGGGTCTTGGTCATGATGGGTGCTCCTGGAGTGCCGGGCGGCGGATGGCGATTGCCGAAGCGTAGCCACTCCGGATCAACCGTCTCGGCGGCGAGCGACCACACCCGCGACGGCGCGCCAACCGAGCAGCAGCGCGCCGGTGACCAACGTGGCGACGATCACGAACGACGCAGCGGTCCCGCGGTCGAACACGACACGCCGGAGCAGCATGCCGAGCACGACCGTGGTCGCCCAGATGCCCGCACCGGTCGCCAGTGCCTCTGGCCGCTTCCACGCCCGGATTGCCAACCAACCGACGGTGAGCGCGATCAGAAACGGTGCGGCCACGTTCGCTGTCTCGACCAAGGCGTTGCCGCCCTCGTCGTGGCTGCGGCGGCCGGCCACCACGAACGTCAGAACGGCGATCGCGTCGAATGCTGCCGCTCGCCTCGCGGTCCGGGAGATGGGCACGACGTTCAGTGGGCCAGGAAGCGGCCGAGGCCACCCTTGTAGAACAGCAACGGCAGCGGTTCGGTGATCGGGTCGGCGTGTTCGAGCTCGACCACCCGGCCCATCACGAAGTGGTGGTCGCCTGCGTCGTACACCTCGTCGATCGTGCAGTCCATAAAGGCGATCGCGGCATCGAGCACCGGTGAGCCGGTGATCGCGGACGGGTGCCAGTCGACACCGTCGAACGGTCGCTCGATGCTCGTCTTGGCGAACTGCCAGCAGAGCTCGCCCTGGTCGTGGCCGAGCACGTTGACGCAGAACGACCCGGACGCACGGATCTTGTGCCACCGGTCGGAGGTGACCATGGGCAGGAAGCCCACGAGCGGCGGATCGAGCGACACCGAGGTGAACGAGCCGATCGTGAAGCCCACCGGCTCGTCGTCGAACATCCCCGTGACGACGGTGACACCGGTGGGGAAATGGCCCAGCACCTGCCGGAACTTCAGGGGATCGATCGACATGTGAGCGACTGTAGACGCAGAGCTGAATCTCGTCCGAAGCGTTGTCCATGTGTGCGATCCTGTGGTGGTGATCGACAAGCCCACCCTGCGTCGGCGGATGCGCCAGGCGTGCGAGCTGATCGACGACCGCACCCTCCGCAGCGTGCAGCTGTGGGCGCAGGTCGCTGAGTTGTCGCAGTACCAGGCGGCGAGCACCGTCATGGCGTTCGCCTCGATGGCCTCCGAACCCGAGACCGACGGCCTCTTCGCTCGCCTCGAACGCGACGGCAAGGTCCTGGTGCTGCCGCGCATCGTCGGCGAGCGGATCGAACCCGCTCTGCTGGGCGATGGCACACAGCCCGCCGTTTGGGGAATCCGCGAGCCGAAGGGAGCCGTGGTCGACCCATCGACGATCGATCTGATCATCGTGCCGGGCGTGGCCTTCACCATCGCCGGCGGTCGGTTGGGGCACGGGAAGGCCTACTACGACCGGTTCCTTCCCGGCACCCGGGCCTTCACGGTAGGGGCGTGCTTCCACGAGCAGCTCGTCGACGATCTGCCGATCGAACCACACGACGTGCTGCTCGACCTGGTGATCGCGGCATGACCGAGCTCCACGCAGCGAACCCGATCACGATGGACGACCTCATCGCTGCCGCCGAGGTGGTCGGCAGACGCATGGCACCCACTCCGCAGTACGCATGGCCGTTGTTGGCCGCCGAGGTCGGTGCGACAGAGGTCTGGGTGAAGCACGAGAACCACACACCGACCGGTGCGTTCAAGGTGCGCGGCGGTCTCGTCTACGTCGACCGGTTGGTCCGCGAACGCCCCGAGGTCCGCGGGCTGGTGAGCGCGACGAGGGGCAATCACGGGCAGAGCATCGCCCTTGCCGGCACCGCTGTCGGTTTCGACGTCGTGATCGTGGTTCCTCACGGCAACAGCCCGGACAAGAACGCGGCGATGCGTGCGTGGGGTGCCGAACTGGTGGAGTTCGGGCACGACTTCCAAGCCGCTCGCGAGCACGCCGAGCAGCTCGCCTTCGAACGCGGATTCGAGATGGTGCCGTCGTTCCACGACGACCTGGTGCGTGGCGTGGCGACCTATGCGCTCGAATTGTTCGGCGCGGTTCGTGCCGCAGGCAGTTCGCTCGATGCGGTGTACGTGCCCGTCGGCATGGGGTCGGGCATCTGTGGCCTCATCGCCGCGCGTGATCTTCTCGGGCTCGACACCGAGATCGTCGGCGTGGTGGCCGAGCGGGCGAATGCGACGGCTCTGTCGTTCGCCGCGGGTCACGCCGTCAACACCGGATCGGCCGACACGTTCGTCGACGGTGTTGCGTGTCGTGTGCCGGTGCCAGAGGCGATCGACCGCATCGTCGCGGGCGCGGCGCGCATCGTCGAGGTCTCCGAGGACGAAGCGGCCGATGCGATCAGGGTGCTGTTGCGCACGACCCACAACCTCGCCGAGCCTGCCGGCGCGATCGCGACTGCCGGATTGCTGAAGGAGCGTCGCCGACACGACGGACACCGGGTCGCCACCGTCTTGTGCGGTGGCAACCTCGACGCCCACCTGTTGGTCGAGATCATCGCGGGGAGAACCCCGCAGATCTGAGGACGGTGCGGGTCAGTCCTGCAGTTCGTCGTAGTACTCGCGGCCGAGATGGGTGATCTGGTCTTCGCCCATCATCCAGCGCAACGTGTTCTTCAGCTTGGTGAGCTGCACGAACAGGTCGTGCTCGGGGTATAGGCCGGGTGCCACCTGAGGGCTCTTGTAGTAGAAGCTCATCCACTCCTGGATGCCGCCGAGGCCGGCGCGCTGGGCGAGGTCGCTGAACAGGACGAGGTCGAGGGCCAACGGCGCGGCGAGGATGGAATCGCGACAGAGGAAGTCGACCTTGATCTGCATCGGATAGCCGAGCCACCCGAAGATGTCGATGTTGTCCCAGCCCTCCTTGTTGTCACCACGAGGCGGGTAGTAGTTGATGCTCACCTTGTGGAAGACGTTGCCGTAGAGGTCGGGGTTCTTCGATGGTTCGAGGATGTCTTCGAGCACACCGAGCTTCGACTCCTCCTTGGTCTTGAAGTTCTCCGGGTCATCGAGCACCTCGCCGTCCCGGTTGCCCAGGATGTTGGTGGAGAACCAGCCGTTGAGGCCCAGCATCCGGGCCTTGAGCATGGGGGCCAGGACGGTCTTGATGAGGGTC
>JANNQK010000026.1:0-2136 GCA_031400715.1 Actinomycetes bacterium | reverse complement strand
GGACTGCACACGGCCGATGGGCTTCGACTCGAGGGCGACCTCTGCACACCCCACGGAGCGGCGCTCGGTGTCGTGATCTGCCATCCACACCCACAGTTCGGCGGCGACCGCTACAACCCCGTGGTCGATGCGATGTTCCGATCGCTCGCCGCAGCCGGCATCGCGGTGCTGCGTTTCGACTTCAGAGGGGTGAACGGTTCGGAGGGCACGCACGGAGGCGGGGTACCAGAACGGCTCGACGCCATCGCAGCTCTCGACACGCTCTCGTCGGTGGTCGGCGCCCCGCTGTGGCTCGCGGGGTACTCCTTCGGAGCAGCGGTCGGGCTCGACGTGCTGCACGACTCGCTCGACGGCTGGCTCGCCGTCGCACCGCCACTGGCGATGATGCCCGCCGCACGTGCCGCTGCAACCGACCCGCGACCCAAGCACGTGCTCGTCGCCGGCCACGATCAGTTCAGCCCGCCAGCGCCCACCGCTGAGGCGATGCGAGCGTGGGTGAACGCTCACGCGACGGTGGTGGCGCGCGCCGATCACTTCTTCGCAGCCGACCTCACCACGGTCACGTCATGGATGCTCGCGTCGTTGGCTTCGATCAGCAGCGATTCGATCAGCCGCGATTCGATCAGCCGCGAGGGGTGAGCACCACCGGCAGCGACGTGAGGCCACGCAGGATGAAGCTCGAGCCGTAGCGCAACGACGCCGCATCGACGGGATGGACGCTGCTGAAGCGACGGGCGAGCACTTGCAGCGCGATCGTCGCTTCCAGGCGGGCCAGCGGGGCGCCCACGCAATAGTGCACCCCCTTGCCGAACGCGATGTGCTGCTGCACTCGTTCCCGGTCGGCATCGAACTCCGCCGCGTTGTCACCGAACATCGCTTCGTCGCGGTTGGCCGATCCGTACAGCACCCAGAGCGTCGACCCGGCCGGGATCGGCACCCCGCCGAGCTCGGTGTCGCGGGTAACGATGCGGAACAAGCCCTGGTTCGGACTGGCGAGGCGGAGGCACTCCTCCACCACGCGGCCCGCCCGCTCGGGCTCGGCAGCGATGCGGGCCCACTCATCGGGCTCGCGGTCGAGCAGCACGACCGCATCGGCGATCAGGCTCGCCGTCGTCTCGCTGCCGGCCACCTGCAGCTGCTGCACGATCGACAGCAGCTCGGCCATCTCCAGCGGGCCACCCTCGATGTCGTCGGCACTGTCGAGCCGGGCGTTCAACAACGCCGTCAGCAGATCGTCCTTCGGATGATCCATGCGATGTTCGAACTCGGCCGCGAAGTACTGCTGCAGCTCGACCACACCTTCCGCGAAACCGATCCAGCCGTCCATGTCGAGCTGGCGTCCGATGGGCGCAACCGACGCGTCTGCCCATCGTTTGAAGTCGGCGAAGCGCTCCTCGGGGACACCGAGCGCGAGCGCAACCGTGGACGTGGGGATGGGCACGCAGAACGACGGGATCAGGTCGATCTCGCCGCCCCGACTGGCGTCGGGGGCGAACGAGTCGACCAGGCCTTCACAGATGCGGAGGATGTCGGGGGCGAGGTCCTGTACCCGCTTGGGCGTGAACGCTTTCGAGACGAGTCGCCGGAAGCGCGTGTGCACGGGCGGGTCGGCCGTCAACATCGTGGCCGGGCGTGGCCACCCCTTCGACATGATCTCGCGCACCTTGCGCATCACGTCCTCGGGCGGGATGGCCTGCGACGAACCGAACTTGGACGAGAAGGTGTGCCAGTCGGTGAGCACCTGGGTGACCAGGTCGAAGCGCGACACGGCGAAGACCCGTTCGTTGCCTCGCCCCACCCACTCCCCCGGCATCTCGTGCACGGGTGCCGATTCGCGGAGTGCGGCATAGTGCGGGAACGGGCATTGCTGCACGCTGTCGAGGCGCGGGTCGAAGTCGCTCGGATCGAGTCCGGTGCTGTCAAGTCCGGTGGGATCGAGCCGGATGGGATCGGTGTCAGTCATCGCTGATCCACCGCCCGAGCAACTCGTGGAAGTGGCGAAGCTTGGTCTCTTGGTAGTTGGCGAACGTGACCGTGTCGATCGCCCCGGTCTCGAGACCCGCCTGCACCTTGGGCAGGTTGAACACGTCCTGGTTGAACACCCGGGCGAGCATGCCCAGCTCGAACGCGTCGGTC
>JANNQK010000025.1:0-22809 GCA_031400715.1 Actinomycetes bacterium | reverse complement strand
TTCGACCTCGGGGGCACGCGCCCCATTAGCGTCTTCGCCGCCGCCGACCTGGTGTGGGCGGCCGCGATTGCGGTGGAGCAGTACCACAACGCCGCCCCGGTGGGCCGGGCCGGCGAACGACTCCTCGTCCAGGACTCCATCCGCGACGAGTTCATCGCCCGGTTCGTCGAGCGGGCAGCCCATCTCCGTCAGGGGGATCCCCGCGACCTCACGACAGACATCGGACCCAACATCAGCCGCGAGCACCTCGAGCGCATCGATGGATTCGTGAGACGGGCCATCGCCGACGGAGCCACGGCCGTCGTCGGTGGCGGACCCAACGACGACCTCGCTGGACTCTTCTATCGGCCGACGCTGTTCGTGGATGCTGCCGAGGGATCCGAGATCCTCACCGAGGAGGTGTTCGGTCCCGTGCTGACGCTGCAGACCTTCAGCACCGAGGCCGAGGCCGTCGCCATGGCGAACGGCACCGAGTTCGGCCTGGCCGGCGTTCTGTTCACCGGCGACCCCGAACGAGCCGCCCGGGTCGGAGCACAATTGGTGGCGGGCACGCTGTGGGTGAACTGCTTCTTCGTTCGCGACCTGCGCGCACCGTTCGGCGGCAGCCGGCACAGCGGCGTGGGCCGCGAGGGCGGGACGTGGAGCTTCGACTTCTATTGTGACGTGAAGAACACCTGCACCAATCAAGATCGGTGGACGATCGACCGATGATGGTGGGGCGGCTGGAGCCGACGCCGAGGATCGCGTCGACCCGGGCCGGCGCCGCCTCACGACCCGATGGACGCTGACGGGAGATCCTCCGCCGGCTCAGCGGAGCTTGCTACGGTGGGCAAGGTCGGGGCCCACGGTGGCGTCACAGCAACGGAAACGCTGCTCATCGGCTGTTTTCCGCATTCCGCATCGGGACTTGGCGTTGTGAAGTCTGCCCGATAGCATGGCTCCTCGGCCCAGTTGAGCTTGCGCGTGCGCTTGCGTCGACCGGGTGTCGAGTTCGCTCGAATAGTCCCGCCCGCCCTGTCAGTTGTGAGGAGTCCCCTCTGCCCAAGCCGAAAGACGACGCCATCGTGCTCGAGGGCACGATCACCGAGTCCCTGCCGAACGCCATGTTCCGCGTCGAGCTCGAAAACGGCCACAAGGTGTTGGCGCACATCAGCGGAAAGATGCGAATGCACTACATCCGCATCCTTCCTGGCGACAAGGTCCAGGTAGAGCTCACTCCGTACGACCTCACTCGTGGTCGAATCACCTATCGATACAAGTAAGCAGCCGTCGGAGCCGTCGGCCCAGATGCCGGCACCCGCACGAACAGTCGCAAGAAGAGTTTGAAGAACGAACAGCAGTCGGCCCTCGCTCCCGAGAGCCACCGTCCTGAGAAAGTACCGGTCACCATGAAGGTCCGCCCGAGCGTGAAGAAAATCTGCGAGAAGTGCAAGGTCATCCGCCGGCACGGGGCCGTCCGCGTGATCTGCGAGAACCCGCGCCACAAGCAGCGGCAAGGCTGACAGGCCGAGAGGAAGCACACGACCATGGCACGTATTTCCGGCGTCGACATCCCCCGCGAGAAGCGGTTGGAGATCTCGCTCACCTACATCTTCGGGATCGGCAAGCCGACCGCTCAGAAGATCTGCACCGACACGGGTCTCGATCCGAACCAGCGTGTGCGCAACCTCACCGAAGACGAAGTGAACCAGATCCGAGTGTGGGTCGAGGCCAACATCACCGTCGAAGGTGACCTGCGCCGTGAAGTCGCGCAGGACATCAAGCGCAAGATCGAGATCGGTTGCCTCCAGGGCGTCCGGCATCGCAAGGGTCTGCCGGTCCGCGGGCAGCGCACCCACACCAATGCTCGCACCCGCAAGGGCCCGAAGAAGACCGTTGCCAACAAGAAGAAGGCCGTGAGGAAGTAACGATGGCTAAGCCGAAGCCGGGCGGTCGCCGCCCCCGCAAGCGTGAGCGCAAGAACGTCACCAATGGTGTCGTTCACATCAAGAGCTCGTTCAACAACACCATCGTCTCGATCACCGACACCGAGGGCAACGTCATCTCGTGGGCATCGTCCGGTGGCGTCGGTTTCAAGGGGTCGCGCAAGAGCACCCCGTTCGCCGCGCAGATGGCTGCCGAAAAGGCTGCCCGCGCCGCGATCGAGCACGGCTTGCGCCGCGTCGAGGTACAGGTGAAGGGTCCCGGTTCGGGACGCGACACCGCCGTGCGCTCCATCCAGAACACCGGCATCGAGGTGACCTCCATCAAGGACGTCACGCCGGTTCCGCACAACGGCTGCCGCCAGCCCAAGCGGCGGAGGACCTGATCATGGCTCGTTACACCGGCCCGAAGGTGCGCGTGTCGCGCCGTCTCGGCACCAACATCTTCGAGAACGAAAAGGGTCGCAAGGCCCTCGAGCGTCGTCCCTTCCCCCCGGGCCAGCATGGTCGTACCCGCCGCCGCAACGCCGGCAGCGAGTACCTGGCCCAGCTGCAGGAGAAGCAGAAGGCGAAGTACATCTACGGTGTGCTCGAGCGCCAGTTCCGTCGTACCTACGAAGAGGCCAACCGACTCCAGGGTCCCACCGGCGAGAACTTGCTGCGGCTGCTCGAACAGCGCCTCGACAACATCGTCTACCGCGCCGGATGGGCGAGCACTCGCCCGCAGGCACGCCAGTTCGTGAACCACGGTCTCATCCACGTCAACGGCAAGCGCGTCGACATCGCGTCGTACCGAGTGCGCAAGGGTGACGTCGTGTCGCTCCCCGTGAAGACGCAGGCCATGATCGTCGTGCAGCACAACCTCGACACCCTCGACCGCCGCGTCGTCGGCTGGCTCGAGGTCGGCGACGGTGGCAAGCAGGTCACCGTCCGTGAGCTGCCTCAGCGCGAGCACATCGATGTGCCCGTGCGAGAGTCCCTCATCGTCGAGTTGTACTCGAAGTAATCCTCGCTCGCCGGGCTCCCGTCAGGGCAGCCCGACAGCTCAGTCAACGAACCGCGTACCGTCAGAGAACGACCAGAGAGAGAACGAGGCGTCCTTCCATGCTCGTCATCCAGCGCCCCACCGTCGAATCCATCGGCGACGAGGAGAACAACCGTCAGCGTTTCGCCGTTGGTCCGCTCGAGCCCGGCTTCGGCCACACCATCGGCAACTCCTTGCGCCGTGTGTTGCTCTCGAGCATCCCCGGAGCGGCGATCACCGCCGTCCGTTTCGACGACGCGCTGCACGAGTTCGACACCATCGCGGGCATCTCCGAGGACGTCACCGACGTCATCCTCAACATCAAGGACATCGTGCTCACCAGCACGAGCGACGACGACATCATCGTCCGCCTCGACGTGCGCGGTCCGGCCACCATCACCGCTGCCGACATCAAGTGCCCGAGTGAGATCGAGATCCTGAACCCCGATCAGCACATCGCCACGCTGAACTCCAAGGCCCGTCTCGCCGTCGACCTCACCGTCGGTCGCGGTCGGGGCTACCTGTCGAGCGACCGCGATGCGCAGAACCGAACGATCGGCGTCATCCCGGTCGACGCGATCTTCTCACCGGTCCGTCGCGTCATGTTCACCGTCGAGCCGACTCGCGTCGAGCAGAGCACCAACTTCGACCGCCTCGTGCTCGACATCGAGACCGACGGTTCGATCACGGCGCGAGATGCCCTCGCGTCGGCGGGAGCCACACTGCGCTCGCTGGTCGACCTCGTGGCCAGCCTGAGCGATGAACCCCAAGGGCTGGAGCTCGGCGAGGTCGCCAGCATCGCTGCCACGTCGCCCGATCTCGACCTGCCGATCGAGGACCTCGATCTCTCGGAGCGTCCGCGCAACTGCCTCAAGCGGGCTCAGATCAACTCCGTCGGTGAGCTGCTCACCAAGACCGAGGACGATCTGCTCAACATCACCAACTTCGGCCAGAAGAGCCTCGACGAGGTCAAGCAGAAGCTCGACGAGCGCGGTCTCAGCCTCCGCGGCTGAACACCATTCGAAGATTTCACCAGGGAACTGAACAACCATGCCCGCAACACCCCGCAAAGCACGCAACTTCGGCCACAGCGCCGCCCACCAGCGCCTGATGATGGCGAACCTCGCCGCGTCACTGTTCGCTGCCGAAGGCATCGTCACGACCGAGGCCAAGGCCAAGGCCCTCCGCCCGATCGCCGAGAAGTTGATCACCAAGGCGAAGAAGGCCCAGGAGGGTGAGCCCTTGCGCATCCACCGCATCCGTCAGATCCAGGGCTACCTGGGTGACAAGGAGATGACGGCCAAGCTCGTCGGCGACGTCGCTCCTCGCTACCTCGATCGCAACGGTGGCTACCTGCGCATCCTCAAGCTCGGTCCGCGCCAGGGCGACAACGCCCAGATGGCCCGCATCGAACTGGTCTGATCCAGATCACGGCCTGTCCGGTGGCTGCGCTGATCTCAGCAGACAGCGACCGACGCACGAGCATGGTGTCCGAGCCCGCCATCTGGCGGGCTCGACCCGTTTTCGATCGGCGTCCGAGATGACCGAACAGACCGACGACGTTTCAGCCGGCCAGCTCTCCTTCGACGCCAACGACGCCAACGACGTTCCGGTCGCGAACGACGCCAACGTCATCGATGTGCGCCGTGCTCGCCTGCTCGTCGCCTACCACGGCAGCGGCTTCCACGGCTTTGCCGAGGCGTCGGGCCAGCGGACAGTGATGGGCGAGCTGCGGTCTGCGCTCGAACGCGTGGTGCAGGCCGCGACCGAACCCGTCGGTGCGGGTCGTACGGACGCGGGGGTGCATGCCTGGGGCCAGGTCGTCAGCGTCGATCTCCCTCCCACCACCGAGATCGATCGTCTCGCGCATCGCCTCACGCGGATGTGTGGTCCTGCGATCGTGGTGCGTTCTGCGGAGTGGTGCACCGATCCCGGCTTCAGTGCCCGGTTCAGCGCCGTGTACCGGCACTATCGCTACGACGTTCTCAACACGCCGAGCCCGGTGCCGGCGCTGCTGGCGACCACGTGGCATGTGGCCGCGCCCCTGCAGCTCTGGGCGATGCAGCTCGCGTGCGACCCGATCATCGGAGAGCACGACTTCAGCTCGTTCTGTCGAACCCCGAAGGTGCGCGACGAGCAACCGGCGCCGTCCCTGCGACGGCGGGTGATGTCGGCGCGATGGAACGAGGCTGCGAGCGACTACGGCACGCTGCTCCGGTTCGAGGTCCGCGCCAACGCGTTCTGCCACCAGATGGTGCGCTCGTTGGTGGGCACCATGGTCGACATGGGCGCCGGCCGGATCCACGCCGGCGAGATGCGCAGCATCATGCTCCGACGCGATCGTTCGGCGGCCGGTCAGGTCGCACCACCCCATGGCCTGACTCTCTGGGACGTCGGTTACTGACTCGCTGATGAGTCGGCGTGCGGGCCGCGAGCGAACGTGTGCCGCAGCCACAACAGTGCGACCGCGATGAATGCACCGATCGCGACGGCCAGGGTGACCAGCGCGGGTGTCGGCCAGCCGTCGGAGCGCCCCGCCGGAGTGGGAGCTGGATCGGTTGTCGTGGCCGATGCCTGCGAGGTGTCGGGTGTCGACGCAGACGCCGGTGTGGTCGACGACGGGATCCTCGTGGCGGCCGCACCGATCGGCCGACCGGGAGTCGCCACGATCGGCAAGGGTTGCGCTCCGGCCGACGTCGCCCACGCGTGCGCGGTCCCGACGTTCGACGCTGTGATCGTGACGAGTCCGGTCAGCAGGATCAGCAGCGTGGTCGTGACTCGTCGCATGTCGAACCCCCATCATCTCCGCCGGCGGGCACCGCAGCGCCGCTGATGCATCCCTCGTCCCACCTCGCGGGGCGTCGTGACCTCGGGAAGGAGATCATGGCACGGATGGCTCGGCCTCGAACCGCGGTGCCGCGCCCGACGCGTCGGCCTCGGCCGATGCGACGGATGGGGTTCAGGTGCCGCGGATGGTCGTGAGGTACGGGCCCACCGCGGTGGCGAGTTCCGCCAAGCGGCCCGGCTGCGCGGTGAAGGTCGCCACGTAGGCCTTCGTCGCCGTGACCGTCATCGCTTGCACGAAGCCCAATCGCTGATTCGCCCCGACGACGGTCCCCAGCCAGGTGACGACATGTACCTGGACGCCGTCGGCACCGACGAAGCGACGTTGATCGACGATCTCGACATCGGTGGCCTGGGTGTTGATCACCGCCGTCGCAGCGACGACGTACTCATCGAGGGAAAACGCACTGGGCAGGTTCTCGAGGACGACGTTGACGTTGTCGCTGAACCCGGTGGAGCCGGTGCCGGTGAACCACCCGGCGAACTCCGGTGACTCTTCACGTTGCCACGCCGGGTCGACGGCAATGGTCCAACCGGCGGGATCGGAGAACAGGGTCGCGCCGGCAGGAACGGGGGGCGAGGGCAGTGCCTCGACGGCAGGGGCCGATGGAGCGGGTGTGGTCGGCGGGTCGGTCGGCGGGGTGGTGGGCGGCGTCGTCGGGAGCACCACCGAGGGAGCGCTCGTCGTCGGGGCCACGCTGGACGAGGGTTCGGCCAGGCTGGTCGGGGCTGCGCCGATGGCCTCGGACGTGCTGGAACCCTGTCCATCGGCCGACCGACCGGAGGATTCATCGTCGGAGGACCGGGTCACCCACAGCACCGCGCCGGCTCCGAGCGCGATGGCAGCGACCGCCCCGATCACCGCCGGTACCCGGGACCGACCAGCCGATCGTGCCGGTGGGATCGGCGGGACTGGCGGGACTGGCGGGACTGGCGAGATGACCGTCGTCGGCATGCGCGTGGTCGGTGGCACCGCCTCGGCAATTCGGCCGGCGTCTGGCGCTGGCATCGTCGTCGCAGCCGCCAGGGTCGCATCCGTCATCGAGGCCGTCTCGATGGGCGCAAGCGGCGCAACCGGCGCAACCGGCGCAACCGGCTCGAGTGGCGGTCGCGGCTCGAAAGGTGCAAGCGGCACGAAAGGTGCAAGCGGCACGAACAGTGGCAGCGGGGTGATGGGTGGCAGCGGGGCGATCGGCGGCAGTGGCGCGAGAGGCGGCAGTGGCTCCACGGGGTCGAGCGGGGCAACCGGTTCGACGGGTTCGGCGGGTTCGGCGGGTTCGACGGGTTCGGCGGGTTCGGCGGGTTCGGCGGGCGCTCGAAGGTTGTCCTGTGGCGGGACGGCACGCGGCGCCCGTGGGTCGGGCAGGTACGGCCGGATCGGTGCTGGGGTCGTCGGTGCCTCGTCCAGCGGGGGGCCGGCCGGTGGCTGCCACGCCGGCTGGTCACCGGGGCGCGGCGGAGGAAGGTCGGACATGCTTCGAAAATACTGCTCGGGCTCGACGGATTGCGTGATGTCGGCCGCGGAGCGTGACCGATGTCCCGGCCCGAGCGTCGAGTGCGAAGCGACAACGCGCCACGCCTCGTGCAGACTGCAGCCGGGAGGGAACGTCGCAGCCGTCGGTCGGCTGTGTCGACACCCGAAGGAGGCCCCGTCATGGCCGCGATTCACACGACTCGCCCGGATCGATCGGATCGCTCGAACAGCACGACTCGGATCAAGCGGATCCTGATCTGCTCCACGCCCGTCGGCCCGCTCGGCAGCGGGATCGGAGGCGGTGTCGAACTCACCTTGCACGGACTGGTGCTCGGTCTGTCCGCGCGCGGTCACCACGTCGAGGTCGTGGCCCCGGCGGGCTCGCTCCACGTCGGCGCACGCGTGCATCAGATCGAGGGCAACCTTCAGATCAGCAGTCAGACGCTCGGGCGGCAGGCGTCGATCGAGATGCCTTCGTCACCGGTGTTGGCAGCGATGTGGGACTGGACGCGCGAACGACAGGACGACTTCGACCTGGTGGTCAACCTGGCGTACGACTGGTTACCGCTCTACCTCACGCCCTTCCTCGACGTGCCGGTTGCTCACCTGGTGTCGATGGCGTCGTTGAGCGACGCGATGGACATCGCGCTCGCCCACCTGGTCGAGGCACGGCCGGGGACGGTCGCGGTGCACAGCCGCGCGCAGGCCGAGACGTTCGTCGCGATCGCAGATCAGCTTCGCGTGATCGGCAACGGCATCGCCACGGAGCGCTACGACGTCCATGTCACGGCCGACGACCCGCCGTATCTCGGATTCATCGGCCGCATCTCGCCGGAGAAGGGCATCGCCGACGTGTTCGCGATCTCCCAGGCGACGGCCATGCCCGTGAAGGCGTGGGGGCTGATGCAGGATGAGTCGTGCTGGAGGCGAGCAGCCGCGCGCTATCCCGGCGCACAGATGAGCTACGAGGGGTTCCTGAGCACCGACGACCTCCAGGCCGCGATCGGCGGGTGCACGGCTCTGTTGATGACGCCGAAGTGGACCGAGGCGTTCGGCAACGTGGCGATCGAGGCGATGGCCTGCGGCGTGCCCGTGGTCGCCTACCGACGGGGTGGCCCGAGCGAGATCGTGATCGACGGCGAGACCGGCTTCCTGGTCGATGCAGACGACGTCGACGCAGCGGTCGCTGCTGTGGGTCGCCTGAACGAGATCGATCGGCTGATGTGCCGCCAACGGGTCGACGAGCTGTACGCCACCGATGCCTTCGCAGCTCGAGTCGAGACCTGGTTCGACGACGTCATCCGCTCGCGTTCGAGGGTGTGACCCGGCCCGTCGCGCCCCTGGTCGGCAGGGGTGCTGCAAAATCGCGACTGGGTCGTTTGCCGCTTTGTCCGTGACGCCCGTATCATTTCACGGTTCCCCGGCGACCTGCGCCTGGTGGAGACTGCTGTCGAAGGATTCGAGATGCGTACGTACAGCCCAAAAGCAAGTGAGATCGAGCGCGCGTGGCACGTGATCGACGCCGAAGGCCTGGTCCTCGGTCGTCTGTGCACCGAGGTCGCTCGCGTGCTTCGTGGGAAGCACAAGCCGATGTTCGCTCCGCACATGGATACCGGCGACCACGTCGTGATCGTCAACGCCGACAAGGTGGTGCTCACCAAGGGCAAGTCGGCCAAGGAGATGGTGTATCGCTACTCCGGCTATCCCGGAGGTCTGAAGAGCGAGACCTACCAGCACCTGCTCGACCGCAAGCCTGCCGATGCGATCAAGCTCAGCGTGCGCGGCATGCTCCCGAATGGTCCGCTCGGCCGTCAGCAGATCAAGAAGCTCAAGGTGTACGCCGGTCCTGAGCACCCGCACGCCGCACAGAACCCCGTCGTCCTCGAAGTTGCAGCGGCCAAGGCCCGCTGACCCAGCCGGAAAGCATCATCATCATGGCCACCAAGCCCCTCACCCAGACCACCGGCCGCCGCAAGGAGGCCGTTGCGCGTGCCCGTCTGCGGCCCGGCACCGGCATCCACACCATGAACGGTCGACCGTTCATGGACTACTTCCCCACGGCGGTGCAGCGGATGATCGTCACCGAGGCGCTGCGGGTCACCAACACCGAGGAGAGCTACGACATCGACGCCACCATTCATGGCGGCGGCGTCAGTGGTCAGGCCGGCGCGATGCGCATGGCGATTGCTCGCGCGTTGGTCGAACTCGATCCCGAGTCGCGTCCTGCGCTCAAGAAGGCCGGCCTCCTCACGCGCGACCCGCGCAAGAAGGAAAGCAAGAAGTACGGCCTCGTCAAGGCACGTAAGGCCAAGCAGTACACCAAGCGCTGATCCAGCGCTCGGCCTGACTGCTGGACCTTCCCGAGGCACGCATGCTGCGCTTCGGAACCGACGGTGTCCGCGCTCGCGCGCTCACCGAGCTCACTCCCGAGTACGTCGCACGGTTGGGTCGCGCTGCGGCCACCGTGCTCGGCGACGGCACGTGGCTGTTCGCCCGAGACACCCGCGAGTCGGGGCCACTCCTGGCGTCGGCCCTCGCGGCCGGTCTGGGTGCCGGCGCGGTCGACCTCGGCGTGATCCCGACGCCTGCGCTGGCGTACTGGTCGCAGCGGCTCGGGGTCCCGGCGGCGATGATCACGGCCTCGCACAACCCGTGGCACGACAACGGCGTCAAGATCTTCGCTGCGGGCGGCACGAAGCTCCCCGACGAGGTCGAACGGTCGATCGAGCGCGAGCTCGAGGCAGCCCAGCACGCCCCGATCGAGGTGTCCAGCCAGGTCGACACCACCAGCACGGATGCCGCCGACGACTACGTCGCGCACCTGATCGACGGCATGTCGTCGCTCGACGAACTGCACGTGGTGCTCGATTGCGCCAACGGAGCGATGAGCGCAGTGGCGCCCATGGCGTTCGAACGGCTCGGCGCCCGGGTCACGGTGATCCACGCCCGGCCCGACGGTCGGAACATCAACGACCGTTGCGGCGCCACCGCGCCGGCGTCGCTCGCCGAGGCGGTCGTCGCCGAACGGGCCAGCTTCGGCCTGGCGTTCGATGGTGATGGCGATCGTGTGATCGCGGTCGATCATCTCGGCAAGGTGATCGACGGTGATCGGTTGATCGCACTGGCGGCGCTCCAACTCCGCGAGGAGGGCCATCTCGTCGACGACACCGTCGTCGTCACCGTGATGACCAATCTCGGCTTCCGCCGGGCGATGGAACACGTGGGCATCCAGGTGATCGAGACCGCTGTGGGCGACCGTTACGTCCTGGAAGCACTGGATGCGGGGGGCTATGCCGTCGGCGGCGAGCAGAGCGGCCACATCATCTATCGCCGGCTCGCCACCACGGGCGACGGGCTGCTGGCCGGGTTGCGCCTCGCCGAGCACGTGGTGCGGCGGGGCCGCCCGCTCACCGAACTGGCCGGCGCCGTGATGACCAGCTATCCACAGGTGCTGGTGAACGTTCGCGTGTCCGAACGCCATCCCCACGTCGCCGACGAGCTCGCGGCAGAGATCGCCGACGGCGAGGCGCGCCTGGCCGGCGAGGGACGGATCCTCGTGCGGGCGAGTGGCACCGAACCACTGGTGCGGGTGATGGTGGAGGCCGCCACGCTCGAGGTGGCGCAACGCACCGCTGACGACTTGGCGGCGATCGTCCGCGATCGCTTCGCCAGCTCTGCGTGACGACCGAGCGAGAACCGAGCGAGAACCGAGAGACAGCCGAGCGACAGCCCGCTTCGTGGCGATCTTCGGCGAACCTTGAGACTTCGCTGACGAACATGTGACGGGACAGGCACGGAGCGTGTCAGTACCCTGTCGTTCTTATGTGCGGCATCATCGCGGTCCTCAGTCGCCCCTCCACTCGACCCGTTCCGGCGGCATCCGACCTCCTCGACCTCCTCCACCGTGCGATCGCCGATCCCACGATGATCGGGGCGGCACGCCTGACGTCGGAGTGCGACCAACTGCTCCACGGCGTGCCGGGTGTCTGTGCGCTCGTCGGTCGCCACGAACTGCTCGCGGCCATGAACGCCAAGCTCGATCAGCTCGAAGCTCGCGCGACGGAGTACGAGCAATGGATCGAATCGTCGACCGACCTGACCATCGAACAGATCGAGCAGGCCAACATCGAGTTGATCGCCCTGCGCGACGCCACCTGGGCTGTCCGCCACGATCGTCTGCGGACGGCCCGTGAGGTCGACGCACTCGCTGGCCGCGAGGCTGGGCGCGCCGCGATCGCTGCGTATCTCTCGGTGCAGCAGGCGCTGTCGGCGCTCGATCGCCTCGAAGTGCGTGGCCGCGACTCGGCCGGCGTGCACCTGTTCGTCTGGGACCATGGTCTGTCGATCGCCGATCCATCGGTGCAGTCGCTGCTCGCGCAGCGCACGTCCGATCCGTTGTTCCAGACCGGATCGGTGCGCGTGGCAGGCGACTGTCTCAGCTTCGTCTACAAGGCTGCGAAGGAGATCGGTGAGCTGGGCGACAACACCCGAGCGCTGCGAGCGGCGATCCAGGCGGACGATCTGTTGCGACTCGCGCTCGCTCGCCCGGAGTCGCGTCTCTCGGTGCTCGGCCACACTCGCTGGGCCAGCGTCGGGATCATCAGCGAACCGAACTGTCATCCGTTGAACAGCGAAGAGTCCGAGATGTCGGGCAACGACCAGCAGCGCCCGTACGTGGTCGCTGCGCTCAACGGCGACGTCGACAACCACGCCGACATCAAGGTGCAGCACGGGTTGCGCATCCCCGGGCCGATCACCACCGATGCCAAGGTGATTCCGGCGGTCATGTCGCGGTTGACCGCCGACACCAACGGCAATCTGACCGAGGCCTTTCGCCGAACGGTCGCCGGATTCGAGGGCAGCGTCGCCATCGGCACCGCATCGGCGGCGGCGCCCGACAAGCTGTTCCTCGCGTTGCGAGGCAGCGGTCAGGCGCTCTACATCGGCCTCGCCGAAGACACCTACATCGTCGCCAGCGAGCCCTACGGCGTGGTGGAGGAGACCTGGAACTACCTCCGGGTCGACGGCGAGACGCAGTCTCCGTCGGGCAGCCGGGGCCAGGTGTTCGTGCTCGACGCGTCTCACGCCGGCGAGCTCGCCGGGGTGCAGCGCCTCGCCTACGACGGCAGCGATCTCCCGATCACGGCCGATGATGTCGCCGTCGCGCAGGTCACCACTCGCGACATCGATCGAGGCGACGCGCCTCACTTCTTGCTGAAGGAGATCACCGAAGCTCCGGGCAGCTTCCGCAAGACGCTGCGGGGCAAGATCGCCGAGCGCGACGGCATGCTGCACGCGGTCGTGGGCGACCGAGCGCTGCCGGCCGACATCGCGGCCCGGCTGACCAGCGGTGAGATCACCAAGGTGCGCGTCATCGGGCAGGGAACGGCAGCGGTCGCCGGCCGTAGTATGGCCGCTGTCCTCGACACGCTGTGCGAAGGCCACCTCGACATCGACCCGATCACGGCGACCGAGCTCAGCGGATTCGGCATGCGGCTCGACATGAGCGACACCCTGATCGTGGCCGTGAGCCAGAGCGGCACCACGACCGACACGAACCGCACGGTCGATCTGGTCCGCGGACGTGGTGCCTCGGTGCTTGCCATCGTGAATCGTCGCAACAGCGACCTCACCGACAAAGCCGACGGCGTGATGTACACCAGCGACGGCCGCGACGTCGAGATGAGTGTCGCCTCCACGAAGGCGTTCTACGCGCAGGTTGCAGCCGGTGTGTTGTTGGCGTGCGCGATCAGCGAGGCGGCGGGGCTCGGAACCGCGCGCCGGCGTCACGATCTGCTCACCTCGCTCCGCGAGCTTCCGGCGAACATGGTCGAGGTGATCAGCCGCCGCGCCGACATCGCCGACGCAGCCCGTCGGTTCGCTCCCTACAAGCGCTACTGGGCGCTCGTCGGCAGCGGCCCCAACGTGGTGGCCGCTGAAGAAGTTCGGATCAAGCTCAGCGAGCTCTGCTACAAGTCGATCGCCTGCGACGTCACCGAGGACAAGAAGCACATCGACCTGTCGAGCGAACCGCTGATCCTCGTCTGCGCGGCGGGCCTGGTCGGTGGCACAGCGGACGACGTCGCCAAGGAGGTCGCGATCTACAAGGCCCACAAGGCCACGCCGATCGTGATCGCGACCGAAGCCGACGAGCGCTTTGCGGCTGCGTCGGCCGTGCTGTCGGTGCCGACGGTCGATTCGGCGCTTGCGTTCATCCTCTCGGCCATGGTGGGCCATCTGTTCGGTTACGAGGCTGCGCTCGCGATCGACGCATCGGCACTTCCATTGCGTGAAGCTCGCGAGGTGATCGAGCACTCGCTGTCGGCCGGTGGCGGCAGCGATGAGATCTTGGATCGCGTGCAGGACGGCATCCTCGCTCACGGGGAGAAGTTCCTCGACGGTCTGCGCACGGGCTTGTACGACGGGCACCTCGAGGCGTCGACCGCTGTGCGCCTCGCAGCGCTGCTGCGCGACATGGCCGGCGACAACCCACTCGAGGTGTACCAGCGCATCACGGGCACCGTCGCCACGCCGAGCGTCCTGATCGACGATCTCACGGCGGCACTGACGAGGGCGATCGAAGAGCTCACCCGCCCGGTCGACGCGATCAAGCACCAGGCCAAGACGGTCACGGTTGGCATCAGCCGCAGCGACGAGGGCGTGCTCGACCGCCGGCTGGTGCAGGAAGTGCTCACCGCCGGTGCCGGGCGCGATCGACTCGCCTATCGCACGCTCAAGGTGCTCGCCGATCTCGACCCTGCCGTCGATGCGGTGGTGGGTTTCACCCGCTATCGGATCGAGGGCGATCCGTCCACCGACGCGGTCATCTCGATCGTCGATCGAGGCGGGTTGTCGCGTGACGTGACCAGTCGGGTCGAGCGGAACGCGCAACTGCTGGGAACCAAGCGTCGTGTCGCCAGCGATCGTGAGGTGCTGGTCGCGCGCGGACGAACCGATGGTCGCACCCTGATCTTCGTTCCCGAGGTGAAGGGTGGCACCTGCACGGGCATCACGCTGCTGCACGTTCGGTTCCACGACCGCCTGCCCGCGGCGGTGATGCGGGGCGTCCTGCAGGGCTACGACCATCGCTATGACCGACTGGTCGACTGGGTCTCCGAGACCGAGGGCAACTTCCGTGACGATCGCCTGTCCGACCTGCCGGTGGCGGATCTGCTGATCCTGCCGATCTCCGAGACCGCCGATCATTGGCGTTCGTGATCGTCGACGCGAGCGCACGATGACCGTGATCGGGATCGGTGTCGATGCGGTCGAGATCGAACGGTTCCGGCGTTCGCTGCAACGAACACCGTCGATGCGTGATCGGCTGTTCACCCCCCACGAACTCGAGTACGTCGAGCCCAAAGCTGATCCCGTGCCGTCGTTGGCGGCTCGGTTCGCCGCTCGCGAGGCGGTGATGAAGGCGTTGGGCGTCGGTCTCGGTGCATTCGGCTTCCACGATGTGTGGGTGACTCGCGCCCCATCGGGAGCCCCATCACTGGCGTTCACGGGAGCGGCACTCACGTTGGCGACCGCTGCGGGTGTCGACACATGGCACCTGTCGATCACCCACACCGACGTCGTGGCGATCGCCTACGTGGTGGCCTCCCGCAACGGTTGACGCAGCGGCGCTCGCTGCGGAGCAGTGGTCGGGGCGCGGTCCGGCAGCATCCCCAGGGTGAGCACTAGCCTCGGTCGACATGCTTCCGATCGTGACCCCTGCGCAGATGCGTGCGATCGATGCCGCTGCAGCCGACGACCTCGACGTGCTGATCGAACGTGCTGGTTCCGCAGTTGCTCGTGCCGCGATCCGCATGCTCGGCGGCACCTACGGGCGCACGGTCAACGTGATCGTGGGGACGGGGAACAACGGCAACGACGGACGGGTCGCCGCCCGACTGCTCGCCGACCGTGGCGTGAAGGTGCGGTTGTTCCCGGTAGCGGCCTGCCCCGAGCACCTGCCGCTGTCCGACCTCGTGATCGACGCTGCGTTCGGCACGGGGTTCCATGGCATGTGGCACGCGCCCGACACGCGGGGCGCCCCTGTTCTGGCGGTCGACATCCCGAGCGGAGTGGATGGTCTCACCGGGTCGGTCGGCGCGTCGGTGCTGCGGGCCGAGCGCACGATCAGCTTCGTCGCGCTGAAGCCTGGCCTGTTGTTCAGCCCTGGTCGTGAGGCCGCGGGTGAGCTGGAGGTGGTCGACGTCGGCCTCGAGGTCGGCGACGTGCACGCCCACCTGGTCCAGGCCGCCGACGTGGCGCAGTGGATGCCGCCGCGCTCACCGGTGAGTCACAAGTGGCACACCGCCGTGCGTGTCATCGCCGGGAGCCGCACCATGCCTGGAGCTGCGGCGCTCGCCGCTGCGGGGGCACAACGGAGCGGTGCCGGCATGGTGCACTGGTCGACGCCCGGTGCCGACCATGCCGATCGAATGCCGCTCGAGGCGGTGCACCGTCCGTTGCCCGCGACGGGGTGGGCCGAAGAGGCGCTGCGTTCGTTCGATCGGTTCCACGCCGTGGTGCTCGGGCCGGGTCTCGGTCGGATCGACGACACGGCGGCGAACACCCGTGACGTCGCCATCCGGACCCCGCTGCCGATCGTGATCGATGGCGACGGCCTGTTCGCGCTGGCGTGGAACGCTCAGGGCGCGGCGGCACTGCTGCGCGAACGCACGGCGCCCACGGTGCTCACGCCGCATGATGGCGAGTACCAACTGCTCACCGGAGCAGCGCCCGGCCCTGACCGCATCGCTGCAGCGAGATCGCTCGCGGTCGACACCGACGCGGTGGTGCTGCTGAAGGGCGCGACCACCGTGGTCGCCGATCCCTCGGGGGAGGTGTTGGTGGTGCACGCCGGCGACGAACGGCTTGCGACCGCCGGCACGGGCGACGTGTTGGCGGGGATCATCGGTGCGCTCCTCGCGATGCACCTCGATCCGTTCGAGGCGGCGGCGATGGGTGCGTGGGTCCATGGCCAAGCAGCAATGTTGGGTCCGGCGATCGGTTTCGTCGCGTCCGATCTCCCCGATCTCGTTCCGACCGTTCTGTCGGGCCTCCGCGGGGAGCAGTGACCACCGGCGAACGCAGCGGAGGCCCCGTGTCCGACGGTCGGTGGGCGTGGGCACAGATCGACCTCGACGCGATCGCGCACAACGTCGACGTCCTGCTCGCCGCGGCGGCGCCTGCTGAGGTCTGGGCGGTGGTGAAGGCCGACGCATACGGGCACGGCGCCGCGCCGGTGGCGCGTGCTGCCCTGGCGGCGGGCGCGGCGGGCCTGTGTGTGGCGCTCGTCGAAGAGGCTGCGGAGCTTCGGGCGGCCGGCGTCGATGCGCCCGTTCTGGTGTTGAGCGAGCAACCACCCTCGACCGCCGTCGACGCAGTGCGGCTCGGGCTGATCAGCACCGTGTACTCCATCGACCAGCTCGAGGCGCTGCAGGGCGCCGGGGCACGGGCTCATCGGGTACAGGTCAAGGTCGACACCGGGATGCACCGTGTGGGCTGTGCGCCGGCCGATGTGTTGTCGTTGGTGCACGAGATCGACCGGCGTTCGGCGTTCGTGCTCGACGGTGTGTTCACGCACCTGGCGGTCGCCGACGAACCCTCCGATCCGTACACGAACGGGCAGCTCGACCGCTTCGACGAGGTGCTCGTCGCGATCCGGGCGGCCGGCATCGAGCCGGGCCGGGTGCATGCCTCCAACTCCGCGGGCGCACTCGCCCACCCCCGAGCGCGCTACGACCTGGTGCGTGTCGGGATCGCGCTCTACGGCATCGAGCCGGGCCGCGGCGTGGAGCATCTGTGCCGAGAGTTGCGCCCGGCGCTGTCGCTGCACGCACGGGTGTCGTACGTGAAGCGCATGCACGCCGGCGACCGCATCAGCTACGGCCTCAGGCACGCGTTCGACCATGACACGAGCGTTGCGACCGTGCCGATCGGGTACGCGGACGGAGTGCCACGTCGGTTGTTCGAGACGCGCGGACAGGTGCTCGTCCAGGGTCGGCGCTGCCCGATCGTGGGCGTCGTCACGATGGATCAGTTGATGGTCGACGTCGGCGATCTCGACGTCGGCATCGGTGAGCCGGTGGTGTTGATCGGCGACGCCGGCTCCGAGCGCGTGCGGGCCGAGGAGTGGGGGGAACGTCTGGGCACGATCGGCTACGAGGTGGTGTGTGGGATCTCCAAGCGCGTCGCCCGCCACCACCGGCCAGGACCGGCCGGCATCGGCCAGCACCGGTCAGAAGGCCGTGAGCCGTGAGGTCTCGTAGACTCTTCGCTCGATGCTGATGCTGCACTCGGACTCGGTGGCGACGACGCGTGCGATCGCTGCGGCGTTGGCCGGGCTCGTGCGCAGCGGCGACGTGATCGTGCTCGCCGGAGAAATGGGTGCTGGCAAGACCGCGTTCGCACAGGGGTTCGGTGCCGCTCTGGGCGTCACCGACCACATGACCTCACCCACGTACAACCTGGTGCACAGTCACCCCGCCGGGCGGCTGACCCTTCACCACGTCGACCTGTACCGGCTCGGCACACAGCACGAGGTGGCCGATCTCGCCCTGGCCGAGTTGGCCGAGGCCGACGGGGTGCTGCTCGTGGAGTGGGGCGACGTGATCGGTGGCGCGTTGGGTGAGCATCTGCTGGTGCGCATCGATGCCGTGGACGAAGACGACGACGCTCGCTCGCTCGAGATGTCGGCGTTCGGCCGGGTGTGGGCAACGCGTTGGGACGCGTTGTGTCGAGCCGAGCAGGCCTGGACGTGCTGATCCTCGGCATCGAGACCGCGACCGAACAGGTCAGCGTCGCCATCGGGGGTCACGAGGGCGTGCTCGGTCTGTTCGAGGTGTGTCGTGGCCGCAGGCACGCCGAGACGATCACGCCCGCGATCCAGTTCCTCTGTGCGCAGGCCGACATCGAGTTGGGCGAGATCAGCGTGATCGCAGTCGACATCGGCCCGGGTCTGTTCACGGGAATGCGTGTGGGGCTGGCGGCCGCGAAAGCGCTGGCGCAGGCGCTTCGCGTGCCGATGATCGGGATGAGCTCGCTCGATCTGCTGGCGTTCCCGCTCCGGCACACCGACCGGACGATCGCAGCCGTGATCGATGCCCGCAAGGGTGAGCTGTTCTACGCGTTCTACCGACCGGTTCCCGGTGGTGTGCAGCGCGTGCTGGAGCCGCGATGCGGTCGAGCCGACGACCTCATCGCCGACCTCATGGCACGCGGCGAGGACGTGTTGTGCGTCGGCGACGGCGCACTCCGCCATCGCGACGAGATCCACACGGAGCTGCGGTGTGAGTTCGCCGAGCAGTTCCTTTCACGCCCGTCGGCCGCCCCACTCGTGCAGCTCGCACACGCTCGGGCGCTCCGCGAGGAATGGGTGAACCCATGGGAGGTCCAGCCCATGTACCTGCGCCTGCCCGACGCACAGATCAACTGGAACACCCGCTCCCAGGGCTCGACCGACAACACGGGTGGGTTGGCGCGATGAGCGTCCTGTCCAGGTTCCTCGGACGCACCGGAGGCGAGGCATCGATCTCGATCGAACCGATGCGCAAACGCGACCTGCCGGCCATCATGTCGATCGAGAACGTGTCGTACCCCAAGCCCTGGACCACCGGCGTGTTCCAAGGGGAGATCGAGCTGGCCCGGCGTGGGGAGCGCCACTATGTGGTGGCCAAACGTGATCAGCGGCTCGTCGGCTACGCCGGCGCGATGTTCGTGGTGGGCGATGCTCATGTCACCAACATCGCCGCGTCGCCGACCGCCCGCCGTTCCGGGGTCGCCACGCGACTCCTGGCCGAGCTGGCGTGGGAGGCCATCCGCCGGGACTGCCAGGCGCTCACGTTGGAGGTGCGGTCCAGCAACATGAGCGCGCAAGCTCTGTATCGGCAGTTCGGGTTCACCCCGGTTGGCGTGCGCCAGAAGTACTACGAGAACACGGAGGACGCGATCGTGATGTGGTGTCACGACATCGCCGAGCCGCCGTATCGCGAGCGGTTGGTTGACTTGTGTCCCGAGGCGGCGCGATGAGCGACCACCCCATGGTTCGGCCGTCGGGCAAGTTGGCCGGTGCCGTCGATGAGCACACCATGGTGCTCGGCATCGAAACCAGTTGTGACGAGACGGCGGCGGCCCTCGTGCTCGGCGGTGACGACGTGGCCTCCAGCGTGGTCAGCAGCCAGGTCGACATCCATGCCCAGTACGGCGGCGTGGTGCCCGAGATCGCCAGTCGGGCCCACCTCGACATGCTCAACCCGGTCGTTGCCCGGGCGATCGTCGAGGCGGGCGTGCCCGACAGCCGCATCGATGCGATTGCGTGCACGATCGGCCCAGGTCTGATCGGTGCGCTCCTCGTCGGGGTGTCGGCGGCGAAGTCGCTCGCCTTGGCGTGGGACGTTCCGTTCGTCGGCGTGCACCACCACGAAGCGCATCTGTACGCCGCATTTCTGGAAGACCCGACGCTCGAGTTCCCGATGGTGGTTCTGCTGGTGTCCGGCGGTCACACGATGTTGATCGAGATGCAGGATCACGGTCGCTACCGACTGCTCGGCCGCACGATCGACGATGCTGCCGGCGAGGCCTTCGACAAGGTGGCGCGCTTCCTCGGCCTGGGATATCCGGGCGGACCGGCGATCGATCGCGAGGCCGTCGATGGCGATCCGGAGGCGATCCGCTTTCCGCGGGCGATGTTGAACGACGGGCTCGATGTCAGCTTCAGCGGGCTCAAGACCTCGGTGATGAACCATGTGCGCAAGCACCCGGACGTGTCCTCGGAGGATGTGGCCGCCTCGTTCCAGGCGGCCGTTGTCGACGTGCTCGTCACCAAGGCGCGCCGCGCCGGAGCGCAGGTGGGAGCGAAGGGTCTCGTCCTCGCCGGCGGAGTTGCTGCGAACTCGTTGCTGCGCGAGCAGTTCTTGGACGCGTGTGTGATGGACGGCTTCAACGCCTTTCTGCCGAGCCGTGAGATGTGCACCGACAACGCCGCGATGATCGCTGCCGTCGGCTGGCACCGCCTGCGCAGCGACGGTCCCACATCGCTCGACTGCGGCGCCTACCCCAACCTGAAGATCCCCGGCCTCACCTGACCCGCTCCCACAACCCCGCGATGAGAGATGAGTGGGCGTACCGCCCCCATCTCTCATCGCGGCGGAGGCCGGGTGCTTCGTGATGAGAGATAGGCGCGCCACCGGTGCTCATCGCTCATCGCGGGGTGGGGCGATACCCTCCGACGGGTGAGTGCGTTGCGGATCGGATCGTTCACCCCGGCGGCACCGGTGGTGCTGGCGCCCATGGCGGGCGTCACCAACGCGCCGTTCCGGTCGATGTGTCGAGCGTTCGCGCCTGGGCTGGTGTACGTGAACGAGATGGTGATGGCCACGGCGGTCGTGCACGGCAACGCGAAGACCGAGCGGATGATGACGTTCGGTCCCGACGAACAGCCGCGCAGCCTGCAGGTGTACGGCAGTGATCCGGTGATCATCGGTGAGGCGATCCGCAAGCTCTGTGACAGGGGAAGCGTCGACCACGTCGACATGAACTTCGGTTGCCCGGCCGCGAAGGTGACCCGCAAGGGCGGCGGCGCAGCGGTACCCGCCAAGCCCAACCTGCTGCGAGCGATCCTGCAATCGGCCGTGGCCGCGGCCTCGCCGTACGGCGTGCCGGTGACGGCCAAGTTCCGCAAAGGCCTGTTCGACTCGTTGCCCACCTTCGTGAGCACCGGTCGAATCGCGGCCGAGGAGGGCATCGCCGCGATCGCATTGCATGCGCGCACGGCCGAGCAGCACTATGCGGGTGCGGCCGACTGGAACGCGATCGGCGAACTGAAGGCGGCGGAACCCGAGATCCCCGTGCTCGGCAACGGAGACATCTGGGAAGCATCCGATGCGGTCGAGATGATGCGCCAGACCGGGTGCGACGGAGTGGTGATCGGACGCGGCTGCCTGGGTCGTCCGTGGTTGTTCCGCGACCTCGTCGAGGCGCTGAACGGACGACCGGTACCCGCATCGCCCACACTCGGCGAGGCGTGCGCCGTCATGCACCGCCACGCCAACCTGTTGCTCCCGCATCTCGGGCCGCAGGTGGCGATGCGCGATTTCCGGAAGCACGCCTCGTGGTACCTCACCGGTTACCCGGTGGGAGGCGAGATGCGCCGGGAGTTCGGGATGGTCAGCACCATCGGTGAGCTCGAGGATCTCATCGCTCGGCTCGACCCCGACACGCGCATCGTCGAAGGTGGCGAGCGCATCCGTCGTGGTCACACCAACGGCCCGATTCGGGTGGCGCTGCCGCACGGCTACCTCGATCATCTCGACGACCTCACCGTGCCCGACGACGGCGAGGTCATGGCGCTCAGCGGTGGCTGATCGGGACATGACTGACCCGGCGGTGGTGCGCGCCCCGGTGGTGCTCGCCTCGGGGTCGCCTCGCCGCAGGGAGCTGCTCGAGCAGTTGAGATTGGTGTTCGAGATCCGTGCGGCCGACATCGACGAGTCGGTCGTCGGCGATGAGGTGCCGGTCGATTACGTGCGCCGCCTCAGCATCGGCAAGGCGGCAGCCGTGTCGGTGCCGGCAGGGACGTTGGTGATCGCGGCAGACACCACGGTCGACGTCGACGGGCTGATCCTGGGCAAGCCGGCAGACGAGGCCGAGGCCATGGCGATGCTGGCAGCGATCTCGGGGCGACGGCATCAGGTGCACACCGGCGTCACCGTGCGGGTCGATGATCGCTCGGCGACGGCGGTGGTGTCGACCGACGTCGACATCGCCGTGATCGACGAGGCGACCATGACCTGGTACGTCGCGACCGGCGAACCGTTCGACAAGGCCGGCGGGTATGCGATCCAAGGAGCAGGTGGCGTGTTCGTCGCCGGCGTCAGCGGCAGCGTCAGCAACGTGATCGGTCTGCCCCTCGACACCGTGGTTCATCTCGCCCGTTCGCTCGGTGTTCGGTTGTTGTGACCGATCACCGGTGGCGTGGGCAGCGTGGATCTGCCCGAACGCGCAGGATCATCGAGGCAGGATCATGGGTCGGCGACCGTCGGCCCGGGCACGGCGACGCCGTCTGCGTCGAGCCATTGCACGGTGTACGGCAGCGTGGCGTCGAGCTGTGCCACCAACGCGTAGATCGCCGAATCCTGGATCTGCGTGAGTGCATGCTCCTGTGGCTCGACCCCAGGCTGGGTGATGACGACCCGTCGTGCCGTGTTCGGCCACGTGTTCGTGGCGAGCACGAAGGCCTTGTCGACCGAGCGGTACGACGTGAGACGCGGTCCTGTCTCGGGATCGAAGGGTTCACCCATCGACAGTTCGCGGCCGTTGATCGCGACCCACGAGGAGCCCCCCGAGCCGTAGATCTGTGCTTGCCACTCGCCGAGGGCTGACTCTCCGATGACGGTGGGGGGCGATCCCTGCCGTTCGCGACCGCCTGCTTCGGAGGCGTCGATGACCGCATCTCGCCAGTCCCCGGGCTCGGCGAGCTCGAGTTGGGCAGCGAAGGAAAGGAGCTCGTCGATCCCGATCTGACCTGCGACCGTCACGATCCGACGGTCGCGCAG
>JANNQK010000024.1:0-15108 GCA_031400715.1 Actinomycetes bacterium | reverse complement strand
CGTCGGACTCGTAGCCACCGAACACGTTGATCAGCGGCTGGACCTTGCGGCCGAACTCCTCGAACACGAGGTGCTGGTACTGCATCTCGGTCACGAATTTGGCTGCCTGGAACAGACGCTCGCCGTTCCACACGCCTGGGCTGAGCTGCCACTCCGGCACCTGCGTCGGATCGGCGGCGGTGATCAGGTTCCGCATGACTGGCACGAGTCGGTTGTGCTCGCTGTGGAACACGTGGTGCACCGAGGTGAGCCCGATGTTCTCGTTGGCACGACCATCGCCGGCGATGAAGTGAACGCCGAGCATCTCGTCGTCGTACGTGCCGGGCAGAGCATCGTCGCCGGTGCCGGGGTCGGCATCGGGGGTCTGCGGGATCTTCGGCGTCCCCGGGTTGCTGTCGTGATCGAACGTGCCCGGAGCTGCGTGGTGTGCGATGTCGTCGAGGAACGCGTGACCCGTGCGAATCGCATTGGCGGGGATGGTGAGACCCGTTCCGCCGTTGGCGGTGGGATCACCCTCCACGAGACCGGTGGCCGTGGCGATCTGCGGGTAGCCATTCGCACCCGGGATGAACTTGCCGTATGGATCGGTCGCCAGCAGCGGCACGTTGAATACATCTCTGTCGGCGAGCGCAATGCCGAGGAGATCCTCGGACTGCAACTGCACCGCGTCCCACGTCGCCATGCCCCCATCGACCTTGATCAGTTCACCGGTCGAAACCGGGTCGCCCACACCATTCAGCGCGTACTCACGCAGGAACACCTGGTGCGACGGATGAGAGGTGTAGGTCTGGTTCTGATCGACGAACGGCGTGGTCGAGTTGTTGTGCTCGTGGATGTCGTCGGCCGTACCCATGATGGTGTCAGGGCCCGGCTGGTTCGTGGCGCGTGAGAGCACCATGAAGTTCGTCGGCGAACCGACGATGTACAGCGGGTCGTCGGGCTGTAGCGGGACGAATACCGTTCCGCTGCCACCCTTGCCGACGAGGCTGAGGCCGTGATCGAAGAACTGGCCGAACAGCGTGAACATCGAGTTGAACGGAGCCGACAACCCTTCGTCAGGAGCGACGTTCGGGATGAACAGCGTGCCGGAGATCGGATCGACCTCGGGGAAGACGCCTGCCGCGGCCACGGCTGCAGGGTTGGCGGCAGTCTGGTCGACGATCAGGTTGCTGACTGTGCGCGGCTCGCTGTCGGCCACGATGCCGGCCGTCTGCGTGTACGAGGTGGGTCCGAAGGGAGCTGGACCCGGACCATCAGGATCGATCGACTCCGCGGCACGGAGATCGATCGGGCCGAGGCGAGGACTCAGCTCGTCGGCAGCACCAAAGTTCTCGTTACCGGGAACGATGTTGTTGCACGTGCCGTCAACGGAGCGCAGACCCCAGGGGAGGAGTTCCCCGCCTGTCGCCGCGTTCGGGATCTGGTTCGGCCCGTTGCCGACCAGGGTCCCACACGGGTTCAGCGGGGTCGCCGTCGCAGCGTGCTGCTCGGCGATCTTGATCTGGTCGAGGATGAACCTCATGTCGGATGCATTCAGGTTGAACCCAGCACCGACGGGTGCTGCGGCATTGGGACTGTCGTAGCCCTCCCACGGGAACTGCGTCCCGTCGCCGGGGGCTGCGAGGCCTGATGGGGTGACCACGGCGCCGCCAGCAAGGAAGACTGCTGAACACACAATGGCTGTGAGGCCAACACGGTGTCCACGGCCGCCGCCGTTCGCACCCTGTTGCCCACGTGGTACACGCAAAGCGTGGACTTTCATGGTTGTTCCGTTTCTGCCGGCCCGCCCGAACCAGCGTCGCCTGAAGGCGGTGAGATTCAGGAGTGTGATGTCTGCACCTTGGGCTTTCCTTCGGCCTCCGAAAGATCGCAGCACCTGGTCCCACGCCCGACGCGCGTGGTATCGCGCCGACGGAGAGATGGCTTGACGAGATCTTGACGATGAGCGCCTGAAAGCCTCGAGACGGCGCAGACGAACGTTCAGATACCGTCAAGATGACCACGTTTTCGTTGCCGCCCGCCTCCCGACCGAAGTACTTTCGAAGGTCATCGGCGTGGCGGAACGTCGGCGGACGACAGGCGGCATTCGGATGGTCGGATCTGAACTTTCACGGCCCGAGAGCGGGTCGATGGACACGGAAAGAGCTGGTCGGGCAGCGCTGACGAGCGATCCGACGCCAACCGAGCCGACCGGTGACGCGCCGCCATCGACCATGCGCATTTCGATGTTCGGACCTCTGCGCATCGAGCGAGTCAACCGTGACGGACGAGTCGACATACTCGGCCCGAGCGACCTCGGCGGCATCAAGCCGAGAGAGTTGTTGGGGCTGCTGCTGCTCGCACGGGGGCGCCCGGTGCGAAAGGACGTGCTGATCGAAGCGCTGTGGCGGGGTATGGCCAACGACGAACCCCGCAACCCCATCGCCACGCTCGAGAGCTATGTGTCGGTTCTGCGCAAGCACCTGTTCGACGACCGGGCCGAAGCGCGACGCGTGCTGGTGACGATGACCGGCGCCTACCGATTCGCGATCGAGCGGATCAGCGTCGATCTCGTCGAGTTCGACGAAGCCATGACCAAGTCGACCCTGCCGCGCCAGAAGCGTCTGCCCCATCTGCAGTACGCGGCATCCCTGGCGACGGGCGATCTTCTTGAAGACATGCGCGAATCCGCGTGGCTCGAGCCCGACCGCGAACTCGCCCGCGATCGGGTGGCCAGGCTTCACCTCCTGATCGCGGCCGACCTGCTCGTCCAAGGCGACGCGGCTGGCGCGGCGCGCCACGGTGAGTCGGTGCTCCGCGGCCGGCCGTACTCCGAAGAAGCATTCCAGGTGATCATGTTGGCCGAGCACGGGCTCGGCCATAGCGAAGCCTCGCGACGGGCGTTCGCGCGTTGTCGGAGGTTGCTGGCCGACGACCTGGGGCTCGATTGCACCTCCGAGACCGAGGACCTGGCCGCCGCGATCGACGCAGGCACACCGGCCACTGCCCTCATCTCCGCGCGCTGGCCGGCGTCAGCACCGCGCCAGGTCGGCCCGCGGCAGCGCTCCGATCGGCGCGACCCGAGTCGCACATTGCCCTTCCTCGGTCGACGCGACGAGTTGATGCGAGCACGCGAGCTGTGTGAGCAGGCCGCTCACGGTTCGTTCCAGATGATGGTCGTCCGGGGGCGAACGGGTATGGGACGCAGCGCGTTCCTTGCCGAACTGGAACCGATGCTGCTCGGGTCGCAAGATCTCGCAGTCGGTCGAGCCGCCTACACACCGATCGACCTCGATCGCCCCGGCGTACCGCTCGCTGCCCCGATCGTGCATGCCCTCAGGGGAAGGGTGGGGGTGGCCGACGCTCGCGACTACGGCGCTGCGCCGTACGTTGACACCTCCGATGCGACGTTGCACGCATTGCGCAGAGTGCTCGCTGACCACGGCCCGATGACACTGTTGCTGGACGACCTGCAGTGGGCCGATGCCGACACCATCACCGCTCTCGAATGGCTCGGCCGAAACCACCCTGGGCTACCGCTGGCCGTGGTCGCGACGGTTCGAGCCTCTGTGCGCGACTCGACATCCAACTCACAGGTTCCCACGGGATCGGTCGTCAGCGACGTGATCGAACTCGCGCCGATCGAGATCGGCGCGACGACGCAGGTGCGCGGGCTCGACGCGGCTCTGATCCGTGCGACCGGTGGCGTTCCGGCGCTGCTCGCCGACTCGTGGCGATGGGTCCACTCGGGCGGCGGGTCCGGGCCATCACCGAGCTTGCGCGACGCGGTGCTCCGCCACGTACGGGGTCTCGGAGATCCGTACGCAGGGTTGTTGCGCACCGCGGCCACGTTGCCCGAGCCGTTCACCGCCGAAGAACTCACCAGAGTTGCCACGATGCCGATGGGCCTGACCGACCGCTCGGTCGAAGAGCTCTGCCGAGTCCAACTGTTCGAGCGACACGGCACAGGCGTCCGGTTTCGCGCCACCCTCGTGCGCGATGTGCTCAGCGACGCCGCGACAGCCCGCTCTGCCTGACTCGCTCGTCGTTGCGTCGAATCGGTCCGGAGCTGCGGACACACAGATTCGCCTCGTTGTCGCGAGGAGCGAAGGTCGTCAGGGTTCTGGTACGTAGGTCAACGTGACCGGCGCGAAGGCACCACCGGTCACCGTGACCGTGGCGCATGCGGGCGTCACCCACCCGGCGCGTCTCGTTCCACACACCTCGTGCGGTCCGGGTTCGATGAACATGAACGATCCGAACTGGTTGTGCGGTTCGCCATCGATCAGGATGTCGACCGGCAGGCCAGCAGGCGCAACCGACGCCTGAATCAGACCGTGAGGTGCGAACACGCCCTGGACCTGGGTGGTCAGGCCCTGTTCGATCAAGACCTGCTGACACGATGGAACGGCGAACCCGACGACCTCGGCAAAGCACACCTCATGGACACCGATGGGCATCTTCACCCATGTGAGAGCCCAGTCGGCGCGTGGGATGCCATCGACCACGATGCGAGAGGCGACGGCGGGAGACGTGCTGACCCGCAGGAGGCCGGTCACTCCCAGTTGTGGCGCTGGGCCAGGGGTCGGGGAGGCAGAGGTCGCGAAGGTACCGGTGATCTGAGTGGTCGCTCCGGCAACGACGGACACGGTCTGGCACGGAGGGGATTGCCACGGTCCGGGGACATCGCCCCAACAGACCTCGTGCAGGCCGGGCTCGATGAAGCTGAAGAGCCCGTACTCGTCGGCAACGTGTCCGTCGACGAACACCGTCGTCGGCAAACCCGGTGGCTGCACCCCGGCCTGGATCAGGCCGAGCTGGGCGAACGACCCCGTGGCCACCGTGGTCTGACCAGCGGAGACCACCACCGTTTGGCACGCCGGTGTGGCGAAGCCGACGACGTCGGACCAGCAGATCTCGTGCGGCCCCGCAAGGACGGTGACCCAGTCGAGTCCCCAGTCGTTGCGGGCGATGCCGTCGACGCTGATGCGCGACGGAACCGGAGGATCCGTCGTCACACGAAGGAGACCGGTCCCCTGAGGCAGGTCACCGCGGACCAGTGTGTTGGTCGTCGTGGCGTCGGCGGCGCCGGCCGCGCTCGACACGGTGGCCGACTGCGCCAACACGACCTCGTCACCGAGGCGCACCTCATCGATGCGCCACCCCGTGCTGGCCACCCCGTTGTCCGAGCCGAAGCGGAATCGGATCGTGACCGATTGGCCGACCCAAGGCGTGAGGTCGGCGATCGACTCCACCACGCCGGCACTCACACCCGTGAACGCCGGGCGGGGTCCGATCGGATTCGACCCGTTCGCCAATTGATGTGTGTAGCCCTGCTGGACGAACGACGGGCCGAGATCGGCCCAGGTGACGCCGTTGGTGGAGAGCTCGACGATCCCGCCGTCTCGTTGCCGCTCGGCGTCGTAGCTGTGGAGGAAGCGCAGCCTGGGCTGCGACCCGGAAACAGGGATCGGCGATTCGAGGGTGAGCGCACGAACGTTCGCCACCGCTGCACCATCGGCTCGTCCGCCCAACACGCCGCTGTGCGCTGCGGCTCCGCTCGCGAACCAGTCGCCCGATCCCGACGTGTGCGTGCGAGCCCATCGATCGGTGCCATGCTCGAAGTCCTCGTGGAGCCAGACCGACGTCGCCGTCGCTCCGACCGTGACGGCGTAGGTACACATGATCGAGGCACCGGCCGCGAGAGTGGCAAGCTCGACGCGGACCGTTCCCGCCGTGTGGACTCCGGCGCACGTGGCCGAGCCGTCCACGTAGGTCGACCCCGCTGGCACGGTCGACTCGACCACCACACCGGCGGCGGCTGTGGTGGAGGTGTTGTGGACGGTTGAGCTGTAGACCACGGTGCTCCCCGGCGCGGCGATCGGCAAGCTCGCGGTGGTCGTGAGCACGAGAGCCAGGCAGTCGTCGGGCACATCGAACGCCGGGATACCGTCCGTGCGGCTGGCGGGGCTCCCTTGCCATGCACTCTGGCCGAGCCCACGCCGAGCGAATGCACGCCAGATCAGACACTGGTTGGAGCCGCCGGTACGAATCTGATCGGCCAGCAGGATTGCATCGCGCGCATCGACGAATCCGGGGCTGCACGGCTGGAGCTTCATTCCATCGAAGACCAGCTGCATCGCCGTGATGTTGCCACCCGTACCTCCGATCCAGGCAGGGTCGAACCCATCCCGATCGATGAGCGCCCACGACAGGTCCCACAGCATCGCGGCGAACACCTCGCCGACGGCGTGTGGCCCTGCTGCGGCAGCGACATGTGCATACGTGCTGGGATCGACACCCAGATCCGTGCTGTAGGGAGAGGAACGCAGACCGGGACCGTTTGCCGGCTGGCCGAGCACCCACGTGGCGAAGGGTCGCGGCATGGAGCCCAGATCAGCCGGCTCGATCGTCATCATCAACGCGAACCAGTCGCTCCATCCCTCACCCGGCTGTTCGAGGTTCTGGAGGCATGAGACGTTCGAGGGGCCCCCGGTGAGGCGGTTGCTGATGCCGTGGGCGTACTCGTGGGCGATGATCGAGTTGTCGAACGCACTGTCGCGGTCGGGGGTAGCAGCGACGAACGGCATCAGTTGGAGGCGGCCGGGCTGTCCGTCGGGAGGAGTGGTGAAGTTCGCGTTGTCTGCGCCGGAACCGTCGAGCACCTCTACCAGCACTGCATCGCCACCGAGCGCACCGCTGCCACCTCGGCCGTAGTTGTTGGTCTGAAAGTTGCCGCCCGCTTCGTCGAAACCAAAGGCGTAGGCGACATCGTGCAACCGGTTCACGAACTGAAACGCGTTGATGACGGCAGCGTCGGTCGATGTGGCCGGTGGAACGCCGAGGTTCAACGGCGCGGTGAACACGAGGCCAGCGCCGCCGTCGGGCTGGCTGCTCGGATCCGGCTGGTTGTTCGCATCGACGTCGGTGTATGCCGACGCGTTGTTGCCCCGTGTGACGGTGAACTCGGCCCCGATCAGTCCGTCGGTGTCATGCCAGCCGAATGGGGAAGCGACGGGGTCGGCAGGATCGACGATCGTGGTTCGCGCCCCGAACGACGGGGACTCCACCGGTTCCGCGAAACCCTCGTACGTGGCACCGGACGTGTAGTTCACACGATCGACCTCTGCGCCGGTGTCGGCGTCGACGCTGACGACCCACCAGTTCTCGCCATCGGGCTCGCGGATGGTGACCTCCCATGCGAGGTGCACAGCATCTGTCGTCGTGTCGGGCTGCAGGACGAGGCGCACCGGGATCGGGTCTGCCGAAACCCCGCCGGTCGTGATCGTCGCCGCTTCCTCGGCGCCACCGTCGATGGCCCCAGCGACCGCAATCTGCCGGAACGGGCGCAATGCGACGAGACCGAGCGCATCGACGGCAGAACGCACGGCGGTGATTGCGTCGATCGTCGGCGGTGGGCCGTCGGCGGTGACCGAGAGGCGCCGCTCGAAGCGATCCCCGAGCGATCGAACCGTTCCCGAACCGTCAACCACGATCGTCAACGTGGCCCCAGCGACGTCGAGTCCTTCGAATCGCTGTTGCACGTGGACAACCCACGCAGCCGTGCTGCCGCCCGATATGCCGATCGGCACGACGTCGGTCACCACGATCCCAGCGATGTCTGCCGAGTCGAGGCTCAGTGCCGATCTCTGTTGCGCGAGATGAGCGAGGGCCGCGGTCGTCGCCTCTTCACCCGAGCGAACTGGCGCTGCTGGAACGGGCGCCGCGGCGACCGGAGGGGGCGGTGAGCCCGGGATCGGAGCGAGCGACGCCAACGAGCCGGCGACGATGGCGGTGACGGCCGCGACACCGAGCCGGCTGAGGCGGGCTCTGTGCACGGAGGAGCTCACACTGGCCTGTGCATCTCATCGGCGATGACTGCATGCCAGTGACGAGAGAGCCGCGCACTCATCGGAGCTTCAGACCTCATTGGTCGCCGCACGGTGTCGTTGGGCTGATCAGTTGGAGACCGGCGGCCGCCGGCGACGCACCGACACGCCACCCCAGAGGGCAGCGCCCGCACCGGTCGCACCGATCGCGAGCAGGAGCACCGGGAGCGCATCGCTCCCGGTCGACGGTATGTCACTCCCGATCGCACCGACGTTCACTGCGACCGACAGGATGAACGGCGAGCCGTTCGAGGCGGTGCCCGACAACACGATGACGCGTGCGCCTGAAGCACTGGCCGGGATCGTCACCGTCGCCGACACCACACCGTTGGCACTCGCAGTCGCCGACCCGAGCCCCGCTGCACCAGGATCGAGCACGATGGTGACCGTCGAGTTCGGCGTGAAGCCACCACCTGAGACGGTGACCACCTGGCCCGGGGCGGGCGTCGTGTCCGACACGGTCGCTGGTGTGCCGGCGTACGGCGTGGCCGCGCTGACTCCACCGCCGGACATCGCAGCAGCAGCCGCAGTCGCCCCGCCGGCGCCGAGCGCCAGCGCCGTCGCCGCTGCCATCATCAGGAACGAGTTCTTCATTGCATCTGCCTTTCACGTGCCGGTGCAGCACCGGTCGAGGGGTGAGTGTGTCGAGCGACCTTGCAGAGCTTCGGTCGGGTGCGATCAGGTGAACGAGAGGAGCGGAACCTTGCTCAGGTGGACGCCGACGTAGAGAAATCGACGGCGATGACCGTGGCGTCGCGAGCATCGGTGACGGATCGAGGCGCTGGTGGTCGCCGTGTCTCGATGCCGAGCAGCGACCAGAAGAGACTCGACAGCACCGTCTGCGTGCCCAGGATCAGCCCGAGCGTGGCCGGCGCCACGATGCGAACCGTCTGTGACCCGTTCATCTCACCGAAGCCCGTGCCCCTCCATCGGGCGAACGATGCGAGTGCCGTGGCCAGACCGAGCACGATCAGGCCACCGCCGACCGCGAGTCCGCGTTCGAGGGTGAGCACCCGCTTCACCCGTTCGTAGCGTGTGCCCGTGGGAAGGAACCCAGCCTGCTCGCCGTACCTGCGGGTGAGCATCGCGAACCACATCGCCTGGTAGCCGAGCACCGTGGCAGCGCAGGCATACAGCAGGGTGCCGATGTCGAAGCCCATGTTGGCGACCTCGATCGGCGTGATGACCAGCGTCGCCGTGGCGAGTGCGCCGAGGACGAAGGCCACCATGCCGGGCACGAGGAACAGCCACTTGGGGCTGTAGAGGAGAAGGAATCGCAGGTGACGCCACCCGTCGCGGAACGAGCGCAGGTGTGGTGGGCGCGACCGACCGTCGGGCCGCAGCGTGGTGGGGACCTCGGAGATCACCCGTCGAGCGAGGGAGTTGGCCACGACCACCTCTGACGCCCACTCCATGCCGGTCGTGTGGAGACCGAGGTTCAAGACGGTCTGGCGGCGAAAGCCGCGCAGACCGCAGTGGAAGTCACGCACAGGGATGTGGAACAGCACTCGGCCGAGCGTGGACAACGCCGGGTTCCCGATCCACTTGTGCAGCCAGGGCATCGCGCCCTTCTCGATGCCACCGGCGAAACGGTTGCCCATCACGAGGTGATCGCCGGCGCGGAGTCGTTCCAGGAATGGATCGAGGTTGGAGAAGTCGTATGAGTCGTCGGCATCGCCCATGACGACGAAGGTGCCCCGGGCGGAGCGAATGCCGCCCATGAGCGCCGCGCCGTACCCCTTGTCGGGCACGTTGACCACCCGGGCGCCCGCCGCCTCGGCGAGCTCGATCGAACGGTCGGTCGAGCCGTTGTCGGCGATGAGCACCTCACCGCGAACGCCGCTGCGTTCGAGGTAGCCCATCGCGCTGCGAACACAGACCTCGATCGTCTCTTCCTCGTTGAGACACGGCATCAAGATGGTCAGTTCGAGACTGTCGGGATCGACGACGCGCTGCGCGGATTCCCGACGATCCGGGTCGCGCCCAGGGTCCCATTGCGCCATCGAGCCAACACGCTGTGTGGCCGTCATCGCTTGCCTACCGCCCGTAGAGCGTTCATGGATCGAGCACCGCCTTGCTGGAGATCCGATGTGTCCGTGCCCCTACCAGCCCTCTCGAGAGCGAGCGTGCATGGGGTCTACAGGCGAAGGTACCAGTGGGTCTTCCGAGCGTGTCTCAAGACTCCGTCAAGGAAGCCGAGTGTTTCTCACGGTGCGGGCCGGAACGATCACAGGTGGTTGCCACCCTCAAGCGAATCGGCAGGACAGGTCGGTGACTGGCAAGTCACCGTCCGTGAGAACCCGCACGATCGTCGCGCCGGGCCCTTCGAATACCACCTCGAGGTCACCTGCCGCCGCCGCCCGCCCGAGTGCTCCAGCGTCGATCCCGCCCCATCCTGACGGCAGGTAGAGCCACGTCACTCCACAGGCGCGAAGCGCCGCGATCGCGACATCGTTCGGCCACCCGACTCCGGACAGCAGCGCAGCTGCACGCCCCGCTTCAGCACGCTCCTCGGGAAAGAAGATCCAGTCAGGGCGCGACGCCACCCAGGCGTCGACACCCGCTGCTTCCACCCACCAACCTGTCGGGACGCCTTCGACGGGCGCGGACAGCACCAGTTCGTCGGCGCCAACCCGGCCAGCGAGCCATTCGGTCGCGGCGATCGTCCCCTCCGGCGTGAACCGTTCGTAGTACTCGATCTGCTCGTCGAGGCGTGACGGGGCGACGACGGCCACGATCGCCACCGCGATGAGCAACGGCCCTGCCGACCAGCGCTGCACGGCGGCGACGCGGTCTCGTCGGTCGATCCAGCGGGCCGGCACCTCTGCCCCGGGCGATCGGCTCGAGGCGGACGGCCCACCTGATCGATGTGCTCCGATCGAGCCCACGCCGATCGCGACACACGACGGCACCACGTACAACAGCCGGGTCTCGGTGGCCGCGACCGCCACCACTGCGGTGCCCCAACACGCCGCAGTGGTCGCCCACCACGTTCCGCCAGCGGCACGAGCGATCAACACGCCGATGAGCGAGAGCACGGCGAGCAGGGCCCACACGGCGATGGGCCATCCGAGCACATCGTCGATCGCCGATCCACCGCGCAACGACGACACCCGGTCATTCGGCAACCGCTGCCTGAGCAAGATCGGGACGTACCACGGCAACAGCAACGCGAGTGTTGCGCCCATCACCGCGAGGCCCTGGCCCCACCGTCGCCTCTCGACGGGAAGGCCGCGCCGTCCAGCGGCCGCCAGGGCACCGGCCATGAGTGCGGCGAGGACGCTCAGCCCGAACATCAGCGTCGAGACGAGTCCGGTCGCGACGAGGACCAGACCGGCGCGCCATGCACGCGCCAGCGTGGGCTCGCCCGCCCAGCGTCGTACCCGATCGACGGCCACGGGGAACAGCCCGAGACCGAGCAGCTGTGGCACGCCGCCCCACGCAACCGCTGCCGATACCGGCGCCGCCACGGCCACGACGAGCGACGCCCCGATCGCCCACCCTGCTCGCACGCGGGTGCGCAGCACGATCCAGACACCGAGACCGGGCGCGGCGCCGGCCAGGGCCTGAAGCAGCCGTGAGGTCCACAACTGGCCGATCAGGGCGTCGACGCCGGTCGCCACGGCCGGCACGATCGGGGGGTACACCGCATCGTTCACGTCGACGCCGCCCAGCCAGCTGCGTCCGATCCGCACCCAGTTCCCGATGTCGACACCGACCGGGTCGCCATGCCGCGACAGGGCGACCAATCGCCAGATGACGATCAGCGCGACAGCCATCCACGGAGCGAACCTCGCCCACGCTCGTCGAGCACCCGCAGACACCGGCTCGCCGGTGTGCCCCAGCGAACGATGCGTCGATCGACCGGGCACGATCGTCACCCGCAGGCGTCGGTGCGCTCGAAACTCACGAGGTTGGCGGAGCTGTCGAGGAGGGAGTAGCAGTCGGTGTTGAATCGCTCGGAGACGCCCGTGTTGCGCCACACCACCACCTGACGCACGTCGAGGGAGTCGGCGAGATCCTGCTCGTCGAAGCTCTCGGACGTGATCGGATCGACGAAGCCGTCGGTTGCGGTCCACACGAGACCGAACCGTCGCGAATCGACCACGTCGAAGTCGATCGGATCACCGGTGTTGTAGATGGTCGCCCGGGCGGGAGCATCCACGTTGCTCACGCGGACGTTGGACGACAGGAGGCGGTCACCGAAGACGTGTTCGACGAAGAGCTCGGACGAGGCCAGCCGAGACACCTGCCACGCCGTTCCCGGGGTGAGGACGACATGCCAGTCGTTCGAGCCGCGAACACCGCTCTCTGCCTCGAGCGTGACATCCTCGTCGGTGAGCTCGATCTTCATCTCGATCTTCTGTGCCCTTCGGCTCCCGTACAGGATCAGCTGGACCTCACGCTCCGACACCAGCCGCGCCTCGGCCGAGACCACGGGGAACGGCCAGCGAGTTCGGGCCACGTCCAGGTCGAACAGGGGCGTGTAGTAGTCGTCGTCGAGAGTGGCGACGGCGATCGAGTAGTACCCCTCCGGCGTTCCCGTGACGGCGACCTGGAACCGCCCGTTCTCGATTCCCACCTGACCGGCGAAGTACCGCTGCATCGTCGCCCCAGCTCTGGTCTCGACGCCCACGGTCGACAGCCACGGCCCGATCGGCGACCAGGCGGGTCTGCCGGTCGCCGCGTTCAGGAACCAGCTCGTCGGCTCGGCCGTCGATTGGGCGTAGTGGCTCGACGCCACCACCCCGTCGGTCGGCGGCAGGCCGGAGAGCAGGGCGAGGTCTTCGGGTTCGACCCGCTCGTAGTAGTCGATCGCTGCATCGAGTCTGACGGCGAAGCCGGATTGGGCGAGCACCATGACGGCGGCCGTGGTGACGAGCACCGGCATGATCGGGTCGTGTCGACGCTGCCGCGATGCGAGCGCACGGACCACGGGTGTCCCCAGCTCCGCCACGGCGAACGCGATCAGCACGGGCAACACGTAGATGAAGCGCGACTGATAGGACGGGTCGCCCTTGACGAGCGCCGTTCCGAGCACGAGCACGGTGACGACCGCCATCGACGATGCCTGCGAGGCCCGGTGGAAGGCGAAGAACGGGCTGAGCACCGCGGCGACGTTCATCACGAAGATGAAGGTCTGTTCGCGCCCGGCCCACGCGAGCAGGTCGACCAGCACCGAGAGGTCGGGAGGACCCAGCGCGCTCTGACCGGGCGACTGGATGCCGAGGTAGTAGTAGAGCGAGACGCCGACCAATGGAGCCGCCGCGAACGCAACCGTGACCCAACCCAGAACCGAGGACGCCCCGAACCGGCGCGGTCGACGATGTACCTTTTCCTCGCTCGTGTCGGCCGGCATCGCAGACGGTTGATCGTCCGCGCCGATCGGCGCGGTGCGCCGTCTGACGTCGCGGAGGTGGACGAGCAGAGCCCAACCGACACGGAAGCCGACGAGGTAGAACACGAGCATCATCGCCACGGGATGTGTCGCGATCGATGCGCCGATGAGCACACCGACCAACCATGCGCCACGCCGCTCCCGCAGCCACCGCTCGGTCGCAGCGAGGGCACCGATCGCGAAGGCGGTGCCGAGGAGGTTGGCACCACCACCCCAACCCAGGATCTCGGCCGTCACCGGTGTCATCGCAGCAACTGCCGTGGCGGCTGCGGCGACCGTGGGCCGGTGGAACTGGCGGATCAGCGCATAGATCGCGAGGTGCAGCACGGCGTACGACGCACACATCGCCAGCAGCACGGCCGTCCAGGGAGTCGTGACCGCGTCGATCGCCAGCACCACGGCGGGGAACACCGGAGGGTGGATCGCCGGAAGGATGTCACGCGAGCCGCGAAGCCACTCTGCTTCGGCCACGAAGTGCGAGGCGTCGAGGGGGAGCCACAGTCGCGTCGCGCTCCGGATCGCGATCGCGAGCACCGCAGCGACGCCGATCGAGACCGAGAACGAGAGCGCGACCTCCCTGCGGATCTGGCGGCGGGCACGACGTTCGTCGTTCGTGCGGGACTCGGACACCTTGAGCGGATCGGGAGCGGCGTCACCCGACTCGTCGGAGTCACGGAGGTCGCCGGAGTCAGGGAGGTCGTCGGCCACATCATCGTCGCCAGGCTCGTCCGGATCCAGGTCGTCGTCGAGGTCCTCGGGTCGGGATGGGCCGTGCGAACGTTTGATCCAGGACAACCGATGCCGGCGATTCGTCCGGCCGAGATCGATGGATTCGTCGAGGACGACATCCGGCTCGACAACATCCGGCTCGACGACATCCGGCTCGACGACATCGACGACATCGACGACATCCGACTCGACGACATCGACGATCTTCGCGCCACCGCCGTCTCCATCGTCTCCGTCTCCACCATCATCGCCACCACCACGACCACCACGACCACCACGACCACGACCGCCTCCTCCACCGGTGCGATCGGCGGCGGCCCTGCGGGAACGGTCGGATGGGGGAGACGTTCCGACCCGGCCAGCGCCCGAGCCGACCCGAGCGAGGCCCGGGTCGTCGATCACCGCCGGGCGCGGAGAGACGGTGCCCGATCCTGGCTTGGTACCGGGGACGTGCGATGCACCAGGCGGTGAGACCTGCTTCGACGCGCCCCGTACGAGTGGCGATTCGGGCTTCTCGCCACCGTCGTGCGCTGCCGGTGGGGGCTCGTGTGCGTCGATCACCTCGTCCAGGGCACCATCGCCATCGGCCACGGGGAGATCTCGGTCGATCGGCACCCGCCCGCTGGCTTGCGCCGCGGCGCGCCGCGCAGGGGCCGCCAGCCGACGCCGCGCGGTGTTGCGCGCGACAGAGGATCCGCCATCCGTCACGCTGGGTAGCTTAGTCGTCACCAGGTGCATTTGTCCCGCTAAAGTTTCGGGCATGCGAACGGCGGGGAGCGGGCCGACCGTGTTGGTGACCACGCACTACTGGCACCCGCACACCGGGGGCATCGAAACGGTGGCGGCGGCCCATGCACGAGAGCTCGTCGATCGTGGTTGGACCGTGAACGCACACACATCTCGCGCGGCCGGCAGTGCCGCCCGCGACGGTCAGGCTCCGCGACACAGCGCCGAGGGTGCGCTGAGCATCACGCGCCACCGGATGGCCAATCCACTCGAACGCTGGTTCAACGTGCCGGTACCGCTGCCGGCACCCGGTCTGCGGCGACGACTGATGGCCGACGCACGCCGTGCCGACATCGTGGTCGCACACGGCCATGTGTACCCCATCAC
>JANNQK010000023.1:0-3890 GCA_031400715.1 Actinomycetes bacterium | reverse complement strand
GAGGAGCCATGCCCCACAACTCAACTCGCATCATCACCGCGATCGCCTCGCTGGGCTGGCTCTTGGTCGGCGGCTACGCCATCTGGGAGATCGCCACGTCCAGTGAGTCCGACAACTGGGAGGTGCCGTACTTGTTGTTCGCTGTCGGGCTGTTGATCGGCGCCACACTCACCGTTGCAGCGCTCTTCGCGGCTCGCCGCGGCCTCGAGCGCTCCGTCGTCAGGACTGTCGGATTCGGGGTCTGCTTGCTGGGCGTTGTGTCGACCATCGTCGCCTGGGCGCTACCTCTGTGGATGGGCACACTCGGCATCGGCTTTGCGCTCGTTGCGGTGGGCAGCTCCGGCGCAGTGCGGCGGGCAGCATCGATGCTCGCCGGCGCGCAGGCACTTGGCATCGTGACGCTGTTCGCACTGCTCCAGGTCGAGATCGGTGAGCAGGACAAGTATGGCGATTACCCAGCGGTGTTCGGGATCGCGCTGCTGGTCACCGTCGCTGGCACACTCGTCGCGTTGTTCGTCCTGGGTGGCATCGCCATCCCTCAGCAGACCGATGATCGTCGCGCTCGCACCGACGACCAATTGTTCGCCTGATCGTGCGGCCGACGCCCTAGATGATTGGTTCCAAGGGGTCGGGGGTCAGTGGTCTTGCTCGCACGCAACGCCTCGGCACATACCGTGCCGACCAACTCCTGTCACTGACGACGAGCATTCGAGTCGATGCGGCACCACTTGTGGGCAACACGCCGCGCCAGGTCGTCGTCCTCCAACCGGGGCTCGCCTCGCCGATCCTGTTGTCGACGGCGCTCGCCGAACACCTCGCCAGCCACGGATACGTCGTGGTCGCACTGCAGACCGACATGGCAACCGAAACGACGGTCAACGGCCTCGATGTGCTCCCCAGCGTGATCATCAGCACGGTCGACCCAACCCGCAACGCACAACTCAAAACGTCCTTCGACCTCATCGAAAGTCCCGAGTTCGAAAACCTCGTCGGCCCGGTCGACCCGAACCGGATCGCCGTGGGTGGACACTCCTATGCCGGCTCGATCGCCTACAACTTCAGCCTCCAAGAACCGAGGGTCGCGGCCGTGTTCAACCTCGACGGTCCCGTCATCGGACAGGCCGAAACAACGCCAACGAAGGTTCCATCGCTGTGGATCACACAGCTCGGCGACATCGGCGATTTAGGCGGGGCGTACGAAGATACGGCACGCGCCAATCCCAACTTCGTGGGCGTTCGGCTACTCGACGCAGCGCACTACGACTTCACCGACGCCCCCTCCATCGGAGACATCCTTGAATCGATGGGACAGGCCCTCCAGGTCGGCGCCATCGGACCCGTCGCGACATCCAACGTGTCGGTCATCGTGCAACGATTCCTCGACGCCGCACTCAGCAACCCGGCACGATTGCCATCAGCAACCGAACTTATCGACGGCCTTCCTTCGACCACCGCCTACGTGTTCGCCAAGTAACACCGGCAAGGTCGTCGCGTCGGACCCCGGTCGGAACTCACTTCGCCGGATGGTTCGCTTCGAAGCGGCACTGGTTGCCACGTTCGGCGCCACCCTCGGAGTCGGGCTCGGCCTGCTCTTCGGTTCCGGCGTGGTCGCAGCACTGCCGACATCGTTCGCCTCCGGGCTCTCGATCCCGGTTGTCCAGATCGTCGTCTTGATGCTGGTCGCTGCCGGGGCGGGCGTCGTTGCCGCCTGGCTGCCCGCACGCAGGGCCGGTCGTCTCAACGTCCTCGACGCCATTGCCCTCTCACCGCCTCTCACCCCAACTACTCATCCGTTCATACATTTCAAAGGAGACGATGCCATGAGCACCACCACCATTTCACGAGCGAAAACACGTCCTCACCCCGGGCCGAATACCGACCCGACCAACCCGACCACACCGTTGCGACGCATCTTCGGCGTCGTCACCCAACCGCAGAGCTACCGCAACATCGCCTACCTGCTGATCGGGCTACCGCTCGGAACCGTCTGGTTCAGCGTGTTGATCAGCGGCTTGTCGGCCTCGATCAGCATGATCGTCGTCGCCTTGCTCGGCATCCCGATGCTGTGGGGGATGTGGTACCTGATCCGCCGGCTCGCCAACGTGGAGCGCAGCACCGCCAACGTACTGCTGGGTCAGCACCTCCAGCAGGCGTCGACGGCATCGCCCACCCGAGGCAACCTGTGGGTCCGATTCCGCTCGATGACCAGCGAGCGAGATCGCTGGCGCGAGCTCGGCTACCTCCTGCTGCGATTCCCCGCCGGCATTGTTACCTTCACCGCGGCGGTCACCGCCCTGGCGACACCGTTCCTGGTTGCGTTTGCGCCGTTCACCGCCCGGTACGGCGGCGACCAGCCGTTCGGCGATTGGAGCCAGAGCTCGCGGATGGAAGACGTCGCCAACTCACCATGGTCGTGGTTCCTGGTTCCACTGGGAGTCGGGATGGTGTTCGCCTCGTTCCACCTCCTGAACGCCTTGGCACGAGCCTGCGGACGCTGGACCACGACATGGCTCGGTGGCAGCGCAACATCGGCGTCGTGACCCACACTGCTCCTGGTCGAGCGCGATTTCACGCCACCGGCGGCCGAAGTCGCGCCCGACCAGACCTGGCGGGTGGATTTGCATCGCCGGTCTCGCCCTGCAACATGAGGCTCTTTGTGAGGTCGCCGCCGAACACGACGCTGTCTGCGTCGACATGCGTCCGGTGCTAAACGGCCCCAACTTTGACCAACCTGCTGACGCGAATACTCAACAGTCGATGCAGGTAGTCGCTGACGCGCTCGTCGCAAGCGGCCTCGCCGAGCTCGGGTGAGCGCAAACTCCGATCTCGCGCACTGCCTGAGAAGGGTCGGTGGCACCCATAGTTCTGGTGCTACGTCCTCGCGGTCCGGAGCGGGCGTTCGGTGCGAGCAACACGTCACGACCTCGGCCCGACGGTCGTCCAGCGACACGCGTGGCGTGTCGCAGCATCGTGCCGATGATCGCCGTCGGGTTTCTGCTCATAGTGGTCGGGTTCTCCCTCATCGCTGTGAGAAGCGGTGATCCTGAATCGAGGTCGTCGCGCAGCGTGTCGATCGGCCGTCAATGGTCGAGTGCCTACGACGCCAGATCGGGGCTACGACGGCACGCCGTCGCGGCGAAATCAGCTGATCCGAGTTCTCGGCGGTCTGGTGATGATTGTCGGAGGTTCTGTCACCATCGCCATGTCGTGAGTGGTGTCATCGATCGGGATCGAAGAGTCGATCACCGACGTCGTCAACGGCCGGAGAATTGCTGGCGACCATGCAATCATGAAGTTCTCACAGCGCATATCTGCGTCGTTCGGCGCTCCCCGGGGTATCCCATACCGCTCGCCTCCGACAGCCCTCGACCACGGCATAAGTGCCGTTTCGGGGCAGGGTTTGCGCCCCGCATCAACATCAAACGCGCAATGATCCCCAGCTGCTCACTGTCGATTCCCGATGAGGGACGTGGCAGCGGAACGAGATCGTCAGTCGTCGGATCGGCAGGGAATGCTTGACGTTGTCGGGCTCGCCGCGCGGCTCGGCGTGACCGAGCGGTTCGTGCGCCGGCTGGTGCACGAGCGCCGGATCCCGTTCTACAAGGTCGGCGCGCTCCTGCGCTTCGACGTCGCCGATGTCGAGCACTGGCTGGCGATGCACCGCGTCGACCCGTCGCGCCACCTCGGCTCTCGCTGAGGCCCACACCGCGCCTCACGTCGGCGCGCCCGGCAGTCGAGTGCAAAGCGACGCGTCTCGCCGTCTCGGAACTCCTTTCGGCGGTCTCCAGCAGCGGCCTCTCCGCGCTGTCGAGGCGCGAACACTGAGTTCTCGTTGCCGCAAAACGCCGCCTCGTTGCCGCAAATGGCCGGATCGCACCGGTCAACCAGGG
>JANNQK010000022.1:0-1755 GCA_031400715.1 Actinomycetes bacterium | reverse complement strand
GCAACACAGATCGCGATCGACCCGCCCGTGTTCGTACCCAGCAGGATGACACCGCTCGGCTCGTGCTGCGCGACAAGGTGCGAGATCGCGTTACGGAGATCGTCAACCCATCCCTGCAGCGAGAAGTCGCCCTCGCTCTTGCCGCAACCTCTGAAGTTGAACGTCATCGCGGCCCACCGCTGTTCGTTGGCGACGCGGTCGATCAGTTCCGGGAAGGTCAGCCCGCTCTGGCGTGCGTCGAGCGGGCCGACGGGGAATCCGTGGCAGAGGATCAGGCCGGGGAGCGCATCGGACCTGCCCGCCGGGCGCGCCAGGTAACGCGCCAGCTCAAGACCTCCAGAGGTGAAACTGCCGTTCACGCCCTCACCTCTGACCAGCGCGCCTCTCAGCCGCGCGGCTTGCGGTGGCGACGGCTCATGCCTGGCTTGGCCAGTGCATAACCGCGGTTGCGAGCTTCGCCCAGGGTGTCGGGACCGAAGCACAACCCCGTCTCGGCGGCCACGATCTCGTCGATCACGACCTCGTCGGTCCAGGTGTCGAGGTCGTACACCAACTGGGTTCGCTTGTCGCCGAGGAAGCGGGTGTGTTCGAAGCGGGACGGCCGTTCCATGACGTTGCAACCTAGCGGCTGCTGGCCGGTACCCGAACGCGAACAGGGCAGCGATCCGGAGATCGCTGCCCTGTTGCTTGACTGGTACGAGACCGAACTCCCGGAGTGAACGTCGACGGGACCAGCTTCGACAAGGAGCTCAGCAGAGGTTGGCGTGGATTCGCCAGGCGGTCCAGCCTGAAGGCCTAGCGGCCAACCACCTCCAGAGTCCCACAACAAGATTCACTGTTCAGTTGGACCACCTCCTCTCTCTGGTGAGGAAAGTCAATCACAACATCATGGCGTGGGCCACCGATTTCGTCGGTGTGCCCGTGCAACCAGCGTGCCCTCAGCGTGCCCGCACCTCAGAGATCGATGGCCTTGGGGCCGACCGCACCGATGGCTTCGAAGTAGGCCAGGTGTGCGTCGACGACATGCACCACGTCGACGTCTTCATAGATGTCGATGCCGGCGCGCTCGGCTTCGGCCAACAAGTAGGCCGTCAAGTCGTCTTCGCCGACGATCACCAGCGAGTCGATGTCCTGACGGCGATCGACCACGTTGGTCGGCTGCAGCCCCTTGGCATGCAGCCACCTCATGTGGAAGGTGAGCAACTGCTCCAGTTCATCGGGCGTGAGGCGAGCTTGGGCGTCGGCCGGAAGGTACTCGGCCACGAACTCGACGACCTCGTCGATCATGTACACCGAGCGAGGCGCCACGGCATCGAGGCGGTGGGCCTCCCTGCCCACCACGATGGCGGCGATGACGAACGTGCACACCACCGCGGCGGCGAGGAACACCCAGGTGATCGGCTCCACACGAGCACGCTATCGGGATCGGCGATGAGAGATGAGTGCCCGTGCCGCCCGCATCTCTCATCGCGAAACGGCAAACGGCCCGGGTTGCCCCGGGCCGTTCGTCTCATGTTCCGTCAGACTGTTGCGAAGGGTTCGCACGGCGGGCAGGCGCCCGCATCGCATCAGATGCCGATGCGCTGAGCGAGCAGTTCGCGGTGGTACGTCGGGTCACCGAACAGCAATTCGCTCGACTTCGCCCGCTTGAAGTACAGGTGCGCCGGGTGCTCCCAGGTGAAGCCGATGCCACCGTGGATCTGGATGTTCTCGGCCGTCGCGTGGAAGTACGCCTCCGAGCAGTAGGCCTTGGCG
>JANNQK010000021.1:0-21130 GCA_031400715.1 Actinomycetes bacterium | reverse complement strand
CACTTCTCGGTCGAGATCGGTGACGACGTCTGGACGGGCCACCACGTCTACATCACCGACCAGAACCACGGCTACGAGGACGTGACCATGCCGATCTCGAGACAGACCATGCCGGAGCGCCCGGTGTCGGTGGGCAACGGGTCGTGGATCGGCCACGGGAGCGTGATCCTGCCGGGCGCCCAGATCGGCGAACACGTCACGATCGGGGCGAACTCGGTCGTCACCGGCAACATTCCGTCGTTCTCGGTCGCGGCCGGCAATCCAGCCAAGGTGATCCGCCGGTACGTGGCGGGCTCGGGTTGGCAGCGGGCCTGAACCTCCCGCCGCTCGTCGGCGTTGTCACGGTGCGATGACTTCCGGCTGGTCTGCCTACAGCGCGTCGCCGCCGAGTTCGCCAGGGGGAGCGCACCGCTTCATCCTGTTGGCGGTGGTGAAGTCGAGGAGGACGTTGGTCACCGGGCCACCATCGATCTTCGTCTCGAGATACGGGGTGAGCTCGAAGTTGCGCAGCCGCGAGGTGTAGGCCCGACGATCGCCGATGAGGATTCGATAGAAGCCCTCGTACTCGGCGGCGAGCTGTCGGTCGCGTTCGCCCGCGGGCTGCACTGCCAACACATCGTCCAGCTCGGCCTCGAGGATGTCGGTCGCCTGGTCGACCACGTCTGCCCGCTGGAGCATCTGTTCATTGGTCGGGTTGGCGATGTAGCCGGCCTCGGTGTCGGCGAGCTCGAGCCGCCGGCTTTCGTACGTCTCGCAGATCCCCTGGGCTCTCGCGGTCCAGGCTCGATCCTCGAGGACGTACACGCCCTCTTTCTTGGCGAATCCGAAGGCGTAGACCCACATGGCCACGATCAGGAGCACGACCACGACGAGGCTCACCCGTGCCACGAGTGAACCTGTCGTGCGGCTGCCGGCGTCAGGCGGCGTGGGACCCGGAGGTGTGATGGTGCTTGTCATGACGGGTCCTTCGCGGGTGTGGGCCGGTAACAGACGAGAAGCTGGGCGACGGCACCGCCGATGCCGACCCCAGCAGCGATGGCGGCACCCCACCATCCGGACCACTCGATGTCGAAGGCGTGATCGAGCGAGTACCGACCCGGACCCATGGCGGCGATCGCCCAGGCCGTGATCGCGATCGATGCGCAGTACTCCCAGCCCTGGTTCGGCTTGAAGATGAAGAAGCCGACCTTCCAGTGGGCGACGACGATGGCGACGATCATCACCGCCACCATCCCGGCTGCAGCGAGCGGTGTGAGCAGTCCCACGGCCAGCAGCACCCCTGCGCCCATCTCGGTCGCCGCAGCCAGCCGAGCCTGCACATCAGGCCACTTGAACCCGATCGATCGGAACCATCCGATGGTGCCGGCGATGCCGCTCGCCACCTTGTTGTAGCCGTGGTAGGCGAGGAAAAGACCGAAGATCACACGCAGGACGAGCACTGCGACGTCGAACTGGGTGCCGGGGTGGGCGGTGGCGTGCACGGCGCACACGCTATGGGCGAAATCGGCCTGATGTCCGACTGGGTGGCGGTGCTAGACATGTCGCAGATGCCCGGCCCCACCGACCTCGGAGACCCCGTGCGCGCACCGCGTCGCCCCACCGGCACCATGGTCGCTGCGTTCCGGTTGCTCCGTCTCCTGCTCAAAGGGCACCGTCGGCTGTTCGCCACGGCGGTCGCCGGTGCATCCGTGTTCGCGGCCTGCACGGTGCTGTCGGCCGAGATCGTCGGCCGCGTCACCGATCGGCTCATCCGGCCGCGCTTCGAGCAGGGCTCGGTCGGCGTCGGCACGGTGGCGCTGGTTCTCGGCGCGTTGGTTCTGGTGGGCGTCGTGCGCGGGGCCGGTGTGGTGGTGCGCCGCGTGTGGGCGGGACGCACCGGATGGCGCATCACCGAGAAGCTCACCCATGAGGTGATCGACCACGTGGTCGCTCAGCCTGCGCCGTGGCATCGGCGCCAGAGCACCGGTGACCTGATCACCCGGGCAGGGGTCGACGCGGAGGCGGCGACGGCGGTGTTGCAACCGCTGCCCTACGCCAGTGGCGTCGTGGTGATGTTGGGACTGTCGGCGGTATGGCTGGTGCTCACCGATCCGGTCCTCGGCCTGGCAGCTGTTCTCGTGTTTCCGGCGATGCTCAGCCTCAACATCTTCTACCAGCGCCACGTCGATGGCTACTTCGAAGCGGCGCAGACGGAGCTGGGCAAGCTCAGCTCAGCCGTGCACGAGAGCTTCGACGGGGTGCACGTGGTGAAGGCCTTCGGCGCCGAGCGTCGTGAGACCGACCGGTTGGCGGTGATCGCGGCGCGCCTGCGCCAGGCACGCATCGAAACGGTGCGCCTGCGGAGCACCTTCGAGTCGCTGCTCGACGGCGTGCCCAACATCGTCAACATCGGACTGCTCATCGGCGGTGCCTACCGAGTGCGAGCAGGAGCGATCACCGTCGGTGAGCTGACCAGCTTCATCTATCTCTTCACGCTCATGGTGTTCCCGCTCAGGATCATCGGGTACGCGTTCAGCGAGCTGCCTCGGTCGCAGGCAGGGTGGGCCCGTCTCCGCCAACTGCTCGATGAGCCGATCGAGGCCGATCCGCAGGTCCGGCTGGGGCGTCGATCAGGCAACACCGTCGACGTCCTCGGTGTCGTGGTGAGCCACGACGGCGAGCGTGAGGTGTTGCAGGGCGTCGACGCTCACGTCGGGTCCGGTCGCACCGTCGCAGTCGTGGGTTCCACCGGCGCCGGCAAGACCACGCTGTTGCATGCGATCGCCGGTCTCGTCGAGACATCCGCTGGAACCATCACCGTCCCCGACGGAGTCACGACCCTGGTGTTCCAGGAGCCCTTCTTGTTCGCCGGATCGGTTCGCGACAACGTGACCCTTGGCGCGCCGATCGATGACTATGCGGTTCGTGGCGCCCTGGCGACCGCAGAGGCAGGGTTCGTCGACGAGCTGCCCGAGGGCCTCGACACCATCGTCGGCGAGCGGGGCGTCGGGCTGTCCGGAGGTCAGCGGCAGCGCATCGCGCTCGCGCGTGCGCTGGTGCGCCGTCCCGATCTGTTGTTGCTCGATGACACCACGTCGGCGCTCGATCCCACCACCGAGGCCAAGGTCCTCTCGAACCTGCGCGCCACGCTGGCCGACACCACGGTGATCGCTGTGGCGTCCCGACCATCCACGATCGCACTCGCCGACGAGGTGCTGTACCTTGCCGACGGGGTCGTCGTGGCGCACGGCAGCCATGACGAGCTGATGGCATCGAGTGAACCGTATGCGGAGTTGATGCAGGCGTTCGAACACGATCGAGACGAGTTGGCGTCGGACCTCGCAGACGGTGGGCTGGCGCCATGACCATCAGTGAACCGCTCGGTCGGTGGACGGCTGTCGAGACGATCGGCAAGGGCGTGCAGGAGGCGCCGGCGCTGAAGAGTGGCTTCGGGCTCACGCTCGCGCTCGCGATGGTGGGTGCTGCGGGCCGCTTGGCCATGCCGATCCTCGTCCAGCAGTCGATCGACAAGGGCTTCGAGCCGGACAACGTTCGGGTCGGCACGATCACGACGTTCGCCCTGATCGGCCTGGCCGCAGTGATCGTCGGCACGGTGGCCCAGCGCACGGCCGTGAAGCGTCTCGGTACTCGCAGTGAGGAGGCGCTCTACGCGTTGCGCGTGCGCCTGTTCGAACACATCCATCGGCTGAGCATCGCCGATCACAACGAGGAGAAGAAGGGTGCGCTGGTCGCGCGGGTCACCGGCGATGTCGAGACGCTGGCCCAGTTCTTCTCGTGGGGGGCGCTGGCCTGGTTGCTCGAGGGCACGCTGATGTTGATGGTCGCCAGCGTGATGCTGGCGTACGACTGGATGTTGGCCCTGGTCGCGTTCGTCGTCGCGGCACCCCTGGGTTTCGTGCTCCACCGCGTGCAGCGCCACCTCGTCGCGGCCTACGAGCGTGCTCGCGTCGACAACGCCCAGGTGCTCACCAGCATCAGCGAGGTGATCTCGGGAGCCGAGACCCTCCGCGCCTACGACGCCGGCGAGCAGTACGCCGCGATCACGCGACGCGACAGCCATCAGCGCTCGAACTCGTTCATCAGAGCCGGCACGATCGAGGCGTTCCTGTTCCCCAGCGGCGAGGTGTTCAGCGTTCTCACAGTGTCGTCGGTGGTGACGGTGGGACTGTTGCGCGGGCCCGACAGCGGGCTGACGGCGGGTGCGCTCATCGGCTTCGTCTTCCTGACCTACCGATTCCTCGAACCGGTCGCCCAGTTCACCGAGGTGATCGACCAGACCCAGACCGCGGTCGCCGGCCTGCGCCGTGTGCTCGGCATCCTCGAGATCCCGATCGGCCCTCCAGAGCCGGCGCATCCCGTCCACATCCCCGAAGGTGCACTCGACGTCGACATCCAACGCGTCACGTTCTCGTATCAATCGCGCCGCGATGAAGACGAACCGCCGGTTCTGATCGATGTGAACGCCCACATCCCCGCCGGCCAGCAGGTCGCGATGGTGGGCGAGACGGGGTCGGGCAAGACGACGCTGGGCCGACTGGTGGCCCGGCTCGCCGATCCGACGGCAGGCGTGGTGAGGATCGGAGGCGTGGCGCTCACCCAGGTGTCGAACGTCGAGCTGCGCAGCCGGCTCGTCGTGGTGCCACAGGAGCCGTTCCTCTTCGACGGCACGATCGCGGCGAACCTCGGATTCGCCCGCCCGTCGCTGTCGCCGCGCGAAGTCGAACAAGCCGTGGTCGATCTCGACCTGGGTGACTGGTTGGAGAGCTTGCCCGACGGACTCGACACCGACGTCGGCCAGCGCGGCTCGGCGTTGTCCGCGGGGGAACGCCAGCTGGTCGCGCTCGTCCGTGCGTCGCTCGTCGACCCCGATGTCCTGGTGCTCGACGAAGCGACGTCGTCCGTCGACGCGCTCACCGAGGTGCGGCTCACCCGAGCACTCGACAAGCTGGCCGTGGGTCGGACCACCATCTCGATCGCACATCGCCTGTCCACAGCGGCACGAGCCGATCGAGTGCTCGTGCTCGAGCACGGGCGTTTGGTGCAGGACGGCGCACACGCCGACCTGGTCGCCGTCGAGGGACCGTACGCCCGGATGTACGAGGCATGGGTGGCGGCAACGACGTCGACGTGACGACATAGCGACACCCTCTTGCCGACGCGCTCGCGCCGGTACCTCAGAGGGTGGGGTCGACCAGCACCTTGATCGCGCTGCTGGGATCGTCCGCCAGCTCCTCGATCGCCGCAGGCAGTTCGGCGAGGCTGACGGTTCGATCGTGCAGCGGCTCGGTCTGCACCGAGCCGTCGGCGATGAGATCGATCACGTCGGCCACCTCGTGGTGCAGGTGAGCGATCGCCGCGGTCACCGTGATCTCCTTGATCAACCACGTGTGCGGCGAGATCGTCGCCGCACCGCTGGCGAGTCCGACGATGTTCACGCGCCCCCCGCGGCGGGCCAGATCGACCGCTTGCTGGATGGTCGACGGAATGCCGGCGCACTCGTACACCAGGTCGGCGCCGTGGCGGCCGAAGCGCTCCGTCGCCTCCGACGGATGGATCGCTTCCGCCGCTCCCAACGTGAGCGCCAGCTCTCGCCGGTTGGCGGCCGGCTCGATCGCGACCACATGGGAGGCACCGCGGGCGATCGCGCACTGCAGCGTGAGCAATCCGATCGGTCCGCAGCCCTGCACCACCACCGTCTCTCCGTCGCGGGGCAACATCCGGCCGACGGCGTGCAACGCAACCACGGCTGGCTCCACCACCGCAGCCTGATCGTCGGTGATGGGGGCGTGCACCTTCACCAGGCGGGCGGCATCGACGGCGATCGCCCGGGCGAATCCGCCGTGCTTGGGCGCCAGCGGGTCGCGGCCGATCATGCCCAAGAACGCGATCGGGCAATAGGCCGGCCGACCGGCGAGGCACTCGCTGCACTGGCCGCACGACGGGGGAGAAGCCAACACCACCCGATCGCCCTCGCTGACCGAGCTGACGCCCGCACCGACGGCCGAGACGATGCCCACCCATTCATGACCGCAGATCGCCGGGTTGTACGGGGTGCTGCCCAGGAAGCCGTGGAGGTCGGTGCCGCAGATGCCGCACTTGCTGACCTGCACGACCGCGAGCGACGGCCCCGCCTCGGGTTCGGGCACGTCGACCAGCTCGAAGCGCCGCTGTCCGGTGACGAGTCCGGTGAGCATCAGTTCGTCCCGCCCGCAGCATCAGCCGGGATCTCGGTTCGCGCCGGCTCGCATGCCCAGTCGATGCCACGACGCAGCAGCGTGTGGAACTCGTCGAGCTCCCAGGCACCGCGCTCGATGCGCGGCCAGTACATGCCGTTGAACGGAGGCGCGATCATGTCGTAGTGGCTCCGGCAGTGACCGAGCGTGAAGTACAGCACGCAGCCCTCGCCCAACGGTCGCCGGTACATCACGAGTCGCGGTTCGTCGATCGGCCAGTCCTTCTCGGCGAACCCCGCGCCCGTGTCGCCGCTCCAGCGTGTCTCGAGCAGCGGTTCGAGCTGACCGTGGTACTCGCACATGTACAGCTCGTCGTCGGCGTCGAAGGGTTCGATGCCGACGACCAGCGGGTCGGTCTCGGCGCCCGGTGACACCGTCACCGTGTACGGCTCGATCGGAGGGTGCGACAGGAACTGGCTGCCGAGGGTGTCGGCGAAGGTGGGGAACGCGCGAGGCGTTGCGAACGGCGCCTCGCCCAGCTTGCGGGGAGGGTCGATGGCCGAATTCGTGGCATGGAGTGCGAACCATCGTCCGCCGCGTTCGACCCACGAGCGCAATCGTTGCTGCGCTGCTTCGGAGGGTCGCACGTTGCAGGTGTACGAGATGAGCAGGTCGCAGCCGTCGATGACGTCGGAGTCCTCGTAGTCGCCGGCCACCGAGGTACGGATCTCGTGATCGTCGCCGAGGAGCTGCAGCAGCTGCAGTCGTGCGTAGTCGAAGTCGTGCCACCAGCCGCCGACGACGAGGTGGGCGTTGATGCGCCTGGCCATCGTGGGCCGACTCAGAAGTTGATGCGCTTGGTGTACCCGCCGTCGATGACGACGTTGGCACCGGTGATCAGGCTGGCTGCGGGGGAGGCCAGGAACGCGATCGTGTTGGCCACCTCTTTCGGCTCACCGAGGCGCTTGAGCGGCATCTTGTCGACGATGGTGTCGTAGAACGCGGTCATGTGCGTCTTGATCGTGTCCCAGTTGCCGCCTTCGAAGAAGACCGGGCCGGGCGACACCATGTTCACGCGAATGCCCTTGGGCGCCAGCGACTGCGACAGGTTGCTCGCATACGCGACCATGGCGGCCTTCATCGGACCGAAGCTGCCGGGGCCGGCGAACTCCTCCTGCGCGGCGATCGACGACAGGCACACGATCGAGCCACCGCCGCCCGCCTCCATGATCGGCGCCAGCACCTCCTGTGCTCGGGTGAGACCGAAGATGTCGAGGTTGAGGTTGTTCACCCACGCGGCCTCGCCTCGGCCACTTGCACCCGACATGTTGTGGATGAAGATGTCGCAGCCGCCGAGCTGCTCGGCAGCCTGGGCGAGCCAACCCTTGTACTCATCTGCATCCGAGGCATCGATGCCGGCGCCGTACACCTTGCGACCGGTCGCCTCCAGCGCGGCGACTGCCTCGGACACGTCACCGCGGGCGCAGAAGGCGATGTCGCAGCCTTCTTCCGCCAGCAGCTGAGCGGTCGCGAAGCCGAGGCCCCGCTTGCCACCCGTGACGATTGCCTTCTTGCCAGCAAGACCAAGATCCATGGAAGTACCCCCACTCGAAGTTCTGAACTGCGCGGAGCATAGGGTGCGGCCATGACCTCACGGCGAGTTGCAGCGGCGCGAGCCCCGCGCGTGCGGGTCGGAGCCTTCGGATGAACGTCGGAACGGGAGATCGATCCGTTGCCATCGTCACCGGCGCCGGTTCGGGCATCGGCCGAGCGACGGCCGAGCTGTTCCTGGCGCGTGGGTTCGCCGTGGTGGCGGTCGATCTCACCGAGCAGTCACTCGCTTGGACCGACGGCGTCGCAGAGGTGGTCGCGCTGCCTGGCGACGTGACGCTCGAAGCCACCGACGCGGCGGCGGTCGCTGCAGCGCTCGACCGATTCGGCCGCCTCGACGTGGCCGTGCTGAACGCCGGCATCGCGGGTGGATTGCACGTGGAAGATCCTGCTGCGATCGAGATGTTCGACCGGATCGTCGCAGTGAACGTGCGCGCCGTCGCGCTCGGCGTGCGGCACGCTGCGCCGGCGATGCGAGCCAGCAGTGGCAGCGGCGCGATCGTCGTGACGGCATCCACGTCGGGCCTCGGTGGCGACCCGCGCAACTGGGCGTACAACGCATCCAAGGCAGCGGTGATCAACCTCGTGCGCGGCATGGCGATGGACTACGGCAGTCAGGGCATCCGCATCAACGCCGTCGCGCCCGGCCCGGTCGAGACCGGCATGACGCAGCGGCTGACCACGATGCCCGAGGTGCATGCCGCGATGGCTCGCCGCATCCCGTTGCAGCGCTGGGGCCAGCCGAGTGAGCTGGCGGAAGCGATCTGGTTCCTCGCGTCGCCCGCAGCCAGCTTCGTGCACGGCGTGGTGCTGGCCGTCGATGGTGGCCTGAGCGCCAACGCCGGCCACTTCGATCTCCCCACCCTCCCCACCGAGAGCTCCACGTGAACCCGACCGAGAAAGCGATTCCCCGATGAGCAGCGAACCGAATCTGATCACCAACTACGAAGACGTCACCGTCTACGGCCTCGACCCCGAGCACGAAGAGCGACTGATCGCCGAGCAGAACGAATGCACCTTCGGCTGGGTCACCAAGGACGGATCGCCCATGGCCGCGATCATGAGCTACCTCCGCACCGACGACGGCACCATCTGGATGACGGCCAGCGGGCAACGCAAGCGCATCCCTGCCATCCGCCGCGACCCGCGGGTGGTGGTCACCATCACCTCCAGTGGCACGTCGATGGGGGCGAACAAGACGGTGACGTTCAAGGGCATCGCCACGGTGCACGAGGACGACGAGACCCGACAGTGGTTCTATCCCCTCCTGGCCGAGCGGCTGATGGGCAAGTACGGCCCCGACCGTGTGCTCGAGTTCGCCAAGATGCTCGACTCCCCGCGGCGCGTCGTCGTATCGATCGCGCCCGGACTCCGCGTCGGCTACGACGGCGCCAAGATGGGCGCAGCCACGGCCAGAGCCCGTGAAGCAGGTGTGATCTTCAACCACGACTGACCGGGTCCGCCGATCGTCAGGTCCATGCCGACCCGGTGCAGCCACTGTGCCACTACGCATCGTCGGTTGCTGCCTTTCAACGTCGGTTCAAGAAGTCGAGCATCGTTCCGAATTCTCCGACGCGGTCCGTAGAGTCGGACGGATGCGACTCCGGACGACTCGAACGCTCGCTGTGGCTCTGTCGGTGGTGATGGTCGGCCTCGCTGCCGGATGCTCGCCTGACGACGAGCGCGCGAGTTCTTCGGTGTCCACCGAGAGCGCGGGCGCCACGGAAGGCAGCGGGACCGACCCGACGGCCACGGTCTCCGGCTCCGATGGTGGTGCCGATGACGCCTTCCCGGCCACGGCGACCGAGGTGCCCGACGCACAGGGGTTGCCGTCGCTGGGCGAGCCAGATCCCGAGACCGTGAGCGGCACGCTCGACAACGGGCTCAGGTACTACGTGCGCGCCAACGACAACCCCGGTGGCAGCGTCTCGATGTGGCTGGCCGTCGACGCCGGTTCTGCGTTGCAGGACCCGGACCAATCGGGCGCGGCGCACTTCCTCGAGCACATGTTGTTCAACGGCACCGAGCGGTTCCCGGACAACGAGCTCACCGCAGTGCTGCGCAGCTTCGGTGCTGCCTTCGGTGCAGATGTCAACGCCTACACGAGCACCGACGAAACCGTCTACGAGCTCACCATGCCGAACGATCGCGACGTGGTCGACACCGGTCTCGACGTGTTGAGCGAGTGGCTCAGCGCGGCGACGATCACCGAAGATGCGGTCACATCGGAACGCGGGGTCGTGCTCGACGAGTTCCGGGGTCGTGAGGAGTCGGTCGACGGTCGCGCGTTCGCGGCGATCGATGCGCTCTTCTTCGACGGCACGCCGTACGAGGGTCAACAGCCGATCGGCACCTCCGAAGCGATCTCGGGGATGACCACCGAACCGCTCCGGCGCTTCTACGACACGTGGTACCGGCCTGACAACGCGGCGATCGTCGTGGTGGGCGATGTCGATGCCGGCGCGATCGAGCAGGGCATCATCGATCGATTCGAGTCGGTGGTCGCCCGGGGTGACACCACACCGCGGCCCGAGCTGACCTTCGCCCCGGGCCCGGTGCCGGAAGCGAGCGTGTTCTCCGATCCCGACCTCACGAGCGGCTATGCCTTCGTGACGCTGCCCCTCGCGATCGATCTGGATCGCTCCGTCGAGGAGCGCGTGCAGCGATCGATCCTCGACCAACTCGTGTTCGACATCATCGCGACGCGTCTGTCGGACGATGCCGCCCGCGGCACGGCGCCGTTCCGTTCGGCGTCGGCGACATCCAGTTCGTACGTGCGGTCCCTCGATGCGCCGGAGATCTCGATCGAGGTGAGCGGCGACGGGGTGACGGCATCGATCACCGCGATCCTCGACGAGTACGAGCGTGTGCGGCGCTTCGGCGTCACCGACGCTGAGGTCGCTCGGGCGGTCGGCACGGTTCGCAGCGCCAACGTGTCGGCGATCGAAGGCCAAGGCTCACGGCAAGACGCCGAGTTCGCCGACGGCTATGTGACCGACTTCCTCGACGACGACGGGGTGGTGTCCGCTCAACGCCAGTTCGACTTCGTCGATGCGGTGCTCGATCGGGTGACTCCACAGACGCTGGCGTGGGCGTTCGTCGATCGCTGGGAGCGGTCAGGACCGCACATGTTCGTCAGCCTGCCGCAGGCCGAGGCCATCGATGCGCCGTCGGTGGACGAGCTCGTGACCATCGCCGAAACCACGAGCACCCGCCCGCTCGCGTCGCGTCGCGACACGGCCGAATCGCTCGACGAGTTGATGGCGTCGCCCGAGCCGGTGGCCGAGATCGACCGCTTTGCGTTGGCCGGAGACGTTGCATTCGATGGCTTCGATCCGACCGTGCTCGAGTTCGCCAACGGCGTACGGGTGGTGATCAATCCGACGAAGATCGTCGAGGGGTACCTGCAGTTCGACGGTCGCAGTCCCGGTGGTCTCACCGCCGTCGCGGAGGCCGATCTGCCAGATGCTTCCGTGGCCGGTGAGGTCGTGTACGAGAGCGGTGTGGCCGACGTCGATCCGGTCGCGTTCGACGCGTTCGTCGCCGATCGCGAGATCGATCTCTACGCCTCGATCAGCGCGTTCACCGAGGATCTCACGGGCTACTCGGCGACGAAGGACACCGAAGCGCTGTTCCAGTACGTGCACCTGCTGATGACCGATCCGCGGGTCGATCGCGTCGCGTTGGAGAACTACCTCGCCGACGCGCTGCCGCTCGCGGAGAACCCCGGCTCCGATCCCGACTACGCGGGAGCGGTGGCGTTGCTCGAGGCCCGTTACGACGACCCGAGATTCCTCGATCTCGATGCTGCCCAGCTGGAGACCGTCGACGTCGACGGGATCGAACGCGTGATGCGCGATCGCTACGGAGACGCGTCGGACTGGGTGTTCGCGATCAGCGGCGATGTCGACGTGGACGAGGTGGAGGATCTGGCTCGCAGGTACCTCGGCACGCTGCCGTCGACCGGTCGAGTCGAGAACGTCGACTTCGCCGAGCCGGCCCCGCCAGCCGGCGTCGTTCGCGAGACCGTGCGCGCCGGCACGGGCGAACGAGCTGCCGTCACCACGCTGTGGACTGCGCCGGCAACGCCGTCGCGCGCCGACGACACGGTGGGCCTGATCGTCGCCGAGCTGGTGAGCAGTCGCCTGGTCGATCGGTTGCGGGAGGAGTTGGGCGAGACCTATTCGCCGTCGGCATCGTTCCAGATCACCGGCGGTCCGACGCCGAACGCCGAGCTGTACGTCTCGGTGTCGACATCGCCTGCGCTGGTGGCAGACGTGGCGCGGCAGGTGCTGGTCGAGCTGGAAGACCTGCGTCAGGCGGGGCCGTCGGCCGAGGAGTTCTCGTCGGCACAGGCGGTCGTCGTCGAGAGCTTGGGCTTCATCGACAACCAGACGATCAACGACGAGGTTCTGAAGGTGTTGGTCGATCCCTCGGGCAACGCCGACATCGTCGACTACGTGAACGAGTACTTCGTCGCGCAGGAGATCACCCGTGATGACGTCGCCGAGGCGATCCGTCGCTGGGCACTGCCGACCCAGTACATCCAGATCGTGACCCTTCCGGCCTGAGCCCGACCGGGGTCAGGGGTTCGGGTCGAGACCGAACGGGAACGGGCCGTTGACGGCGAAGACGTCGCAGTCGGCATTGGCCGGGGTGTCGCGGCGGGTGAGGATGAGGTGCTCCCAACGACGCACCTCACCTGCGGTGACGCCGTCGACTGCGACGTTGTCCCGATCGACCACGTCGCCTCCGTCGACCACCTCGATCACGATCGAGTAGTCGTGTGTCCGGTCGTCGAGGTTCTCGATCGTTCCGCTCGTTCGCACGGCGCGCCCATCCACCACGCACGTCTCCACCACGACGTCGACCGGGCCTGGCTCGGTGTACTCACGCACTTCGCGCAGAAGTGCACCCGTGAGGAGCACGCCGACCACACACGACGCGAGGCCGATCGGTCCGAGGATGAGGCCCGCGAGCGCCATGCCCCGACCTCGTGCCCTGCCTTGCTTCGTGCGACCTCGTGCAACGACACCCAACGCGATCGCGGCGATGCCCGCGACGGCGCCGACGACGAAGACGATCGGCATCCAGCCGGTGAGGACCGAGACGAGACCGGCGATCAGCGCCAGCACGGCCAGCGTGCGCGACGGCTGAGTCGTGCCGGCGATCGGCGTGCCGAACGGAGCACCGAAGGCAGCACTCGGCGATCCGAGCGCTGCGTGCGCCGGTGCGTCCGGGCCGCTGATTCCCGACATCGGTGAGGGATCGACGAAACGACCTCCGTCGACGGACACGTCGGCGGTCCACGACGTTCCGTTGAACCACCGATGGTCGTAGCGGCCGAGCGGGTCGGGGAACCAACCGGCGGGAGTTGCGGTCGGCCGGTCGTTCACCGGCAGGACGCTATCGGTCAGGGGTGATGGCCGCTGCGGAGGCCCAGCGGTAGTCGGCCTTGCCGCTCGGGCTGCGGTACACGGCCTCCACCCACACCACGCGTTTGGGGGCCTTGTACGCGGCGAGCTGGCTGCGGACGTGGTCGATCACCTCGGCGTCGGTCGCGGCGGTGCCCGTCGCCCGCGACGCGACCAGCACCACGGCTTGGCCGAAGCGCTCGTCGGCAACCCCGACCGCGTTGCAGTCGAGCACGCCCGGATGTGACCGAGCGGCCACTTCGACTTCCTCGGGGTACACCTTCTCGCCGCCTGTGTTGATGCACACCGAACCACGGCCGAGCAGGTGGACCGTCCCGTCGGCTTCGATCGTCGCATAGTCGCCGGGCACGGTGTACCGGGTGCCCTCGATCACGCGGAACGTGCTCGCCGACTTGGCCTCGTCCTTCCAGTACCCCTGGGGCATCGCGCCGCTCACGGCCAGCATGCCGATGATGCCCGAGCCGCGCTCGGCGGGCAGGCCGGTTTCGTCGTCGATCACCACCGCGTTGGGCGGCGCGGTGAAGACCGCCGTGGCCGCAGGTTGGGTTCCGGGCATGGTCATCGACACGGCGAACGGGCCACCCTCGCTGGCACCGATCATGTCCATGATCACCGCACCGGCACACCGTTGTTGGAACGCCCGCTTGTGGTCGGCCGACAACGTGGCACCGGTCGACACGATGCGCTGCACCGTCGACAGGTCGTACCGCCGGCCATGCGCCTCGGCAGCCTCGAGGGCCGCCACCATCGGTCGCGCGAACGCGTCGCCCACGATCGACAGCTGGGTGACGCGGTGTTCTTCGACGAGTCCCCACAGCTCGTCCGCGTCGAAGCGGCGCCCGCCGAGCAGCACCACGGTGCCGCCGAGGATGAACGCGCCGATCGCCAGGAACAGCGCCGTGCCGTGCATCAGCGGGGGAGCGCACAGGTTCACCGGGCTACGGCCGGCTCCGTTCAGCTCGGCAGCGACTCGTCCCACCTGCTCAGGGGTGGTCGGAACGTCGAGCCCCATCGAGAGGTAGCTCGTGAAGCCGAGTGCACCGAACAGATCGACGTGGCGCCACATCACGCCCTTGGGCATGCCCGTCGTGCCGCCCGTGTACAAGAACAGGTAGTCCTCACCGGATCGCTCGATCCGCGGCGCGGGGTCGGCCGCGTCGAGGAACTCGTGGTACCACTGGGCGCCGGCGACCAACGGACTGCCGTCGTCGACCTGGAGCAGCAGCTTCAGGTGAGGCAGCCGGTCCGTCGCTCCAGCGAGTCGGTCGCCGAGCGATCCGTGGAAGACGATCACTTCGGCGTCGGCATTGTCGAGGATGTACGCGACCTCGTCGGCGACGTAGCGGTAGTTCACGTTGACGGGAGTGGCCCGCACCTTGAACAGCGCGTAGACCGTCTCCAGGTACTCGGGACAGTTGTAGAGCAACTGCCCGACCTTGCTGGTCGCGCCGACGCCCGCTGCGGTGAGTGCGCCGGCCAGCTTGGCTGCTCGATGGTCCAGGTCGCGCCAGCGCATCTGGCGGTCGCCGACCACCACGGCGACGTGGTCGGGTTGGGCATCGGCCAGCGCCTCCCACAGCGTGGCCCAGTTCTCCGACAGTTGCTGCGTCATGCGCCCCCCACCCATCTCAACCGTCGCATCTGATCTGTGCGACCACGATCGTAGGTTGATCACGCCAGGGTCTGCGGACACGAACGCCGTGTCACCGCCTGAATTCGGGCGCGCAGCGGAGAACGCTGCCGGGGTGGCTCCGTCGTCGGCTGTTCGCGGGTCGGACGAGCCTCGGGAGCAGGTCGCGATGGTCGCCTGCGAGCGCGACCGCCGCGAGTTGTGACCGCACGCCCAGTTTCTGCAACACGGAGCGGATCTGGGATCGCACGGTGCTCAACGCCACGAAGTGCGCCTCGGCGATCTCCTCGGCGGAGAGCCCGTCGACGAGTCCGCCGAGCACGAGCGCCTCCCGGTGCGTCAACTGGCTGAAGGCGGCGTCCGAGCTCACCGTGTGCGCCCGTTCCAGCCTGAGCTCCTCGAGCAGTGCCGATCGCTCGGCTCGCCCGATCAGTGCACGACCGGCAAGGACGTGCGTGAGCGTGGCGTCGACCTCGTCGACTCTCGCACTCAGGTTGATCCAACCGGAGGCGCCTGCCTCGAGGCACTCCGCCAACACGATTCGGCGGCGCTCCGAGGTAAGCACCACCACCGGCGCGCACGTCGACTTCAGGGGACCGATCAGTTCGATGCCCTTGCCGACTCCTCCGCTGACGTGGATGTCGAGCAGCACGCAGTGCGGCTGGAACCGTTCGGCACGAGCGACCAGCTCCGTCGCTGTGCCGCTGATCGATTCGACATCCCAGTGCGATGCCGATAGCACCAGCTCCAACCCGAGCGCGACCAGCGACTGCTCTTCGACGAGCAGGACGCGGCCGCTCATCAACGGACCGCACGGTCGACTTCGGCCGCCTGTCGGCCTCCGCCATGGTCGGTGGTGCTGCATTTGGCCGCGGCTCGACGCCGGACGTCGCTCTGCTGCACTCGAGCTTGTTGCTCCGATGCCCACCGCGTCGGCCGCATATGTCCCACCGGTCCTCAGAATCTCCTCACCGAGCCGCCAAGCCGGTGATGAGGCGCGACACTAGATCCGTTGGGTGGTTCAGGGAAAGGGGCCAATCCCTTCTTGAACGTTCCTTGAGGATTCACCCCGGCCGAAGATCACGGTGGCCGAGCCCCCGGTCACACCTGCGAGCCGCTGGCGAAGCTGATGCTCACCTCGGTTCATCCTCGGATCGTTCGAGCTCGTCGCTCCCCAGGGAGTGACCGCACGTCGGGCAGACGGGACACGATTCTGCACCGGTGGAGGGCAGAGAGGGCCCCGACGTCGGGTCGGAGGCGACGTCGCTGCAGCGATGGTGCTCTGCAGGGCGGTCATCGCGGCGGGCGACGAAGACGGGCCATGCAATGGGGCGATGTCGAGGTGCGCGCACGATGGGGGTCCTTAGAACCCGTCACCGATGGTCAAGATTGCGGGGGCTACCACGATGATCATGAACACCGGCAAGAAGCAAACCACGATCGGGAACAGCATCTTGACGGTCAGCTTGGCTGCTTTCTCCTCGGTTCGTTGCTTGCGCCTCAGTCGCATTTCGGTCGACTGGTTCCGCAGCGTCTCGGCCATCGGCACGCCGTGCTGCTGCGCTTGGAGCAGTGCGGTGACCAACTGGCGGATCTCGACGATCTGGGCGCGGTCGGCGAGCATCCTCAAGGCTTGGGCCCTCGGCATACCGGACTGGATGTCGCCGATCGTCCGACGAAGCTCGTCCGTCAGGGCACCGGTCGTCGTTGTGCTCACTCGAGCGAGCGCTGCGTCGAAACCGAGACCGGCTTCCACGCAAATGGTGAGTTGGTCGATGATGTCGGCGGCATCGGACTGCATCGCAGCTTGCCGCTTGTCGCGGGTGCTCAGCACCCAGTAGTCGGGGAGGAAGAACATCAGCGCCGCGCCAACGATTGCGTACACCGGATGGCCGGCGAGCACCAGCAGCACCGCAGTGAAACCGGCGAGCACGACCTTGATTCCCAGAATGCGGGCAAGGTCGAGTCTGTACGGGTGGCCGGCCTGGACGAGGTTGACCTCGAGACCGTCCACGAGCGGACGGGGAAGGAGCCGCCGTGTCGCCTGGCCGAGACGGGGCAGCCACGACGACGACGGGTGGGAGATCGTTTCGAGTCGTTCCAGGCCCGCGAAGAGGTTGGCGCGGGCAGCGTGTGGTCGGGCGCTGAGGCCCCACCACAGGACGCCGACGGATCCGACCACCGCCATGGAGCCGAAAATGATGGTGAAATTCATGAGTGCCTTCCCTGTCGCGGTGTCATGACTTGATGGAGTTGACGATGCGGTGCGTCCAGAACGTTCCCACGACCATCAGGATGCCGGCGATGACGAGTGCGACGAGTCCGCTGCCGTGCGTCAGCCGAGCGAAGTTGTCCGGGTTGGTGCGCCATTGCCACAGGGCCAACACAAAGGGCATCACGGTGAGGATCTGGGCCGACAGGCGACCCTCGGCCGTGAAGGTGGCGACCTGGCGGGCCATGCGTTCGCGTTCGCGGATCGTCGCGCCCACCGTGCGAAGGATCTCCGAGAGGTTCCCGCCGGTGTCCCGGTTGATGTCGATCGCTCCCACCACCCACTCCAGGTCGTCGCTGTCCATCCGCCGCGCCAGGGCGCGCATCGCGTCGGAGAGGTCCCGTCCGAGTCGCGCTTCGACCAGCACCTGGGCGAACGCGCTCCGAGAGGGCTCTTCGGCCTCCTCGGCGACCGAGCCGAGCGCCTGGGCCAGACCGAACCCGCTGCGCAGCGACGTGGTCACCAATTGGAGCACTTCGGGCAACTGCTCGGCGAACGCTGCCTGGCGCTTGGCCTTGGTGCGGCGCACATAGATCCTTGCTCCAAGGCAGACGACCACCGCCGTGAGCACTGCCACGATCGGTCCACCGAGGAGCAGGCCGACCAGACCGGACACGATCGCGACGATGGCGACCACCCCGATGAACTCGCCAGGCTGCATCGAGATGTCGGCGACAGAGAGGGTCGTCGCGAAGTCCGCCCGTTTGCCGTGCCGCTCGAGCGCTGCCTCGACGGCCGAGATGGTGCGCTTGCCCATCTCGGACACACTGCGCGGCTGTTCGATGCCCAGACGGGCCTTCGACACCCGCGCTCGGGGGAAGAACAGCAGTCCGAGGAGGAACAGACCGACGAACACACCGAGTGCGCCCAGCCACAAGGGAGCGGACGACGGGGGCTGCGCCGACGTGTTGGCCGCCACAGGAACGGGCGTGCGGTTCGGCACGGTCGTTGTCGCCGCCACGGTGGTGGCCGGCGCGAGCGTGGTCGACGGTGCAAGCGTGGTCGAAGCTGCCACCGTCGTTTCCGGTGCAACGGTCGTCGTCGCCACCACCGGCTCTACGGTCGCGGCGAGCAGGCCGGCGACGCGAGCGAACGCCGCGGAGACGCCGACAGCATCGTCGGCGGAAGTGACCGCGCCGAGCGCCGAAAGACTGGCGATGTCGGTCTCCGCCGTCGTCAGGCTGATGGCCTCCACACTCACCCCTTGGAGCGCGGCGACCGCAGTGTCGAGGGTTGCCCGGCTGCCGTCGTCCCTGCCGTCCGACAACAAGACGATGACCTTCTGCTCGACGGTGGGCGTGAACAGCCCGGTCGCGGCGATGATCGCGTCGTAGAGCGCGGTGTCACCTGTGGCGACGATCCCGCCGATCTGCTGGGTCAAGAGCGCACGGTCGGTCGTCGGAGAGGTAAGCACCGAAACTGAGTCGCCGAACGTCTCGACGCCGATGGGCACCTCGGGCGGCATCGACGTCACGAACTCGGTGGCGGCCGCCTTGGCGGCCTCGATGGCTGGTCGCATGCTGCCGGACGTGTCGATGGCCAGCATCACCTCCAGGTTCACGGCCGGTGCCTGGGCGCCGGCGCTCGCGCCTCCGAGGGCACCGGTCGAACAGAGCGCCGCCAGCGGCAGCATGGCCGCGAGTGTGGCGAGGCGGTGCAGTCGACTCATCGCCACAAGTCCGATCCGCCGAAGAGACCCTTGGGCAAGGTGACTCCTCGGTCGGCGAGATGATCGGCGAACTCCGGCCGGATGCCGGTCGCGACTAGATTCATGGCCTTGTAGTCGAACCGGTAGACGTCCTGGAGCGTGATGATCTCACCCTCCATCCCGACCACCTCGGTCACGTGGCTGATACGGCGCGAGCCGTCGCGGAACCGATCGACGTGCACGATGAGGTTCAGCGCTGATGCGGCCTGCTCGCGGATCGCTCGGGTCGGCAGGTCGAAGCCCGCCATCAACACCATCGTTTCGAGTCTGGCCAGTGCGTCCCTCGGGCTGTTGGCATGCACAGTGGACATCGAGCCGTCGTGGCCGGTGTTCATCGCCTGGAGCATGTCGAGCGCCTCTGCGCCACGGACCTCACCGACGATGATCCGGTCGGGACGCATGCGCAATGCGTTGCGCACGAGATCTCGGATGGTGATCTCCCCTTGGCCCTCGATGTTGGCGACGCGGGCCTCGAGGCGGATCACGTGCTCCTGGTGCAACTGCAGTTCGACCGCGTCCTCGATGGTGACGATCCGGTCCACGCTCGGCACGAAACTCGACAGCACGTTCAGCAGCGTGGTCTTACCGGTGCCCGTACCACCGGAGATGAGGATGTTCATGCCACCCTCCACCGCTGCGGCCAGCACCGCAGCCGCCTGCTCGGTCATCGTGCCCATCGCGATCAGATCGGTCGCCTGGTACGGATCTGCGGCGAACTTGCGGATGGTCAGGATCGAACCGTCCAGCGACAGCGGCGGCACGATCACGTTGACACGTGACCCGTCGGCGAGGCGGGCATCGACCATCGGCGAGGATTCGTCGACGCGACGTCCCACCGATGAGACGATCCGATCGACCACACGTCGCAGATGGTCCTCCGAGATGAATCGGGCTGCGGTCTGCTCGATGATGCCGTTGCGCTCGACGTAGATGCAGCTGGTGCCGTTGACCATCACCTCGGTGACGGTGGGATCGGCGAGGAACTGCTCGATCGGGCCCAGGCCCATCACGTCGCGGGCGATGTCGTTCACGAGGAGCTGGCGCTCTTCAGGCGACAGTGCCGTTTCGGTCGCCGACATCAGCGCGCTGATCTCGTTGACCACCAGGGCGTGCAGCTGATCGCTGCTCGAGGCCTCGAACAGTCGGGTGCCGAGCCGTTCGAACAAGAGCTCGTGGACCTTGGACTTGAAGTCGGCGATGCCGTCGACGATGACGGGCTGAACCGAGGGCGCCCGCCACACGCCGGCGACCGCTCCTCGATCGACGGCTGCCTGTTGGGCTTGACTGAGGCGCTCGCTGAGGCTCATCGCTGCCAACGCTTGCGTTGCTGCTTGGTGACGGCGGGTGCGAACCACTGCGCCAGTTGCTGCATCTGTCTGGCAACTGGAGATCTGGGTTCGCTGACGACCACCGGTTTGCCCAGGTTGAGCGACAGCGGTATCGCCCGGGTCGACGGGATCGCACATGCGATCTTCATGCCGACGGCCTTTTCGGCATCCGCGGGGTCGAGCCCGACCTTCGCGTCGGCACGGTTGAGGACGAAGAGCCGCGCCGCCGGGATCCCCAATTGGTCGAGCGCGTCGACCGCCTTCTTGAGGCTACGGATGCTGGTCACGTCGAGACTCGACACCAGCAGCAGATCGGTGGTCCGTTCGATCGCGGCCAACGTGCATTCGTCGAGACCCGCTGGCGTGTCGACGATCACGTAGTCGAAGGTCTGCGCGAGCAGCGGCAACACCCTCGAGATGTGCGCAGCAGTGATCGAGTCGGCCTCCGCCGGATCGTTCGCCGAGGCGAGAACGAACAGCCCGCTCTCGTGCGGCGTGAGGAACAACTTGACCGTGGTGGCGTCGAGCTGTGCGGTGCGCGACAGCTGCGCCAGCGTGTACTCGGGCGTCAACGACAAGGCGGTCGCGAGGTCGCCGAACTGGAGGTCGAGGTCGACTGCGGCAACCCGACCTGGACAGCGCTGGGCGAGGGCGACGGCGAGGTTGGATGCCACCGCGGTCTTCCCCGACCCGCCCTTGGGGGAGATCACCGTGATGATCTTGGGCTGGCGTACGGGCAACGGCGAGCCGTTGACCCTGACCGCAACGCCCATCGCCTGGAGTGCGATCGACACGTCGACCGCCAGTTCTGGCGACATGTCGTTGCTGATCAGCACCGTTGGCATGTCGTCGTCGTCCATCACTTCACCACCGTGAACACGTTGCCGAGGGTGACGAGTCGTGTGCCGTCGTCGGAGACGCTCGCCGGATCGATCGACAACCAGACGTGGCCGAACTCCGCGGCGAAGACGAA
>JANNQK010000020.1:0-34705 GCA_031400715.1 Actinomycetes bacterium | reverse complement strand
CGAGCGAGACGCCTGTCAGCTGCCGAACCGCGTTGACCACCTTCTGCTGGTGGGCTTCGTCGCGACAGTGCACCACGAGGCATCGACGCAGCTCGGGCCCGCGCACGTCGAACCCGTCGAGTGCACCGATGTTCCCACCCGCCTCGCCGATCGCGGCGCAGAGCCTGCCGAGCGTGCCGGGCACGTTGTCGAGACGACAGTCGAGGGTGATGGAGAACGCGGCGGTGGGTGTGGTGGCCATGGCGAGTCGATGCTACGAGCGCATCGATTCACCCCACCAAACGCGTGCCCAACGACCACCTCACCCCACGACTCGGACACCGCGTTTGTTCGCGAACGCATCGGATACGGCGCGGAAGTGAACAAACGCGGTGGGGTCAGTGGATGACGCCGGCCGCCCGCAGCGACAACGCGTCGAAGCCGAGCTCGGCCGCGATCTCATCGCTGTGCTCACCGAAGCGAGGTGCCGGCGAACCGACGACGGCCGGGGTGACCGAGAAGCGGGGTGCGGGGCGGGGTTCGCGGATCGTTCCGGCCATCGGGTGTTGGCGTTCCACGAAGATCTCGTTGTGCACGACCTGGGGGTCGGTCGGCAGGTCGTCGAGCGAGTTCACCCGCGACGCAGGAACGTCGTGGACCTCGGCTCCTTGCATGAACTCGTCGACCGAGGTCCGCTCGGCGAAGTCGCGCATGAGTGGGATGAGGTCGCCCAGGTTCTGCATCCGCGCCATGGCGCTGTTGAAGCGCGGATCATCGCCGAGTTCGGGGCGGCCGTACGCGGCGAACAGGCCCTTGAACTCGGAGTCGGTGACCGCGCTCACCGCCACGTGTCCATCGGTGAGCGCGGTGACCGCGTAGTTCGAGCCGATGGTGGGTGTCCGCGTCACATCGTCGTCGAGCAAGGCTGCGTCCATCGCCGAGTCGGGCCACATGAACGCAACCGCTGCATCGAGCATGGCGAGCACGATGTGCTGTCCCTTGGCCTTGCCGGTCGCACGGGCATAGAGCGCGGCGGTGATCGCCTGGGCGGCGGTGTACGAGGTGACCTTGTCGCAGATCAGGGTGCGGAACAGCGCCGGGGTGCCGGTGGTCGGATCGGTCTGCACCGAAGCCAGGCCGGATGCCGCCTGGATCACGTTGTCGTACACGCGCCGATGACTGTGCGGGCCGTCGGGGCCGAAGCCGCTGATGCTGAGGTAGATCACGTTCTCGTTGATCGCGGCGACATCGTCGTATCCGAGACCGAGCCGTTCCATCGCTCCGGGGCGGAAGTTCTGGATCACCACGTCGGCATCGGCCACGAGCGCCCGCACGACGTCGACGCCCTCCGGCTTCTTGAGATCGACGACGATGCTGCGTTTGCCGCGGTTGTTGTTGGCGAAGATGCCTGTCATCCCGCCTTTGCTCGTGCCGAGGAAACGCATGATGTCGCCCAACCCCGGTGACTCGACCTTCACCACGTCTGCACCCTGATCGGCGAGCATCATCCCGGCCAATGGCCCGGAGATCATCACCGACAGATCGACGACCTTCACACCTTCGAGTGGTCCCATCGGCGCATCGTGACAGGTCGAGCCCGATCCGCCGCCACCAAGCTCGCGCTCGGGTCGGCCGAGCTCAGGAAGGCCTGATCTGCATCCCGTCGATCTGGGCACTCGACAACCCATTCATGGAGCCGTCCCAGAACCGTTCGATCGTGGTACAACTCGTCGTGGCTCCGGTGACGGGCGCTGCGCAGGACAACACGTCCATGCCGTCGCCCGTGGCGCCGCCCGCGGCGAAAGAGCCGCGCAGAGCCAGATACAGCGGGCCCGAGCGAGGCATCGATGCGCCGATGATGCCCTCTGTCGCCGTAGTGAGGCCGATGTCGGAGCCGTCGAACCACATCGACCAGGTTCCCGTGGTGACCTCACCGAGGGTGGCAGGAACGAACCGGAGCAGGTCGTGATCCGTCGCATCGGCGACACCCGTGACGTCGCCACTCTCGCTGATGCTGACGATCACGCTGCCGTCGGCGAGCAGAGCGACGGTGTCGATGTTCTCCTCGTTGGTGGTGAGTCCGACATCGGAACCGTCGAGGTACCAGGAGAACGTTCCTGCGGTGGTCGCTCCGAGGCTCGCCGGTACGAATCGAACGAGGTCGGAATCGTCGATCGCTCCGACGTCGGACAGGGTGAGAGCGCCGGCAAAGCTCATGACGAGGCTGCCGTCGTCGAGGAGTGCGAATGCGTCGATGTTGGTGCGAGCGTTGTTGCCACTGATGCCGACGTCGCTGCCATCGAAAAGCACCGACCAAACGCCGGTGTCGGGTGCCCATCTGATGATGTCCTCATCGGCGTAGGCAAGGCCTCCGACGGTGCCATCGGTCGCGAGACTGAGGAGCACATCGTCGAGCGGTGCCGACTCGACGGTCACGGTCACCGTGTCGGTCGCGGTCGAGCCCCGATCGTCGGTCACTGCGAGTTCCAGCGTGTGGGTCCCGATCGTGAAGGTCGCATTCGGGGTGAGCCCCGTGGCGACCTGTTCCCCGGCTTCTCTCCACACCATCGAGACGAGGGCGCCGTCGGGATCGTGCGAAGCGCTCCCATCGAGCGCGACGATCTCCGTGCCCGAGCCATCGGTGTCGACGACGACGACATCAACTCCTGCGTTCGCGAGCGGCGGCTGGTTCCACGGCACCGGGGGGCTGAGCGTCACCAGCGTCTCGGACCCGGCGCTCACGTCCACATCTGCACACGCTTGACCCGTCCTGAAGGATGCGCACACCCGGTGGGGGCCTGGCGTGACGTCGGTGTACAGACCCCATTGGTTGCGGTCGACACCGTCGACGTTGATCGTCACGTTGGTCGGCGGTGACGTGGCCACCCGAAGGACTCCCCGACGAAGGAACGTCGCAATCGATGTGTTGGTCGCGTTGGTCGCGACCGTGACCACACGGCAGGGTGGCGTTGCGTAGCCGGGCACGTCGGTGAAGCACAGGGTTCGTTGGCCTGGGGTCATGCGAACCCAATCGACCGACCAGACGCTGATCGGGACGCCATCGAGCAACATCGTCGACGGCACCGCAGGCGACGTCGCCACGCGAAGTTGACCAACGGGCCCACCGAGGCCGGGGGCGCCGACGCTCGCCATGAACACGCCATCGACGACGGTGCGTGTGCCCGCTGTGAGGGTCACCGTCTGGCACGGCGGGGGAGCGAGTCCAGCGACGGGGCCGAAGCAGACGTCGGCGTTCCCAGGAGCACGACCGACTTCGGCATTCCACTCGCCGGCAGGGACTCCGTCGATCGAGATGCGCGAGGGGACACCGATCACGCCGGTGCTCGTGCGGGTCGACACGGAGAGCACAGCATTCGCCTGGAACTCGAACACCACGTTCGTGATCGCCTCCGAGCTCACCTCGACGGTCTGGCACGGTGGCGTGATGAAGCCGGGCACCTCGCTGACGCACAGTTGGTGGGCGCCTGCGGCGATCGTCATCCAGTCGATGCCCCAGTTCGTCCGTTCGGCCCCGTCGATGGTGACCATCGCCGGGACAGGAGGAGAGGTCGTGACCCGGATCGAGCCCGGCAATCGCTCTCCTGGTGCGTATCGGATCCGTTGCACGATGCCTGTGGCGAGACCGGAGATGTACAGGTGGCCGTCGGGACCGAACTCGGCGTCGGATGCGAGGATGCCCGTGGCGAGGGGAGTGGTGGTGATCGGTGTGCCGTTCACGCGTACGGCACGCAACGACTGCTCGACGAAGTCGCCGACGATCAACGCGCCGTGGAACTCGGCCGGCCAGGAGCTGCCCGCGTAGATGTCGCCCACCACGATCGCGGCACCGCCGGCGAGGTGTGGATATGACCATGTCGGTGGTGCGGTGGTGCCCGACGCCACGTAGGCGATGCAAGCGGCTGAAGAGCTGAAGCCGGGGTTCGGTGCTGCGGTGCCGGCGGCGCCGCCTTCGAAACAGGGCCAGCCGAAGCTTGCGCCGGGAGCACCTCGGTTCACCTCCTCCCAGTCGCCCTGTCCCACGTCACCGATCCACAACGAACCTCCGCCGAAGCTGAAGCGGTACGGGTTGCGCAGTCCCGAGACGTAGACCCGCGAAGCGTTGCTGTTCGGGTCACCGTTCCAGTGAGGGTTGTCCGGCAACCCTCGTCCGGTGTCGGGGTCGACCCGCATGATCTTGCCAGCGAGGCTGTTCACATCGATCGATCGCAGCGATCGCGGATCGGAGTTCGAGAAGTCGCTGGCATCACCGTTGCCGACGTAGAGCATGCCGTCGGGTCCGAACGCGACGGTGCCGATCGAGTGGCTGCGGCCATCTGCCGGGATGCAGTCGGCCACGAACGCGGTACGTCCGCACGCCCACTGAGGGCTCTGGTCCGAGTCGCGAGCGCTCGGATCACCGGTGTTGGCCCACGAGCTCGCGCCGCCGACGATGGTCGTCGATGAGCCGGCCAGCATCGTCGTGTAGCCGGTCGCAGGGTCGGCCGTCAGCCGAACGAGCCGTGAGACCCGTTGCCCGTCACCGTCGACTGCCGCTGCGCCGGTGGCAATCGACGCCTCGGGCGGGTCATAGGAATGCAGGGCGTACAGGTACGGAGATCCCGAGACGAAGTTCGGGTGCACCACGATGCCGAGGAGCCCGCGCTCTCCGACGTCGTTCACCACGGCGCGCAGGTCGGCGAACACCTTCGTGACTCCGGAGCCGTCCACCACCTTGAGCAGTCCGGACTTCTCCGCCACGAACAACAGTCCGTTCGGTGCGAACGCGAGATCGGTGGGCACCGTGAAGCCCGACGCATGCGTCTCGAGCAGGAAGTTGTCGACCGGCGCCGCGCCGACCGGCGCTCGCGATGTCGACGTCAGTGCGACCACTGCAAGCCCGCATGCGAGCGTCACCGCGACGGCGCCCTGCGCCCGTCGACGAGTCAGAGATGTTGTCCGCCCGAACATCGATCAGTTGTCCCTCCGCCTGGCGACAACGGTACCGAGACTCGGGCGGGCCGTGCCGACAAGAGTTGATCAAGGAGTGGCGGATCGAACGCCGCGAGCGGCGACCACGCCGAGCGCTGCACACGCGATCGCCATCGCGAAGCAGGCGCCGAGTGCGTGGCTGAGCGCGAACGAGGACCGATCGGAGAAGGCCACGACCGCGCCGCCGACGCCGCCCATCAGTGAGAACCCGAGCGAATCGACGAGCTGCATCTGGCCCCCCGTGTCGCCTTCGCTGCCCTCTGTCGCATAGCTCATCGCAGCCACGGTGGTGGGGTTGTACAGCACGCCCATGCCGATGCCGCCGACGGCCCAACCGAGGAACGTCGCCCAGAGCGGCCAACCGGCCCACAACACCGGCACAACCAGGAGGGCGCCGAAGCCGAGGATCGAGAACCCAAGTCGCACGGCGTTGGCAGGTCGCACGTCGGGTCGTCGGGCGATGAGGGCCTGGCCGCCCGTCCAGGTGAGTGCAGCGCCGATGATGGTGAAACCCTGCACGATGGGCCGGGCGCCGTGGATGCGGTCGGCAGCGAGCGGGACGAACCCGTCGATGCCCATGAACGTGGAGGTGGCGAGCAGACGACAGGCGAGCACGGCGGGTTGTCCGGCACGGGCGCGCACGATGCCGCTCGGCAAGAGCCTGGCCAGCATGCGCAGGGCGAACCACCCTCCGAACACGCCACCGGCGACGACGACGATCCACTGCGACGACGGGAGGCTCACCACGAGGACGGCGACACCGAATGCAGCGCCGGCGGCCGTCGCAATGCGACGGCGATCAGCGGCGAGCTCTGCGGGATCGTCGGTTGCGGCGCTCGGACCGAAGCGGCGCATCGGGCGGCTGGTGATCGCACCGACCGCGAGTGCGATCGGCACGATGCCGGCGAACACCCATCGCCAACCGAGGTGATCGGTCACCAGACCGCCGAAGGCGGGACCGATCAGGCTCGGCAGCACCCAACCGGCCGACAGGTAGACGTACATCGTGGCCTGGCGATCATCGGGGTAGACGCGCTTCACGAGTTGGTACGCGATGGGTCCGAAGCCCCCGCCTCCGGCACCCTGCAGCGTGCGCCCGAGCACCACGACCGCCATGTTCGGCGCGACCGCAGCGACCAGGAGCCCCAGGACGAAAACGCTCAACGACGTGAGGAACACCGGCAACGGCCCCTTACGGTCGGCCAACCGTCCGGCGGCGATGATCGACACCAGGTTTGCGAGTGTGTAGGCGGCCAGCGCAACGCCGTACAACGAGTCGCCGCCGAGCTCGTCGGTGATCGTCGGCAGCGCGGTGATGACAGCGGTGGTCTCGAAGGCGACCAGGGTGACGCCGAGCACCAACCCCACGGCCAACAGACGCAGCCCTGGTTCCATCGGGGCATGCGCGGGCATCGGTGTTTTCGAAACCGCCGTCACCTCGGCGACGTGGGCGCGACGAGCGGCCACGGCCGCGTGCGTTCCATCGTCAGTGCGATGTCGAGCAAGGCCTGCTCTGCGAAGTGGCGGCCGACGACCTGGAGGCCGATCGGCAGCCCGTCGAGGGTGCCGGCGGGGATGGAGATCGCCGCATTGCCGTGCAGGTTCGCGGGGAACGTCAACTTGCCGTTGTTGCCGGCACCGGCGTGAACGCCGCCGAACGACTTCGGCAACGGCCCCTCTGCCTCGAACGCGACGTCGGGGTTACTGGCGGTGATCACGAAGTCGACGCCTTCCGCTGGGTCGAAGATCTCGGCCATCCGCTGGTTGAGCTCCATTCGGCGGCTTTCGATCTTCGCCCGCGCCTCGATGCCGTATCGCTGGGGCGCGACCTCCAGGCCGCTGCGCATCTCGGGTGTCAGCACGTCGGCGCATCCCGGCCAGGCATCTCCGAGTTCGGTGAAGATGCTGATCATCCCGCTGATGCTCCACGCCGCGCCCATCGATGGCAGCGACGTGTCGAGATCCGTGCGCAGCATCCCGAGTTCGGAGACGAGGTGTTCGCCAGCTTCCTCGAGTCGCTCCCACATCGCCGGCGCCAGCACGGCTCCGCCCCATGCCGGATCGAACGACACCCGCGCGCCGCGCAGCGAGCCGACATGCATACCGAGATCGCGCTCCCATCCATCCTCACGGGGCAGGCTGAACTGGTCGCGCGGATCGTGGCCGTTGCACACGTCGAACCATCGTGCGGTGTCGCGGACGCTGCGCGCCATCGGCCCGACGGTCACGGTGTAGTTGCCGTTCTCTGCTCGCGGCCCGCGCGGGATGCGGCCGTAGGTGGACTTGAGACCCACCAGGCCGGTGAAGCCGGCCGGGATGCGGATCGACCCGCCGCCGTCGCCGCCCGTGGCGAGGGTGACCAGACCGCCGGCGACGGCCGCGGCGCTGCCGCCGGATGAGCCACCGGGTGTGCGCCCGAGCTGCCACGGGTTGTGCGTGGCGCCGTGCAGCACGGTGCGCGTGACGTTGACCCCACCGAACTCGCTGGCAGTCGTCTGGCCGACGGCGACCGCTCCTCCGCGTCGACGCAGCCGGTCGACCATGAACGACGTGGTCGAGGCGATGCGGTCGGCGAACACGACGCACGCCTCGGTATCGGGCCAACCGGCCACCTGGTCGAGCTCCTTGATGCCGATCGGCACCCCGCCGAACGGCAGGCTCACGTCCGCGGTTCGCGCCGCTGCTTCGGCTTCCTCGCGAGCCAGATGGGCGAACGCGTTCAACTCACTGGCCTCGATCGCCGAGTACGACGCCTGCAGCTCCTCGGCGGGGGAGCGGCGACGAGCTCGGAACTCGTCGACCAAGCTGCACGCATCGCCCATCCAAGGTGTGTCTGCCATGTGGCCGACCCTAGTTCTGCTCGTCGGTAGAGTCGGCGGTCCATGGACACCCGATCGTTCCTCGGCTTGCAGCAGAGCCACAACACGTTCCGCTGGAGCATGGAGGTCACCCAGGGCGTGAGCACCATGGGCGGGTTCCTCTACGGCGGGTCCGGTCTCGGTGCGGCGATCTCTGCGATGGAGGGTACGAGTGGTCGCCAGACCGTCTGGGCGACGGCGCAGTACCTCTCCTACGCCAAGCCGGGTGAGATCCTCGACATCGACGTCACGCTCGCGGTCGAGGGCCATCAGATGACTCAGGCCCGCGCCGTGTGCCACGTGGGCAATCGCGAGATCCTCACCGTCAACGCAGCGCTGGGCGAACGGCCGATGGAGTCGTCCGGCCAGTGGGAGACGATGCCCGACGTTCCTCGGCCCGACGACTGCGAACCCCGCCGTCACCGGTTGCCGATCGATGGCACGATCTCCGATCGCATCGACGAACGACTGGCGAAAGGGCGGGGGTTCGACGAGCTCGATGGCACGGCGGGCGACGGCCAGACGCTGATGTGGGCGCGCATCCCGGATGTGATCGAAGGTGTCGACGCAGCATCGCTCGCCGTGTTGGGCGACTTCGTGCCGATGGGCGTCGGTCAGGCCCTCGGTATTCGCGGCGGTGGCAACAGTCTCGACAACACGCTGCGAGTCGTGCACCTGGTGCCCACCGAGTGGGTGCTGCTCGACATCCGCGTGCACGCCGTCGAGCGCGGGTTCGGGCACGGGCTGGTGCACATGTTCGCCGAGGACGGCACCTTGCTGGCGACGGCCAGTCAGAGCTGCATCGTTCGTTTCTGGAAGGGTTGACCCTCATGACCGAGTTTCCTGTTCGCCCCGGAATGACCGTGCCGCTGCCCGGTCCGCTGCACACCCATCGCGACAAGCTCGTCGAACTGGCCGACATGGGTTACACCGACATCTGGTCGGCCGAGGCCGATGGCGCCGATGCCTTCACACCGCTCGCGTTGGCGTCGGCATGGGAGCCACGCCTCAGACTGGGCACGGCGATCGTGCCTGCGTTCACCCGTTCGCCGGCGTGCTTCGCCCAGAGCGTGGCGTCGATGGCCGATGCCGCACCTGGCCGCTTTGCGATCGGCATCGGGTCGAGCAGCAACGTGATCGTCGAGCGGTGGAACGGCGTGCCGTTCGTGGAGCCGTACAAGAAGGTGCGCGACATCGTGCGCTTCCTGCGCGACTGCCTGGGCGGCGAGAAGGTGGCAAAGAGCTACGACACGTTCGAGATCCAGGGCTTTCGTCTGGGCATCCGGCCCGAGCAGCAGCCGCCGATCCTGGTGGCCGCACTGCGCGAGGGCATGCTGAAGTTGGCGGCCCGCGAAGGTGACGGGGCGATCATCAACTGGTTGTCACCCGACGACGTGACCAAGGTGGCAGGGGTGGTGCGCGACGCCGCCGGAGGCGTCCCGAAGGAGATCGTGGCTCGCATCTTCTGCTGCCCGAGCGAGAACGCCGACGCCGTTCGTGCCGCCGGCAAGTTCGCGATCGCGGCGTACCTGAACGTGCCCGTGTACGCGGACTTCCATCGTTGGTTGGGTCGCAGCGACGTGCTCCAGCCGATGTGGGATGCATGGCAGGCGGGTGACCGCAAGGCTGCGCTGGCGGCGATCCCCGACGAGTTGGTGGACCAGTTGATCGTGCACGGCTCTCCGGAGCACTGCCGAGCGATGATCCAGCGCTACTTCGACAACGGCGTGACCACCAGCAGCATCGCGATCATGCCATTCGATCCCGATCTGAAGCACTGGGATGCGGTGAAGAGCCTGGCGCCGAACGCCTGATCAGGCTGCCCGGTCGAGCGCCCAGGCCGGGGCCATGCCCTGACGCTCGGCCAGTTGGCGGCGGATCTCGGCGATGTGGGCGAGGCCGCGCTCGCGAGTGCGGCGATCGAGCCGGAATTGGACCGGCAGCGGTGAGTCGCCCAACAACGACAACTGCTCGGGAGCGTCGGTGCGGGAGGCGTCGGTGCGGGAGGTGCGGAGACGAGTTGCCATACCCGCATCATGCCGAAGGGGTGTGACACGGCTCGCGAGGCGGGTTGGTGGGCCGGCTGGATGACCCTTCGAGCGGGGCGGACGGCGAGAGCGACGCCGATCGGTCGCGGGTGTGGCAGAGTGCGCCGATGGTGAGCGCATGATCGTCGGACAGGTGGCTGCCGCTGCGGCCGGTGTGGCCTTGGTGCTGTGGACGCTGCTCTCGGCGATCAAGACGGTGGTCGTCCCGCGTGCCTATCAGAGCTCGCTCACCCGGTTCCACTTCGTGGCGTGGCGTCGGGTGTTCGACCTGTTCGCCCGCCCGAGCCGCTCGTTCGAATCCCGCGATGCCGTGATGGCGCTGTACTCGCCCATCGCGCTCGTCACGCTGCCCGCGCAATGGGTGATGTTGGTGGTGTCGGGCTTCACCGCGATCAACTGGGGCTCCGGCATCCGTCCAGTACGCGAAGCGTTCGTCACCAGCGGATCCTCGATGCTCACGCTCGGGTTCGTTCGCCCACCGGGAGTCGGGCGGGTTCTGATCGCCTTCGTCGAAGCCGGCATCGGCCTGGTGATCGTCTCGCTGATGATCTCGTATCTGCCCACCATCTACGGCAGCTTCAGCCGTCGCGAGGCGCTCGTCGGCATGCTCGAGGTGCGCGCCGGTCTGCCCCCGTCGCCGGCCGAACTGCTCACGCGCTACGTGCGCATCGAGTGGATCAACCGGATGGACGACGACCTGTTCGCCCCCTGGGAGGCATGGTTCGTCGATGTCGAGGAGAGCCACACCAGCCACCCGGCCCTCGTCTACTTCCGATCGCCGCATCCCGAGCGAAGCTGGATCACCGCCGCCGGCTGTGTGCTCGACACCGCAGCGCTCGCCAACTCCGTCATCGACCGTCCGTACGATGCTCGTGGGCCGGTGATGTTGCGCAGCGGCTTCTTCTGCCTGCGCAGGATCGCCGACTTCTTCGGGCTGGCGTACGACCCCGATCCCGCCCCCGACGCACCGATCTCGGTCAGCCGCCGTGAGTTCGACCTGCTGTGCGTGGAGCTGCAGGCCGCCGGGGTGCCGTTGGTCGCAGATCGCGACCAGGCCTGGCGCGACTTCTCCGGCTGGCGGGTGAACTACGACGCCGCGCTGCTCGGGTTGTGCGCCTTGGTGATGGCACCGCCGGCGCGTTGGTCGAGCGACCGGATGCCTGCTCGACCGAGACCCAAGCTGGCCTCCGTGCCGGCTATCCGACGACCAGGACGCTCCCCACGACCGAGATGACCGCCACGGCCGCCGGCGTCGCCCACTTGGCCCAGGAGGGTACGGGTTTCCATCGCGGGGCGAGCATCACGAAACCGCAGATCGCTCCGGCGATGGCACCGCCGACATGACCGCCCTTGGAGATGCCGGGGATGGCGAAGGTGATGAAGAAGTTGATCATCAAGGTGGTGCCGAGTCCGGTGCTCATGATGTTCACGCCCTGGCGCTTGAACCCGATCGCGGCAGCGGCCATGAGCCCGAACACGGCGCCCGATGCGCCACCGGTGATGCCCTGGCCGCCGACCAGGAGGACACCGAAGGAGCCGCCGAGCAGGCTCGCGCCGTACAGCAGCGCGAACTTGGCGCGGCCGAGCGGGCGTTCGAGCAGCTGACCCAGCTGGTACAGCATCAGCATGTTGAACGCGAGGTGGATCACCCCGAAGTGCAAGAACCCGCTGGTGACGAGGCGGTACCACTCGTGTCGGCCGCCGGTCAGGAAGAACTCGTTGAGGCCGAGGTCGAACTGCGCCATGGTGACCCCGCTGCCTGCCAGCGACGACGTGTCGGAGATGGTGACCACCACGAACACGGCGATGTTGACGGCCATCACGACGTAGGTGACGAGCGTGTGCTGGCGGGCGTTCCAATACTTGGCGCGGGTGGCGACATCGGGCCGAGCGGCCTTGGCGCAATCGATGCAGTGCGAGCCGACCGCAGCCTGCACCAGACAGTCGGTGCACGCCGACTTGCCGCATCGGGTGCAGCTGCGGCCGGCCTCGCGGTCGGGGTGCCGGTAGCACCGCGGCAACGTCGCTGTGCTCGATGCCGGCTGCGCGGGCGGAGGAGGGGGCGGCAGAGACATGGCGAAAGGCTACCGAGGGGCGCCCGGACGAGGGTCGTCGACCAGTTCACCCATCAGGCCCCGGTCCCACCAGTCGCGCAGCACCGTCCACGCATAGATGCCCGTGCTGTGGCCATCGCTCCAGTCGATCGACAACCCCCAGGCACCCGTCAGCTCGGCATGGCCGATCGAGATCGCCTCGGGCATACCGGGCCGCGGCCAGGCCACCTCACCGCGTTCGCGCCACCCGCGACAGCTGGCGCACGGGCACCCTGCTCGAAGCGCAGCCACGGGGTACTCGGCCACGACGCCGTCGTCGAAGGTGATCGTGACCGACCGGTCCCTCACGATGTCGATGTCGGCGGGGGCAGCAGGCGTGGTGGTCACGGCAGAACTGCGGTCAGGGCGAGGGCGACGAGCACGACACCGATGATGACACCGTTGTAGACCGTATGAGCAGTCGTCGACTCCATCGTGGCATCGTCGATCGACCCGGACCGTCGGAAGGCCCGGAGGTAGACCGACATGAAGTAGCCGCCTCCGATCGACAGCGCCAGCGCGGCACCGATCGGAATGCCGACGAGCGCGTGCACCAGACCGAACTGGACCGTCTTGAGGGCCCGCTTGCCCGAACCCCACCCCTCGGCCCCGCGGCGGAAGAGCCGCTCCTCGGCGTGGGCGAACAACGGCAGAGCAGGCAGCAGCAAAGCGATGAAGACGGTCGGGATGATCCACTCCCAGACGGTGCCGGCGGTCTGGTCGGTGCTGCCGAACACGGGGTTGCCCTCGCCACCGATCGCGCTCCACCAGCCCCAGTCGAGACCGGGGACGAGCATCGCCGCGCTCGCCGAAACGATCACGACGAACAGCACGATCGGCACCGGCCACACATGGCGCCATCCGATTCGGCGGCGCACCGCGCGCACCACGGCCCGTCCGGACGTGGAACGCGACACGCGCACCCCGGTGACCAGGCGTGTCGCCATGAATCCGAGCACCGCCAGCGAGAGCAGCGTCGTCACGACGTCGAGCGAGGAGGCGAGCACCACGGGTGAGTGTAGGGATCGGGAGCGAACTAGGGTCCGCGCCCATGGCATGGGACTTCGAGACGGAACCAGAGTTCGAGGCGAAGTTGGCGTGGATGCGCAGCTTCGTGCGCGAGGAGATCATCCCGCTGGAGACGCTCGCTCACGAGTGGCGCTCGCCCGAGGGCCGCCAGACGTTCCTCGAGATCGTGGCTCCGCTCAAGGAACAGGTGAGGGCGCAAGGCCTGTGGGCCGCGCACCTGCCGCCCGACATGGGTGGTCTGGGCTTCGGCCAGGTGAAGCTCGGCCTGATGCACGAGATCCTCGGCCAGTGCGGGTATGCGCCGAGCATCTTCGGCAACAACGCTCCCGACAGCGGCAACGCCGAACTCCTCGCTGTCGGTGGCACGCAGGAGCAGCGCGACAGGTGGATGACACCGTTGCTCGATGGTCAGATCCGCAGCTGCTTCTCGATGACCGAGCCGGGCGCCGGCGCCGATCCCACGCTGCTGTCCACCACGGCCATGCGCGACGGTGACGAGTGGGTGATCAACGGTCACAAGTGGTTCTCGTCCAATGCGTCGATCGCCGACATCCTGATCGTCATGGTGAAGACCGGCGATCACGAGACGCCGTACAAGAACTACTCGATGATCGTGGTGCCCACGAACACACCAGGCGTGAACATCCTGCGCGACGTGCCCACGATGGGCGAGCCCGACCACAAGACCGGCGAACCCGGCGGTCACGCCGAGATCCTGTACGAGAACGTGCGGGTGCCGTTCGAGAACATCGTCGGCGGCGAAGCTGGCATCGGTCAGGGCTTCGCGCTGGCCCAGAAGCGCCTCGGGCCCGGACGCATCCATCATGCGATGCGGTGGTTGGGTCAGAGCCAGCGTGCGTTCGACCTCTTGTGCGAGCGGGCGCTCACCCGGTACACGCACGGCTCGATCCTCGCCGAGAAGCAGATGGTGCAGGACTGGATCGCCGAGAGCTATGCCGAGATGCAAGCGGCTCGGCTGCTCACGCTGCAGGCGGCGTGGAAGATGGACCAACTGCACGCGGCGGGCAAGCACTACAGCGATGCTCGTGTCGAGATCGGCGTGATCAAGTTCTGGGGTGCGAAGGTGCTCTACAACGTGATCGACCGCGCCATCCAGATCCACGGCTCGCTCGGCTACACCACCGATCTACCGCTCGAGTCGATGTACCGGGCTGCCCGTGCCGCCCGCATCTACGACGGCCCCGACGAGGTGCACAAGGTCACCGTCGCACGCCAGGTGCTGAAGCGCTACCGGCCGAGCGACCCGTCGATCGAGCACGTTCCCACTCGTCGCGCCGCAGCGTTGGAGAAGTTCGCCGACTCCCTCGACGGGCTGTCGATCAGCCACTGACCCCCGTGGACGGGATCCTCGATCGGGTGGCGATCGGCCTTCGTCGCGGCACCGCCTATGTGGTGGTCTTCCTCGACGACGAGTTCATCGTCAGATGGGTCGGTCCGCAGGCGGCTGACATGCTGGGTTGGCCGCCCGGCGCTCTCGACGGTCGATCGGGGCTCGACTTCGTTCATCCCGACGATCTGCCCCACGTCGCGCGGCTCGTTGCCGCAGAGTTGGTAGAGCCTCACGAGTACGGCGTCGACCCGGCGCGGCGCACCTTCGACGAAGCGAGGTTCGCGACGGCTGACGGCGGATGGAAGGCCTTCGAGTTCGCTGCCAACAACCTCAGCGGCGACCCCGATGTCCGTGGTTTCGTGATCCTCATGCGGGACGTGACCGAGCGGCGTTTGCTCGATGACGTGTACGGCCAGATCGTGGAGGGTGCTCCTATCGACCAGACCGCCCGGCGGGTGGCTGAACTGCTGTCGTGGCAATGCGGCGGCGCCGCAGTGGTGGTGGAACTGCCGTCGATGGAACCGATCCTCGTGGGCTCGATCGATGTGGGAGCGACGCCGGTCGTGTTCGATCTCACAGATCTCGGTGGCCAGATCGTGGTGTCTCATTCGGCAGATCGCGAACCATCGGAATGGTTCGCGATCCTGGGTGAGCGCGCTGCGGGCCTGCTGCACCTCTCCGTGACCCGCCGCCTCGGCGAACTGGCGCTGCGTCGCCGGCTCGACGAGAAGACTGCGTTGATCTCCGCCGTGTCGCACGATCTGCGCTCGCCGATCGCGGCGATCCAGCTGATGTCATCGTTGCTCGATGACAACAGCGATTCATTGAGCGGCGACCAACGACGCGAGCTCATCCAGCGGATCGGTGCCGATGCGCGCCGGACGTCACGGCTGCTGGCCGACCTCACATCGCTCGATCGGCTGCTCCACGGTTCGAGCGACGTGGTGCTGCAACGCGTCTCGATGCGCGGCATGATCGAACGCGTGATCGGCGACCTCGACGTGGCCGAGCGCAAGGTGTTCCTCTCGGTCGACGAGGCGGGTCCGGCAGCGTTCGCCGACCCGGTCCTCGTCGAACGGATCGTGGAGAACCTCATCAGCAATGCGCTCAAACACACACCGGTCGGGTCGCGGGTCGAGGTGTCGGTCGAGGCGGTCGACGAGCATGAGCTCGTCGTGCATGTCGATGATGACGGAGCCGGTGTTCCGACTGCGGCGCGCGCCACGATGTTCGACGCGTACGTCCGCGGCGCCGACAGTTCACAGCGCGCCGGTTCGGGCATGGGCCTGTTCATCGTGCGAACGTTTGCCGAGGTGCAGGCGGGACGAGCGATGTGCGGCGACTCGCCGCTCGGGGGTGCGCGGTTCTCGGTGGTGCTGCAGCGCTGGGCCGACTGACTCAGCCGGTGGTTCGAGCCGTGCGTGCCGCGAAGGCGTTCGCACCGATGGGCTCGCCCAACAGGTATCCCTGCACCATGTCGCAGCCCAACATGCGGAGGCGGTGCAGCTGATCGGCGGAGGTGACCCATTCGGCCACCACCTGCATCTCCAAGGCATGAGCGAGCTGGATGAGCGCACGAACGATCGGGTCGTCGTCGCCGTTCGCTCCGAGCGTGCGCGTGACGGTGCCGTCGAGCTTGAGCACGTCGGCTTCGCACTCGCGCAGCGCGGTGAGCGAGCTGACCCCGATGCCGAAGTCGTCGAGAGCCAGTTGCACGCCGAAGCGGCGCAGGGTCTGCAACGCCCGCGTGGTGCCGCCCTGAGAGTCGTGAAGCGTGAGCTCGTCGAAGTCCATGGTGAGCTGTGAGGCGGTGAGGTCCATCGACCGAACGATCGAGGTGACCCGCTCGACGAACGTGCCCTCTTGGAGCTGCCGCGGCGACACGTTGACGTGCACGCTGAAGGTGCGTTCCACGAGACCCTCGGCCAGCCAGGCCCGAGTGTCCTGGCACGCCTGGTTGATCACCCAATCACCGATCGGCACGATCGCGCCCGACTCGTTGGCGAGATGCAGGAACTGAGCCGGGAGCAACCGGCCGCGGACGGGGTGGTCCCACCGCAGCAAGGCCTCCGCACCCACCACTCGGCCGCTGTGGGTGGAGATGATCGGCTGGTAGGCCAGACGCAGCTCGTCGTTGGCGAGCGCTCGCTCCAGCTCGGCGGCGAGTTCCTTCTGCTCGACGCTCGCGGCTCGCATGGCTTCGGTGTACATCTCGACTCGGGAGCGACCACGGCGCTTGGCGGTGTACATCGCCGCATCGGCATGGCGGAGCAGCGTGAGGGCGGCGTCGGCCGACGACAGTCCTTCGACATGCGAGGTGTTGGCGAGGGCCACCCCGACGCTCACCGTGAGCTCGACCTCCACACCGCGGATCATGATCTTGCCGCTGAGCGCAAGGCGGATGCGCTCGGCCAGCTCGAGCGCCGAGTGCTCGTCGATGCTGCCATTGCACAACACGACGAACTCATCGCCGCCGATGCGGGCGATCACGTCGGCAGGGCGAGTCGCGTGGGCCACACGGTTGGCCACCTGGGCGAGCAGTGCGTCACCCACATCGTGCCCCGCGTTGTCGTTGACGTCCTTGAGCTTGTCGAGGTCGAGGAACAGCAGTGCAACGTGGCCGCGGGTGCCGCGGATGCGATCGAGCGCGTCTGCGGTGGTGCGCAACAGCAGGATGCGATTGGGCAGACCCGTGAGGCCGTCGTGGGTGGCCTGACGCATCAGCTCTGCCTGCATGTGGTTGCGGGCCGTGACATCCCGGATGACGCCGCCCCAGTACTCGATCACCCCCTGATCGTCGCGGTGGATGACGAGGTCGACGTCGAGGATCCGTTCGAGCGCGTCGGGGCCTCGGAACCCCACCTCCCCCGACCATTGCGAGGTCTCCGACGAGACGAGCAACTCGCGCGGCATCTGGTCGCGGATGGTCTGCAGCAGACCTCGAACGGTGGGGTCGCGGATGAGGTCGACGGCGTCATCGACGCCGAAGAGCGCCCGGGCCGTCTGGTTCGTGTACACGGGCGCGCCGTTGCGGTCGAGGATGATCACCGCATCGGCAGACGGCTCGACGACGCCGAGGAGGCGTTCGAGCAGCAACCGCTTGCCCACCGTGTCGGTGTCGTCGACGGCAACACCGGCGTAGCCCTCGAGACGTCCGATGCCGTCACGCACCGGGCTGGCGTTCACCCGGACCCACAACAGCCGACCATCGCGGTGCCACACGCGGAACTCGACGGCGAAGTCGCTCTCGGCCTCGGCTGCGGTGCGCCACGCGAGCTCGGCCGTGTTCCGATCGGCAGGGTGGGCATTCGACCACGGCGTGGTGCGCGGTGATGGCACATCACCACCGAGAGCGAGGACGCGGAACGCTGCATTGGCCGCGGTGAGTCGGCCGTCCCGGTCGGCTTGGAAGATCGCGACCGGCAACGAAGGCAGCGGCTGATCGATGGCTGATCCTGACTGTGGGAAGTGAGGTGACGGGTCCGTCGTGCTGGTCACACTCAGCCCTGACTATACGTGCCGACGACACTGAGACTCGAGAACGTGGCACCGTTGACGAATCCTTGAAGATCCGCTCCGGGGGTGCCATCGGCCAATTCGGTCTGCTGGTCGAGGAAGTGCACGGTGAACACGTAGGTGTGCACCTCGTTGGCCCGTGGGCACGGGCCGGTGTAGCCCGGTTGGCCGCTGCTGTTGAGTCCGACGACTGCGAACTCGGGGATGATGCCTTCGCCGAGCGATGTGGACAATGGGTCGACACCGGACATCACCCAGTGGACGAACGTGGGGTTGTCCTGGTCGACCAGGGTGAGCGCGATCTCCACCGTGCCGGTGGGCGCCGGCGACCAGTTGAGCGCGGGTGACAGGTCGAGGTCGTTGCAGGTGTAGCGGGCGGGGATCGACGTCCCGTTGACCCATGGGGCTTGCACGACGTCGCCGTTCCCACCGGGGATGCCGGCTGGGATGTCGCCCGACCCCACCGGCAGGGCGATGTCGTCCGACCCCAACGGCAGCGGGTTCAGCTGCGCCGTCTCGAAGGGGAGGTTCGGGTCGATCGAGGTGGACGTGGGCGCCGCGATGGTGGACACGCTGCCCTGCTGATCGGGGCGAGGGTCGCGGAGCGTGCGCCCGTCGTCGTTGCAGCCGGCGAGGATGATCCCGGCGCACATGGACGCGCTGACCAACAGAGATGCCGCCCGCGCTCGCATGCGAGAGATGTTACGGCAGTCCGAGGTCGGTAGCGTGGTCACGTGAACCTGTGCATCCTCACCGTGCACGCCCATCCCGACGATGAAGCGTCGAAGGGTGCGCCCACCTTGGCGATGTACGGCCAGCAGGGTGTGCGCACCGTCCTCGTGTGCTGCACCGGCGGCGAGGAGGGCGATCTGCAGAACGCGCACCTGCGCGAGCCCGGCCAACCGTTCCATGGGCTGACTCCCGATCAGGAGAAAGCGGTGCTCGCCGAGTTGCGCCCGGTCGAGCTGCAGCGGTCGGCCGAGGTGATCGGCTTCAGCGAGGTGGTGATGTTGGGCTACCGCGACTCGGGCATGCCCGACAGCGACGCCAACAGCCACCCGGATTCGTTCCACATGGCCGAGCTCGACGAGGCCGTCGGCCGGCTGGTGAAGGTGATCCGCGAGCACCGGCCGCAGGTGATCATCACCTATGGCGACGATCAGCGTGGCTACCCGCACCCCGACCATCTGAAGGTGCACGACATCTCCAACCCCGCCTTCGAGCGGGCGGGCGACCCGTCGTGGTACCCCGAGCTCGGCCCGCCGTGGCAACCGTCGAAGCTGTACTACTCGACGTGGAGCAAGGCTCGGCTGATCGCCGTTCACGAGGGGATGTTGCGCATCCGTGGCGAGTCGCCCTTCGACCAGGCCTGGCTCGACCGTCCCGGCCAGGACGAGCGGATCACCACCCGACTCGACATCGGCCCGTTCATCTGGGCTCGCACGGGCTCGCTGAAGGCACATGCCACCCAGGTCGACCCCACCGAACCGTGGTGGTTCGGTCTCGACGACCAACAGCTCGCCGAGGTGTACCCGTACGAGGACTGGATCCTCGCTCGGTCGCTCGTCGGCGTCCCGGCCGAGGGTCAGATGGAAGACGACTTGTTCGCCGGTCTGCGCGAAGCCGCGCGGCCTGCCATCAGCGGCGGCGACGAATGAGCGGGGTCGCGTGAGCGGGTCGTCGGCGGATCAACGTTCGGTCCAGTACCGCGTCGCATTCGGCAAGAAGGACGAGGCGGTCGAGGGGCCCGACGATGCCGATGTCGTCATCACCATCCCCGCAGCCGACGCTGCGGTCGACCCATCGGTTGCGTTCATGCAGGGCAAGCTGAAGGCCACCGGCCACACCGGCCGGCTGTTCGAGGTGCTGCGCAACGGTGACGCAGCGGCCGCCATCAGCCGGCTCGCATCGCGTCCCTGAGCGAGCGGTAGCCGATCAGCACCGCTCCGCTGTCGCGAATCAGCTCGCGCAGCGTGTGGTCGGTGGTGACGAGAGCGAGATCGTCGATCCAACCCTCTGCCTGAGACGACAGGGCTCGCACCTCGGGCGAGTCGATCGTGGGCTGCACGTGGACCTCGGTGACCCCTGGTTGGAGTCGACGGATCGCCTCGTACACGCGGTCGCGGCTGCCGGCACGCCAGTCGTGATCGAAGTGATCGGGGAAGACCACGCCCTCCGCCTCGGCAAGGCGACGGAACGGGAAGCCGGCTTGATCGGCGGAGATCGTCGACGGAAGGCGAACCGGCAGACGGAACTCGGTGGCCAGTTCGAGGTAGACGTCGAAGAACTCGGGTCGCAACGTGATCGACGTGAGGTGCGGCGTGAGGTGCGACACGTCGATGCCCCAGGCGATCGCTCGCTCGATCTGGGCGCGACACTCGCGGAGCACCTCGGCCGGGTCGGCGTGCTCCCACAGGTCGGGGACGTCGCGCGGGAACCCGCCTTCACCCGACACCAGCGATGGCGCATGCGTGATGGGGCCGAAGAGGTACGACTCGTACTCGCAATTGAGGGTGAGGTGCACGCCGAGATCGTCGCCGTCGGCGGCGGATGCGGCGTGGCGGGCCCACGGTGCCGGCACCATCAGCGATGCACACGTGGCCACCCCGTCGCGCAATGCGGTGAACACTCCGACGTTGGCGGCATGACACGATCCCAGGTCGTCGCACGAGATGATCATCAGCTTGGCGTCGGCGGGGTGGCCCAGGCGTTCAGCGAGCGATCGAGCGGGGGTCATCGCCGCGAACGTTATCCCGAACCCTGAGGCGTGCACCCCGACCACAGGCCGACGCCGTTGGTTCGCGCCTGGTTCGCGGCGTCGACGAACTGGTCGACGTGGGTGGTGTTCGGGGGAAAGGTGAGCACTGTGGCATAGCCGCCAAGCACCAGTTCCAGGTTCACGAACATGCCATCCGTGGCGCGGTAGAGGTACACGAGCAGCCGGCCGTAGTCGTCGCGGGCTTCCACGTCGCGTTCGAGCCGGACCGGGGTTCCTTCGGGGAGCCATGCCTTGGTGGCCGCCGATGCCTCGGGGCCGAAGCACTCCACGGGGAAGTCGGGCTTGACCGTCTCGGGGGTGTCGATGCCGATCAGCCGAGCGTTCTCGCTGCGACCGTCGATCTCGATGACCACGGTGTCGCCGTCGACCACCCGCTCGATGACCGCGTTGGTCGCGATCACCGTGCTGGCCGGGCTGGCCGGGCTGGCCGGGCTGGCCGTGGTAGCCGTGGTTGCCGTTCGGCCGGTCGTTGCATCGGTGCACGAGCACACCATGAGCGCGGCAACCCCGAGGAGGTGCCCGGGTGCTGGTCGACGCATGGCCGGGTGTCTATCGGCCCGGTCCGCCGATTCCGCGCGATCGTCACGACCGAACGAGAAGCACCCTCAAAGCGTTCAGATGGATGCACAGAGTGGTATCGACGGTACCGTTTCGGGCATGATCGAGTCAGCTCCACCGTCGGCCCCGTCGAGCGTCGACCGTCGCGACCGCGCCCGTTATCGCTTCGACCTCGCGTTGTCTCGCGGTCCGTCGGTCGTGATCGGCTGGCTCGGGTTGCTCACGCTGGCGATCATCGCGGTCACGGCCGTCGTGCTCACCGTGTTCGGACTGACCGGTGTGAACGGCAACCGTGACGAGGATCTCGGAGTGGTCGAGGCGCTGTGGCAGTCGATGCTGCGGGTGGTGGATGCGGGCACGTTCGCCGGCGACATCGGCTGGGTCACCCGAATCGTCGGACTGGTGATCACGATCGCCGGCATCTTCCTCGCCGGCAGCCTCATCGGTCTCATCGCCAACGCGGTCGACCAACGAATCGAGGAGCTCCGGAAGGGTCGGAGCCGGGTGATCGAGAACGATCACACCGTGATCCTCGGCTGGTCGAATCGGGTTCCGGCGATCGTGAGCGAACTGGTGATCGCGAACGAGAGTCGCAAACGCACCGCGGTCGTGGTGCTCGCCGATCACGACAAGACCGAGATGGAAGAGACGCTGCGGGCGGCGATCGGCGATCTGAAGACCACGCGTCTGGTATGCCGCAGCGGCGAACCGTGGATGCCGCGCAACCTCGAGTTGGTCAACCTGGCACTGGCCCGTTCGGTGGTGGTGGTCGGAGACGGCGATGATGCGACCACCGTGAAGGTGTTGCTCGCCACCCGCGCCACCGCGATGTGCGCCGACACGCACATCATCGCCGAGGTCACGTCGGTCGACACGGCCCGGTCGTTGCAGGCGTTGATGGGCGAACGGCTCGTCACGGTGAACTCCGACGATGTCGTCGCCGAGCTGACGGCCCAGGCCTGCCGTCAACGCGGGCTGGCCTCGGTGTTCCGCGAGCTGCTCGACTTCGACGGCGACGAGCTCTACTTCGCACCGTTCCCCGAGCTGGTCGGCCGGTCGTACGCCGAGTGCCAGCTCTCGTTCGAGCGGTCGGCGGTGATGGGCATCCTGGGCGTGGACGGCATCGTGTCGCTGAACCCTGCGCCCGCCGCGTTGCTCGGCACCGGCGATCAGTTGATCGCGATCGTCGAGGACGATTCGCTGTTCACGAAGACATCGCTGCGCGTCACGCCCACGGTGCGGGAGGTGTGGCCGCCGACGCCACAGGAGGGTGTGCGCCGCATCGTCATCGTCGGGTGGAGCGCTCTCGGTGCTCGCGTGATCGACGAACTCGACGAGTTCCTCGGCAGCAACACGACCATCGAGGTGCTGGTCGACCCGGAGAAGGTGGATCCGGACGAGGTGCGCGCCGCGATCTCGCCGCAGAACGTCGCGGTTGACATCACCCTGATGGGCGGTGGGCCGGAGGTGCTCGCGGCACACGCGGCGCGCATCTCGTTCCACGAGGTGATCGTGCTCGGCTATCGCGACGGCAGCATCGACGAGGCAGACGCTCGAACGCTGCTCACCCTGCTCGCGTTCCGGCACGTGCGCCAGCACGAGGACGTCGGTCCGGTGCGAATGGTCGCCGAACTCCTCGATCAACGCAATGCGCCCCTCGCGGTCGCGACGGGCGCCGACGACTTCATCGTCAGCGACGAGTTGACCAGCCTGATGCTCGCCCAGTTGAGCGAGCGTCACGAGCTGTCGCAGGTGTTCGTCGACCTCTTCGACCGAACGGGATGCTCGATCGAGTTGCGTGAGGCACGGCAGTACGGCGCCCAGCAGACGACCACGTTCGCCGACGTGGTGGCGACGGCATCGTCGATCGGCCACAGCGCGATCGGCTACCGACGAACCACGTCCGGCGAGGTCGTGATCAACCCGCCGAAGTCGGCGCCGCTGACGCTCGCGATCGACGACGAGGTGATCGTCCTGGCCCCCGCCTGATCAGAGGCGTTCGATGATGGTGCCGGTACCCAGACCGCCACCGCAGCACATCGAGACGAGTCCGTACGTGCCGCCGGAGCGCTCGAGCTCGTACAACGCCTTCGTGAGCAGGAACCCGCCGGTGCCTCCCAGGGGGTGACCGAGGGCGATCGCACCACCGTTCGGGTTCACCCGATCGGGGTTGGCACCCACTTCCTTCTGCCACGCGAGCACCACCGAGGCGAACGCCTCGTTGATCTCGAAGACGTCGATGTCGTCGATCGACATGCCCGTGCGGGAGAGCATCCGTTGGGTTGCGTCGATGGGGCCGGTGAGCATCAACACCGGGTCGGTGCCCACCAGACAGGTGTCGACGATGCGGGCACGGGGCTTCAAGCCGAGTGCCGCAGCCTTCTCCTCGGTCATCATCAGCACCGCGCTGGCGCCGTCGGAGATCTGGCTCGAGTTGCCGGCCGTGTGCACACCGTTCTCGCGGGCCACGGGCTTCAGGCTGGCGAGCTTGTCCATCGTGGTCTCGCGCAGGCCTTCGTCGCGGGCGACGGTGTGGAACGTGTCGGCCAAGCTGCCGTCCTCGTTGCGGTCGGGAGCCTGGACCGTGATGTACTGCCCGGAGAAGCGGTCCTCGTTCCATGCCTGGGCTGCGAGCTGCTGGCTGCGGAAGCCGAACGCGTCGGTGTCGGCCCGGGTGATGCCCCACTTGTCGGCGATGCGCTCGGCACCTTCGAACTGCGAGGTCATCTCGTACTGCTCGAAGTACGTCTTCGGCATCGGAACACCGAGGCCGAGGTTCTTGCTGCCGCCCACGCCGATCGGGATCCGGCTCATCGACTCGACGCCGCAGGCCAGCGCGACATCGACCACGCCGCTGCCGACGAGTGCCGCGGCCAGATTGGTCGCCTGTTGGCTGGATCCGCACTGGGTGTCGATCGTGGTGGTGGCCACCGAGAGCGGCAGGCCGGCGCTGAGCCATGCGGTGCGGCCGACGTTGAAGGCCTGTTCGCCCACCTGGCTGACGCACCCGGCGACGACCTGACCCACCTCGGTGGGGTCGATGCCGGTGCGATCGATGATCGCCCGTTGCACGGTGGCGAGCACCTGGGCCGGATGCAGGGTGGACAGCCCACCGTTGCGCTTGCCGATGGGAGTGCGGACAGCGTCGACGATCACGATGTTGGTCATGGGTCCGATCCTACGAGCGTCCTAGGGTGGCGGACGTGTCCAGCTTCATTCCCTCGTTGCAGCCCTCGGTGACCATCGATCGGCATCAGTACATCCACGTCGTCGGTGCGTCGGTGTTCGTGTCCGACCGGGTGGAGATCGACGATGCGGAGCACCACTTCCTGGGCGTTCGCATCAGCGGCGGCGGCGCCGAAGCCGTGTGGGCCGTCGATGTCCCTCATGGTGAGGACCCGTCGGACGGCGCGGCGACCGACCTCTTCACCTACTTCGGTCGATCCTCGGAGGAGGAATGGGCGATCGCCGGTCGAGCGGTGCAGCTCGCCGAGTGGGCTCGTACGCACAAGTTCTGCGGGCGATGCGGCACGGCGACGGTGCGTTCCGACAACGACCGCTCGATGAAGTGCCCGTCGTGCAACCTGCTCGCGTACCCGCGGATCGCGCCGGCGATGATCACTCTCGTCACTCGGGGCGAAGGTGCCGACAGCGAGGCCTTGCTCGCCCGCGGCGTGTCGTTCAGAGCGCCGATGTACAGCTGCCTCGCGGGCTTCGTCGAGCCCGGCGAGTCGCTCGAACAGTCGGTGATCCGCGAGGTGCGCGAGGAGGTTGGTGTGCACATCGACATACCCACCTATGTGTCGAGCCAGCCGTGGCCGTTCCCGCACAGCCTGATGCTCGGCTTCCAAGCACGGTGGCTGAGTGGCGAGATCGTGTGCGATCCCACCGAGATCATGGACGCGCAGTGGTACCGCCGCGACCAACTGCCCAACATCCCGCCGCGCATCTCCATTGCGCGGAAGCTGATCGACATGTGGGTCGCCGACGTGTGATCGTCGCCGGCTGCCGGCTGCCGGCTGCGGCTTCGGCTGTCGGCGGGTCGTCAGTCGATCGCTCGCTCGCGGCCGGCCCAGTACGGGGCGCGCAGCTCGCGCTTCAGCACCTTCATCGCGCCCGACAGGGGCAACGGATCGCTGCGCAGCTCCACCGACTTCGGTGCCTTGAACCCGGCGATCGACGCCCGGGCGTGGGCGATCAACTCCTGCTCGGTGGGTGCGGTGCCCGGCCGCGGCACCACGATCGCGTGCACCTGTTCGCCCCAGGTTTCGCTGGGGATGCCGATGACGGCCACCTGCAGCACGGCCGGGTGGCTGGCCAGAGCGTTCTCCACCTCGCTCGAGTACACGTTCTCGCCACCGGTGACGATCATGTCCTTGGTGCGATCGACCAGGTAGAGGAACTGTTCGTCGTCGAGGTACCCGGCATCGCCCGTGTGGTACCAGCCGTCGGCGAACGCGGCTGCCGTCTCCTCGGGCCGGCCGAGATAGCCGATGCTGAAGCTGCCGGCCTTCGCCCACACCTCGCCCACCTCGCCGTTGGGCACGGCCGCGCCGTCGACGTCGCGCACCGTGAGCTCGACTCCCGGCGAGGCGCGCCCGGCCGACCGCATTGCCGCACCGCCACGCCGGTGGTCTTCGGGGCTGAGGCAGGTGAGCACCGCGCAGGCCTCGGTCATGCCGTAGCACTGGGTGAGACCCACGTGGGGCAGCAGCGAGTGGAGCTGGTCGAGCAGCGCCGAGGGCATCGGCGACGCGCCGTACGTCAGCATCCGCAGCGACGCGAACTTCGCCGGATCGAAGTCGGGATGGTTCACGAACATGCCGATCATCGTCGGCACGAGGCCCATGTGGGTCACCTGGTAGCGCTCGACATCGGCGATCAGACGACCGGGATCGAAGGTGCCGTGGATGACGGTGGTGCCGCCGCTGCACGGCATGCCCATCGTGCCCATCGACCCGCCGGCGTGGAACATCGGCGTGGCGTTCAAGAAGGTGCTCGTCTCGGTGAAGAACCCGAACATGAATCCCAACCGGTACACGTTCAGTGTGTTGGTGCGCTGCGTGTGCAGCACGCCCTTCGGGAGTCCGGTGGTGCCGCCGGTGTACATGAGCACGGTGAGGTCGTCCTCGTGGACGTCGACCACCTTCGGCTCGCCGCTGGCGACGATGTCGTCGAAACACGCATCGGGCTGGGTCTCCGCGGCGAGGTCGTGGCCCTCTCCGATGAGCACGACGTGTTCGAGCGATGGAACCTGATCGCGGATCGCAGCAGCGAGGGGGGCGAAGGCGGCGTCGACGTACAGCACGCGCGATGCCGAATCGCGCAGGATGAACGCCAGTTCGGCCGGAGCCAAGCGTGTGTTCAGCGGATTCAGCACACCACCTCCCAGGAAGGCCGCGTGCCACAGGTTCACGTAGGTGCGGCTGTTTCCGGCCAGCACGGCGTACCGATCGTCGGCGGCGAGTCCGAAGTGGTTGCGGTGTGCGTCGGCCAGCTTCAGTGATCGCTCGACATGGGTGCCCAGGAGCTCGGTCGTGCCGTCGTCGTCGACGAACGCCGGCCGATCGCTGCGTCGCGCAGCAGCCGTCAACAACAGACGCGGATAGATCAGCTCTTCCATGGCATCCCCCAGATTCCGTTCGGCGAGATCGTAGAGCCTGCACCCAACGGGTCCATTGCCGACGAGCCCGGTCGGTGAGGCTGTCTACAGAGTGCGGTTCGTGCTGAGGATCTGTGTTCGGAGCGCGGCTCGGGCGCGGAGCAGGCGGCTCTTCGCCGCCTCGATGGTGAGTCCGAGTTGGTCTGCGGCGTCGGGTCCACTGACCCCTTCGATATCGCGCAGGATCAGGATCTCGCGGTGTTCGGCGCTGAGCCTTTCGAGTGCCACGTGCACCGTCGAGACCAGCTCGGCGCGAATCGCCAGTTCTTCAGGACCGAGGACGTCGGTGGTGACGTCGTCGAGTGCGTCCATCTCGACCTGATCACCGAGCAGCCGACGTCGCCTGGCGACGGGTCGCAGCAGCTGCCGGCAGGCGTTGCGGACGGTGGTGAACAGCCATGTCCCGATGCCGGCCTCGCCGCGGAACTCGCTCCTGAAGCGGGTGAGTGACACGAATGCGTCCTGCACCGCGTCGTCGAGATCGACGTCGCGGCACACGCTGCGCCCGTACCGGTAGACGCTGTCGTGGTACAACTCGACCAGTTGCGACAGTGCCTGGTCGTCGCCGGCGCACGCACGTCGCACGAGCAGCTCGTGTGACTCGGTCGACTGGGTCGACTCGCGCGGGTGGTCGCTCACATGCTGCAGGCTACTGAGGTCGCTGCCGGCCGGGATGGGCGACGGGCTCGAGCCGAACTCACCGCAGGTTCTCGATCAGCTCTTGCTTGTCGAGAGCGAACAGCGGCATGGTGGCGGCGTGTTCGTAGACCGGCACGGTGGCCGAATCGACGATCAGCACACCGCTGCGTTGCATCCCGAACTTGGCTCCCAGGCCGAGGTTTCGTTGGGCGTCGGCCTCGGCGTCGCCGACGACGATCTTCAGCGTGGGGTATCGCTCGCCGAGCTTGCGGGCCGCTTGGATGCCGTCGGGGATGACGATCACCAGTCGGCGACCCGACGCGGAGATGTCGGTCGTCATCTCGGAGAGCTCCTTGAGGTGCCTGCGGCACACCGGGCAGGTCGAGGTGCGCATGAAGAACAAGACGGCGCCGTTGGGTCCGACGAGATCGGCGAGCGGGGCGGTCGCGCCGGTGATGGTTTCGAAGAGCAGTTTCGCAGGGGTGCGGACGGGGTGTGTGGACGTGGACATGTCGGTCGCTTTCGTTTCAGGCCAACCGTGTGTGGCTGGCATGACTGTTCGATGCCCGACCATGCCAAAAGGATTCGCGGTTTCTCGAGAAATGTTTCCGACGCCTCGAGTCGAACCGCTCGTGCGCATCGCCGCTGGTCGGTGAAGCCTGTCGGTCGGCCAACGAGCTCGGTGCCTTGCTGTGGCACGATGAGACGATGTCTGGTGAGGGTGCTACGAGTTACCGTCTCGCCCGACACGTGCCGCGCATCGCGCTCGACTGGATTGCCGACACCCCCGAACAGCGGTGGAAGCTGGTGTCGGGCTCGATGGTGTTCGCCGACATCTCCGGGTTCACCGCCCTGTCCGAACGGCTGGCGACCCGGGGCCGCATCGGCGCCGAGGAGCTCGTCGAGACGTTGAGCCGAGTGTTCGGTGCGATGCTCGAGACGGCGGCGACCCGCGGCGGACAGTTGCTCAAGTTCGGCGGCGACGCGTTGTTGTTCCTGTTCACGGGCGACGACCATGCGATGCAGGCCTGTTCGACCGCGGTCGAGATGCGAGCGGAGCTGCGACGTGCGTCCGAGATCCGCACCTCGGTCGGCAAGCTCAACCTGAAGGTCTCCACGGGAGCGCATGCCGGCGAGTTCCATCTGATGCTCGTCGGCGCACCCCATCGTGAACTGGTGGTGCTGGGCCCGGGCACCACCGCGGCGGTGTCGTGCGAGAACGCGGCCAATGCCGGCGAGATCGTCGTGAGCCAGGCGATGGCGGGCCTCCTGCCCGCAGGTTCGGTGAAGCCACGCGACGACGGTCAGCTGATGCTGCGCTGGCGCGTCGCTCCGGTGGCGCCGAGCGGGCGGCTGTCGGCTCGTGCGACCGACATCGTCGCCGCGTACGAGCTGATGCCGAAGATCCTCGCCGACGTGCTCGAAGGTGCCCGTCCCGATCCGGCGCATCGCGTCGCGACCGTGTCGTTCATGCGCCTCTCGGGAACCGACCAGATCCTCGCCGACCATGGTCCGGATGTCCTCGCGGACAAGCTGCACGAGACGCTGCGCATCGCCCAGGAGGCGTTCATCGCCGAGGATGTCGCCCTGCTCTGCGTCGACTGCGACGTGGGGGCAGGCAAGATCTTCTGCAGCTCGGGTGTGCCGCTGACGAGCGAGGACGACGAGGGCCGCATGTTGCGGGCCGCCAAGGCGATCCTCTCCGCCGACCCTCCGCTGCCGCTGCAGATCGGCATCAACCGCGGCCACGTCTTCGCGGCGGAAGTGGGGATCCCGTACCGCGCCGCGTTCTCGGCGATGGGTGACACGACCAACACCGCGGCGCGCATCTGTGGCAAGGCGCCCCAGGGGTCGATCTACGTGCACCCCGCCGTGCTCGACAACATGCGCACCCTCTACGAGAGCGAGCCTGTCGGGCCGTTCATGTTCAAGGGCAAGACCCAGCCACAGGTGCTGTACGCCGTCGGTGAGGAGACGGGTGTGCGCGCCACGGTCGACCTCGACGAGCTCACGGTGCTCGGCCGCGACGACGAGGCCGAGCGGCTGCGCCTGTACGTCGATCGTCTGGCCGATGGTCAGGGTGGCGCGGTGGTGGTCGCAGGTGCGGTCGGTGTCGGGAAGTCGCGGCTCGTCCAGGACGCGCTGTCCACACACGGCGACCTGTTGCGCCTGGCGGTGCACGCCGAGCCGTATGGCGCGAGCAACGCCTACCGCGTGTTCCGCGATCCGATGCGCTCGGTGCTCGGGGTGCAGCGTGGGCCGTCTGCGGAGATGGGCGATGCCGCTCGCCGCTCGGTGCGTCGGCTCGCGCCGCACCTCGAGCCGTACCTCACCCTGGTCGCCGACGTGGTGCAGATCGACGTGCCGCTGACACCCGAGGTGCAGGCGATCCTGCCCCAGTACCGCGCGGAACGCACCGCGGACGTCATCGTGGAACTGATGGCAGCGCATTTCCGCGGGCCGCTCGTCATCACCGTCGAAGATGCCCACTGGGTGGACGAGGCGTCACGGATCCTGCTCTCCCGTATCGACGCCGAGACAGGCGTGCGGCCCTGGTTGCTGATCGTCGTGCGTCGCGACCAAGAGGGAGGGTTCGATGCTCCTCATGTGCAGCGCATCGAGCTCGAACCGTTGCCATCCGAGACGATCCGCACCCTCGCGGTGGCGGCCACCGAGGCAGCACCGCTGCGTCCGCACGAGCTCGACCAGGTGGTCACCCGAGCGGTCGGCAATCCGCTGTTCCTGCTCGAGCTCATCCGGACGGCCCAGGAGCTCGGCTCCCTCGATGCAGTGCCGACCTCGTTGCAGGGCACCATGGCTGCGCAGGTGGACGCGCTCGACCCGTTCGCCAAGCGGGTGCTGTCGTATGCCAGCGTGCTCGGTCGCAGCTTCCGTCGGGACGCACTCGCCGAGGTGCTGCGTGCGGAGCAGCTTCGCGTCGATGCCGCGACGATCGATCGGCTCACGCGCTTTCTCGAGGAGGACGGCCCCGACCGTTTTCGGTTCCGCAACGGCCTCGTGTGCGACGTCACCTACGACGGTCTCGGCTACAACCTCCGCGCCCGGCTCCATCGCGAAGCGGGCGAGGCGATCGAGCGCATCTCCACCGACCTCGGCGCCGACTCGACGATCCTGTCGCTGCACTACTCGCACGCGGGCGACCACGAGCGAACGCGCTCGTTCGGGCTCATGGCGGCTGAGCGCGCGGTGCGCGCCCACGCCAACGTCGATGCTGCAGTTCAGTACGAGCGGGTCATCGACGCAGAACGGCGTCTCCCGAGCACAACGGCCGACGAGATGCGCGCACTGTGGACCGCACTCGGTGAGGCGCGGGAGCGAGCCGGGTTGTTCGAAGTTGCGCTCGAGGCGTACCAGCGAGCGCTCGGGTTGGCTGAACGAGGCTCGATCGAACGTGCCGAGCTCCACCTCCGGCGTGCCGCCACGCGCGAGCGGATGGGCAAGTTCTCGCTCGCGCTCCGCGAATCGACCTACGCCAAGTCGATGCTGCAGGGCAACGTCGACGATGGCGCGGCGCGTCTCCGGGCCCGGGCCACGGCCTTCGCCGCGTTGATGCGCCAGCGACAGGTACGCATCGCCCAGGCCGATCGCCTGGCGCGGATCGCTGTCGGCGAAGCCGAGGCGAGCAACGAGTTGTCGGCCTTGGCCGGGGCCTATCGCGTCATCTCGGTCGCTGCGCACTACCAGGGCGATCCCGAGGCCGAGACGTACTGTCAGAAGGCCTACGACCTCTACTGCGAGATCGGCGACCTCATCGGTCAGGGCAACATGGCGATGAACCTCGGCGCGTTCGCGTTCTTCGACGGGCGGTGGGGCGAGACACTGGTGCTCTACGGGCAGTCGAGCGAGGCCAGCCGACGAGTGGGCGATCATGTGGAGGCGGCGTCGGTGGACGCCAACATCGCCGAAGTGCTGGTCAACCAAGGCCATCTCGACGAGGCCGAGGAACTGCTGCGCAACGGCATTCGCGTGCTGCGTTCGTCGGGGTCGCCGTGGCTCGCCAGCTTTGCCGAGATGCAACTGGGACGCGTGCTCACCGCTCGCGGCCGGCACACCGAGGCCGAGACGGTGTTGCGAGGGCTGATCGCCGAGGCGTACGCGATGGGAGTGCCGGCCTCCGCCTACGAGGTGGCGATCCACCTGGCCGACTGCCTCGTCGGTGCCGAACGACCCGATGCCGCGATCGAGGCGCTCGACGAGGTGGCCGCTCGGACGAACGAGGACATGTCGGTGTTCGACGGTGCGGTCGCGCTCGTGCGTGCTCGGGCCCTGCTCCAACTCGACCACGACGAGCCAGCGGCCGAGCACATCCGGCGCGGAGTCAGCGTCACTCGACAGCGCAAGCTGGAGTTCGATCTTGCCCGACTGCTGTTGTTGTCACGCCACCCCTCGCTCGGTGGCCTCACGGACGAACTGTCCCACGACGTCGATGGTGAGGTGGCCGCCATCGCAGGCCGGCTCGGCGTCCGCGGCCTGCTCCCCAGCAACGTCTGACGACTCCCCGAGTCCGCCCCGACTCCGCTCGACCCGGACACGCGGACGGGGCCACCCCGCTGGTGCGGAGTGGCCCCGTCGGACTCGCCGGGTGCTCTGAGTTCAGCTCAGCGCCACTGCGGGTCGCCGTTGCCGCTGTAGACCTGCGTCTGCTCGATGGTCGTGCCGTTCACCACCCGCGTGTCGGAGATGAGACACCACGGCGCCCCCGCCGGATGCACGAGCGCGGAGGTCACGGTGGGATCGAGCGGAGCGAACGAGACGGCCGCCGGCACGTTCTGGCAGTAGACCACCGGCACTTCAGGCGTCGCGTCAGCAGGGTTCACGTCGATGTCACGGGCCAGTTCGGCTTCGACTTGGGCCGCTGTCTTACCGGCGGTCTCCACCACCCACACGATCTCGAGCCGGGCCCGGACGGCCTGCGCGGTGCCGTTGGCCGAGGTCGAGGAGTTGTTGACGAACACGTCGTCGAGCTTGGTGAGGGTGTCGTATTGCTTCGCCTGGACCTCGACGCCGATCTCGAGGTCGTCGGCGGCGGCGGGGCAGGCGGTCTCACCCTTGTTGGGGAAACGGACGTACCGGATCGATTTCACCAGAGAGTCGAGACTGTCTGCGGTATCGGTGCTGTTGATGCCGTCGAGCGCGTTGTCGGCCTGGACCACATCGGCGCAGCCGACGGTGTACTCGAAGCTCTGCGCCGACACGAGGTGGAAGATCGAGTCGAAGGTGCCCTTGCTGTTGAGGTTCGCCGCCGGGTAGCCGCCGTCGCCGCCGCCGTTGACACCGATCTCACCGGCGAGAGCGAGAAGCGTGAGGGAGGTGAAGTCGTCGGTGTTGACGGCTTCCGATCCGATCACGATCTTGGTGTTTTCGCCGGCCCCGGAGTCGGGACCGTTGTCGGACGTGCTGGCCAGCGCGATGCCGCCGCCCGGTGATGCGTTTGCCGGGTTGCTCGTCGTCCAGCCCAGCCGAGCGTTGAACTTGCCCTCGAGGTCGAGTTCGGCGCCATCGAAGCGCAGCGCGGCAATGCCCGTCCCGATCGTGAAGGTGAAGGTCTCGGGGACGGAGATGCGACCGTCGGCCCGGTTGCAGGTGTTGTTCGTCGAGAGCTTCGATCCCAGACCATTGCTGTCGACGCCGACCTTTCCGGCGCTCACAGCCAACTGGAGCAACCGACGCTCGGGGGCGGTCGCCGTGCTCACTTCACAGCGACCGTTGATCGCATACTGCTGCGAGTCGATCTGGGCGCCTGACGTGTCGTACTGCCGGACCGTGATCACGTTGCTCCGCATCTGCAGTGCGAGATGGCCGGCGTCTTTGTAGATGTTGAGCGTTTGCGGGCCCACCGTCTCGATGGCGTCGACGGTCATCCCGCCGACGCCCACCGCCCCGCTCAACAACGCTGCCGCTGACGCCAATCCGACGATGCGAATCTTCTTGAATCTGTTCATTTCGAACTGCTCCTGCTCTCCCGTGCCAGGACGTGGCGCTTTGCCACGCTCGTCAGCTTCGCCGATCGATCCGTGCCCGTCCAGATGTATGACGGGTAGCGACACGATTTCGAGCGGCGGGTCCGACGCGGCGTTGTCCCGTGCACACGATCGGTGGGATTCCCACGCTCTGGTGTCGGTTACTTGACAGTTCACGCAGATGCGACCGAGATCACAACCCATCGCCGGCCCGGCACACTGGAGCCGTCATGTCTTCGTTGTCCGAGCTCCTCCCACCTGTGGGTAGCGATCCGTCACTGGTGCTCGACGCCTTCGCGACCTGGGCCGCCGACGGTGGCCGCCCGATGTACGCCCATCAGGAGGATGCTGCCCTCGCCCTCGCCGCGGGTGAGCACGTGGTGCTCGCCACCCCGACCGGATCGGGCAAGAGCCTGGTGGCGATGGCGGGGGTGGTGCTCGCGATCAACGCGGGCAGACGTGCGGTGTGGACCGCGCCGATCAAGGCGCTCGTGGCCGAGAAGTTCTTCGATCTCGTCGACCTGTTGGGCGCCGAGCAGGTCGGCCTCGCCACGGGTGATGCCTCGATCAACGCGGATGCGCCCGTGCTGGTGTGCACCGCCGAGGTGCTCGCCAACCATGCGCTCGTCAACGGTGCTTCCAGCGAGTTCGGGTTCGCCTGCCTCGACGAGTTCCACTACTACGGCGACGGCGACCGAGGTTGGGCGTGGCAGATCCCATTGCTCGAGCTCACCGACTGTCAGATGCTGCTCGCCTCGGCCACCCTGGGCGACATGACCCCGATCGTCACCGACCTCCGCGAGCGCTCCGGACGCAGCGTCACCGAGGTCACGTCGGTGCACCGGCCCACACCCCTCTACCACCAGTGGCGCATGACGACCGTGAACGACAGCGTGCTCGAAGCGGTGAAGGACGGGCTCAGCCCGGTGTACGTCGTGCACGCCAACCAAGCATCGGCAATCGAGCGGGCACAGGGTCTGGTGAGCCTCAACGTCACGACTCGCGCCCAGCGCGAGGCGATCGCGGCTGCGCTGTCGGGCGTGAAGATGGCGCGCGGTTTCGGTGAGACGCTCGACCGGTTGCTGCGCAACGGCGTCGGTCGCTCGACAGACGTCACCTGGGCGACGGAGCGCCCCGTACGCGAACCGAGATCGTCGGCGATCACCGTCATGTCGCCCAGCGTGGCGCTCGCCAACAGGAACTGGCAGCGGCGAAGGGTCAGC
>JANNQK010000019.1:0-8629 GCA_031400715.1 Actinomycetes bacterium | reverse complement strand
TTCCCGTCGGTACCTGGTCGTACCGCGTGCGCGGCGTGCTCGGCGGGTGGACAGGCCCGCCCAGCGCAACCAGCGCGCTCATCACGGTGCTGCCGGCGACGGTCGCGTGGTCGACCCCGATGCCGATCACGACCCTGCCGGCATCGTTGACAGGTGCGATCGACAACTACGTCGTCGGCGAGACGCTGACGTTTCGCCTCGACTCGCCCACGGGCCCGTTGCTCGCGGGGTCGCCGGCCGCGGTCGCCTCGGCGACGGCACAGGCCGTGTCGGTCACATTGCCGGTCGGCACGACCGACGCTCCACACTCGGTCTTCGTGATCGGCTCGGCCGGCAGCGTCGCCGCCGCTGCGGTGTCGATCGTGATCCCACCGGCGCTGACGTCGCTGACGATGCGCGACGTCGACATCGACGGTCGGATCGACGAGGTGCGGGCGACGTTCGACGACGTGCTGGCTCCGTACTCCGCCGGGGTCGCGCCGTGGACGCTGTCGAACATCCCGTCGGGCGGATCGCTCGCCGGCGTCACGGTCGTCGGCAACGTGGCGACCCTGGCGATCACCGAGGGAACCGGTGCCGCGACCACCGCAGTCGGTACGTTCACCGTTGCGCTCGCGGCCAACTCGGCCGGCATCCGCGACGTGAACGGCAACACGACGGCGTTCGCTGCCCGTGCCCCGAACGATGCGGCAGCTCCGGTGCCGGTGACGATGGTGCTGCAGGACGCGAGCGGCAACGGGCGGGTCGACCGCGTCGCGATCACCTGGAGCGAGACGCTCGCTGCCACCACCACATCGACGGCCGGTTGGTCGCTCGTCAACGTTCCGTCGGGCGCTACGGCGTTCACGCTCACGGCGTCGGGAACCACCGGCACGATCACGATCACCGAGGGCACGGGCGCGCTCGACACGGGCGTCGGCGCCATGACCGTCGCCCTCGCGGCATCTGCTGTCGGTCCACGAGACGCTGCAGGCAATCAATCAGCGTTCCCTGCCCGTGCGCCGACCGACGGCGCTCGGCCGCTGCTGGTGTCGTTCATCGACACCAATGGGGTCACCGACGGCCGGGTGGAACCCGGGGACACCCTGTCAGCGCTCTTCACCGAGCCGATTGCCACGTCGTCGATCCCGGCGCTGGTGACGGTCACCCTGACCGATCCGAACACCACCGCAGCCGATCGGATCACGATCAACGGGATCACCAACGGCGCCCGCACACTGGGCGGCAACGGGTACGTCTCGACCAACAACGTGTCGTACAGCTACGTGTCCCCCGTGACCTTCACGAACGGCAACCGAACGGCGGTCGTCACCATCGGCGCCACCTGCACGGGTACGTGCTCGGCCGTCGCCACGCAGACCACCAACGCGAACTTCTCGTTCCAGCCGGCGCCAAGCATCACCGATGTCGCCGGCAACCTGATGAGAACGACCGCCCGCACGCTGTCGGTCCGCCTGTTCTGATCCGCCCGTTCGAGATGGCGATCGGACGAGCTCGATCACACCAGTTCGATCGAGCGCCCGATCGAGGCGAGCTTGTCGGGGTTGACGATCGAGTACTGGCGAACCACCAGCCCCTCGTCGATGTCGATGACGTTCACCATGAAGGGTCGACCGGCGATCGAGATCAGCGCACCCGGTGAACCGTTCACCCACACGGGCTCGAGGGTGACCATGCCGGGAGGGTCGACGGGGAGGCGCTTGGCGAGGTTCACCAGGAACCGTGACACACGCTCGGCGCCCACCACCGGCCGCCGTGCCGCGTGACGATGCGCGCCGCCGTCGCTGGTCAGCACCACGTCGGCATGGAGCATCGATCGCACCGTGTCGAGGTCGCCGTTCATGACTGCGCCGACGAAGGCGGTCGCGATCGCCAGTTGCTCGCGCGGAGCAGTGCGGGCCGACGGCGTGGTCGGGCCGACTCGGCCGTTCCAGGTGGAGCCGAGGTCGGCGCCGTCCGCGACGGTGGCATCCGCGCCGGTCTCACGCGTTCCGGTCTCACGCGTTCCGGTCTCGTGGTTGCTGCTGAGCTTGCGGCGGGCACGGACCGCGAGTTGCCGGGTGGCGTCGTGCGATCTGCCCACCATGTCCGACGCCGTGATCAACGATTCGCCGAACACGTCCACGAGCAACAGCACCAATCGCTCGTCCGGCGACAGCCGTTCGAGCAGGACGAGGAACGCCGTCGTCAGCGAGTCGGCGAGCTCTGCCCGGGCCGCCGGGTCGGCGGTGCCCGCCCGATCGCCGGTCAGCACCGGCCGGAGGAGCGGTTCGGGGAGCCAGGGGCCGACGTAGTCGATCTGAGCGCGGCGTCGAGCGCGAAGCCGGTCGAGCCCGAGCCGGCTGACGACCGTGGTGAGCCAGGCAGCCGGCCGTTCGATCGATCCGATGTCGACTCCGCTCCAGCGGATCCAGGCTTCCTGCACCACGTCCTCGGCGTCGGTGAGCGAGCCGAGCAAGCGGTAGCCGAGGCCGACGAGCCGAGGTCGCTCTCGCTCGAACACCACCACGTGCTGGTCGGGCTCGATCATGCGGTGATGCTCGCGCGCCGGCGTGCCGCCATGTGCGCAGCCGCAACCCCGCTGGCCGCAGCCGCATCGGCGAGCAGTCCCTCGGCGCCCACCCAGTCGCCCGCCAGGTACACGCCGGGTCGATCGAGCGCATCCACGGCCGGCCGACCCGCAAGGCCTCCTCCGAGCGCAGTCGGTGCACCGTGCGTCACGACCACGCGGTGCAGATACCGCTCGTGCACCACATCCGCGGTCGTGATCCCGGCGTGGTGGGCGAAGGCGCGCAGCTCGGCCCGGCCGGCCACCCGGCCGTCCACCCGGCCGGCCACCCCGCCGGCCACCCCGCCGGCCGACGAGTCATCGACGGGGCCATCGACTCCCGACGTCGGAGCGTTGTAGCGCATGATCGATACCAGCCCACAACCCGAGGGTGCGAGCCGCGCCGCAGGGGCGTGTGCCGACATGTACAGCGGGGCATCCAGAGCGAAGGCGAGGGCTGGTCGTTCGTGACGGAGGGCGAGGTCGACCACGGTTGCCGTCACCGGTGAGGTGATCCGGTCGGCACCACGGACCGCCGCTCCGGTGAGCCGTTGAGCGACGAGGGGCCCACCCGTGGCGAGGACCACCGAGGTGGCTCGCACAGAGCCACCGTCGGTCTCGACCACCACCGGCTCGTCGCCACCGCTCGCCTCGATCATCCGCACGGTCACTCCCGTGCGCACCTCACCTCCGGCTGCTTCGAGGGATCGCGACATCGATGCGATCATCGATGCCCACCCGCCATCGAGGTACACGACGCCGGGCCCGAGCGCCATCCGCATCTGGGCGATCGCCGCTCCGGCATCGAGGACCTCGGGCGCGTCTGTGTAGGTGCTGACCCGCACGAACATCTCGAGGAACTCACGCACCCGATCGCTCGCCCCACCGGCGATCTCGGAGACCGGCCGTCCGACCCAGCGGGTCGGGTCGGCGCGTTGCACCCGAGCCAGAACGGTGAGCAGGCGAAGGCGGTCGGTGCGTCCGAGCAGTCCCGTGCGCAGGAGTTCGAACGGGCGCGCCGGCAGTGGGTACGCGCGCCCACCGCGGACCGCGAGTGCCCCGGCAGCCGGAGGTGTGCCGCCCGAGAACGGGATGCGATGCCGGACCAAGAGCGCGGCGAGCGCCCCGGTTCGGTATAGCGCATGCGGGCCGACGTTGTGCAGGAAGCCGTCGTGGTCGGTGGTGCGGGCCCGCCCACCGAGCGGATGAGCATCGAGGACGAGCACACGCCCCCCTGTCGAGGTCGAGGCCGAGGCCGAGGACAGCGCAGCAGACAGGCCGGCGATGCCGGCGCCGACGACCACCAGGTCGTACGGGCGGGATGAGTCGCTTGCGACGGCGACAGGGTCAGGGGTACGGGAATCGGACATGGTGAAACCTCCACCATGTCGACGTTCGGGCTGCCGACCGTGTGACACACCCCTGGTGGCGCCGTCGTGGAGCTTCCTCAGCCGGTCGAAAGCCGGTCGAAAGCCGGTCGATTCGCAACCGGTCAGGCTGCGCTCTTCTCCAGCACGTGCACGCCGCACGCGGAGCCGAGGCCGATCACATGGGCGAGCCCGACCTTGGCGCCCTCGATCTGACGTGGGCCTGCCTCGCCGCGCAGGTGGTGGCACACCTCCCACACGTTGGCGATGCCAGTGGCCGAGATGGGATGACCCTTGCTCTGCAGGCCACCTGACACGTTCACGGGCGTGCTGCCGTCTCGCCACGGTGCGCCGGAGTTGAAGAAGTCGACAGCGCCGCCTTCGGGGCACAGCATGAGGTTGTCGTAGTGCACCAGCTCTGCGGTTGCGAAGCAGTCGTGCAACTCCACCAGGTCGAGATCCTCCGGGCCCACGCCGGCCTGCTCGTAGGCGATCTTGGCCGCGTTGCGGGTGAGCGTGTTCACGTTCGGGAGGATCTGACAGGCCTCTTCGTAGGGGTCGGTGGTGAGCACCGAGGCCGAGATCTTGATGGCTCGCCGTTGCTGCTCGAGAGACAGGGTGCGCAACTTCGCCTCACTCACCACGACGGCAGCGGCGCCGCCGTCGCAGTTGGCCGAGCACATCGGCCGCGTGTTCGGATAGGCGATCATCATGTCGCCCATGATCTCCTCGAGCGTGAACCGCTTCGAGTAGGCGGCGAGCGGGTTGAGCGTGGAGTGGGCGTGGTTCTTCTCGCTGATCTTGGCGAACAACTCGAAGCTCGCGCCGCCGTACTTGTGGCCGTACTCCATGCCGACTTGGGCGAAGGTCCCGGGCATCGCGTCGGTGCCGATCCGGCCATCGGTGGGGGCCACCGCTCCGTAGCGACCCTTCGGCGACCACACCTTGCCGTCGGTCTTGGCCGTGCCGCCCCCGCCCAGCAGACCGGCGCCGGCGAGCTTCTCGACCCCGACCGCCAAGCCGTAGTCGACCTCGCCGGACTTGACGGCCATGATCACGGTGCGCAGCGCGGTCGCCCCGGTCGCGCAGGCGTTGGCAACGTTGTACACGGGGATGCCGGTCTGGCCGATCTGCTTCTGGAGCTGCTGTCCGAATCCGGAACTTGCATTCATCAGGTTCCCGGCCGCGAGGATGCCCATCTCGCGCATCGTGACCCCCGCATCGGCGAGCGCGCCCATGGCGGCCTCGGCGCCCAGATCGACGACGTCCTTGTCGGCGTGCTTGCCGAACTTCGTCATCGTGATTCCGAGGATGTACACGTTCTCGGCCATGTGGGTCTCCTTCGAGTGGTCCGGTGTGAAGCGGTGTGAAGCGGTGTGGTCCGGTGTGAAGCGGTGTGAAGCGGTGTGAAGCGGTGTGAAGCGGTGTTCAGGCCGGCTCGAAGCCGAAGCCGATCGCCTCGGTGCCGTTGTCGTCGGTGCCGAGCGAGATGGTGGTCAGGCGGACCCGCATGCCCAGGGTGACGTGTTCGGGGTCGGGCGCGGTGTTGACGATGTTGCCGCGCACGCTGGTGCCGTCGCAGTCGATGATCGCCGAGACGAACGGCACCGGGACACCGGGGGCGGCGAAGGTGACGATCGTGAACGCACGAACCTCGCCGTCGTTGGCCACGTCGACGGGTTCGAACGTGGTGCCGAAGCAGCCGGCACAGGCGTTGCGCCGATCGAAGAACCGCGCACCGCACGAGGTGCACTGATTGGCGACCAGGTGCGGCCGATCACCCAGCACGAGGTACTGGACGAGCGGAACCTGGGTGGGGGCGGCTGCGATGTCGGTCACCTTGCGAAGGTTACCCAGCGACCTGTCGTCGCTTCGGACCGAACGGCCCTTCGTGTGGACCGCAGCTCGACGGCGCCCACGGGCGTTGCGATCGGGCGATGGGACGTGGCACAATAATGGGATACATTCCCAATAGTGAGAACGCGTTGGGAATCATCCCTGTGAGAATCGAAGGCCCGTCATGTCTCTCCGTTCGAATCCCCATCCCGAAGCGAACCCCGTGGCAGCCAGCCCATCGATACGTCGTCGCCATGGGCCGGTCGGTCGGGGACCGGTCGGTCTCTGGCTGGTTGCAGTCGCCGCGTTGCTCGCCTCGTGCGGCGACGATGGCGGCACTGGCGAGCGGACCACATCGACGGTGCTCGTCGACGGCAAGCCACTGATCGTCGTCACCTACAGCGTCCTCGGAGATGTGGTCTCCCAGCTGGTGGAAGATGCCGCGACGGTGCAGGTGATCATCCCGAACGGCCAGGACCCGCACGACTACGCCCCATCGGCGCAGGACGTCGAGGCGATGCGCGGAGCTGCCCTGGTGGTGTCGAACGGCCTCGACCTCGAAGAGGGCATGGAGGACGCACTCACCTCGCTCGAAGGAGATGGCATCCCGGTGTTCCATGCCAGCGACCACGTCACCCTTCGCGAGCTGAGCGAGGAGGAGCAGCCGATCGATGAGGCGGCTCACTCCGACCCGGGCCACTCGGATGAGCACGGCCACGGCGGCGAGGACCCGCACCTGTGGGCCGATCCGCTGGTGATGCAGGAGATGGCGCCGGCGCTCGCGGCGCAACTGGAACAGGTGCTCGGCGTGAATCTCGATGACGAGTTGGCTGCCGTCGAGGCCGAGATGACCGAGCTCGACGACGAGGTCCGCGAGATCATGTCGGTCGTGCCGTCCGGTGAGTGCAGGTTGGTCACCGGCCACGAATCGCTGGGATACTTCGCCGATCGGTACGGCTGCGAGCTGATCGGCGCGGTGATCCCGAGCCTGTCGTCGTCGGCCGAGGCCTCGGCCAAGGACCTCGCCGAACTGCTCGACGTGGCCACTTCGGCCGGTGTGGCGGCCATCTTCACCGAGGTCGGCACGCCCTCCGACGTTGCCGCGCAAGTGGCCTCCGAGGTCGGCGTACCGCTGATCGAGCTCCCGTCTCATAGTCTTCCGGCGACAGGGGGCTACCAGGCCTTCATCATCGAACTGGCCACCAAGGTCGCTGCTGGGCTCACGGGTGCGTGACCCTGCCTCGGGGGAGGCACGCGGCGATGAATCGTCTCGTTCCTGCCGCAGCTCGACCACCACCACCTCATGACCGACTTCCTCTTCAGCCCCTTCATCGACAACGACTTCATGACGCGCGCGCTCTCCGCCGGGGTGCTGGTGGCGATGTGCTGCGCGATCGTCGGTTCGTTCGTCGTGCTGCGCGGACTGGCCTTCGTCGCCGATGCCCTGGCCCACGGCGTCCTGCCGGGCATCGCCACGGCCGTGCTCCTCGGCTGGCCGGTGGTGATCGGTGCTGCGGCCGGCACCGTCGTGATGATGAGCGGTGTGAGCGTGATCACACGGCGGTCGCGGCTGTCGAGCGACACGGCGATCGGATTGTTCTTCGCCGGCATGCTCGCCCTCGGCGTCATGATCACGTCGCGGACGAAGAGCTTCACCGGCGACCTCACGCGCATCCTGTTCGGTGAGTTGCTCGGCGTGCGGATGAACGAAGTGGTCTGGCAGTCGGTTGCCCTGGTGTTCGTCGCGGTCGTCACCTGGGTGTGCCGTCGCCCGTTCCTGCTGCTGTGCATCCAGCCCGAACTGGCAGCGACATCGGGGTTCCGAGTGCGCCTCTTCGAGACGTTGATGCTGATGGTGGTCGCCGTCGCGATCATCAGCTCCTTCCAGTCGGTCGGCACGCTGCTGGTGTTCGGCATGCTGCTGGCACCGGCGTCCACCGCGGCGCTCGTCTCACGCCGTCTCGGGGCGATGATGGGACTCGCCGCGATCATCGGGTCGCTCGCCACGTACCTCGGGCTGCTGCTCAGCTACCACGCCGGTCTCGCTGCCGGTGCCAGCGTGGTGGCCGTCGCCGTTGCGATCTTCCTGTTCACGTTCGCAGCCGTCGAGATCCGCGCCGCGATCACGAACCGCCACGGCGTCGGCGTGCCGCCTGCCTCGATGCAACGACACGACCACGCGCACGGCCACGACAAGGACCACGGCCACGACAAGGACCACGGTCTGCCGATCGAGGGTGTGTCGTGAACGACGGCCTTCGACGTGGAAGCGGCGCGACCGAATCGGTCACCGCGATCGACGCGCGCGACCTCGACGTCGGCTACGCCGGGCGTGCGGTCGTGCGTGGCGTGAACATCGAGCTCCCGCCCGGTGGGTTGCTGTGCCTGATCGGAACCAACGGGTCGGGAAAGTCGACGTTGCTCAAGACCTTGGCCGGCCTGATCGAGCCGGTCGGTGGTTCGCTGTCGATCGCGGGTGGCCCACCGGGCGGCCAGCCGGCGCGTGTGGGCTACTTGGCCCAGCGCCCCGCGTCGTCATACACCCTCCCGATCTGTGCTGCCGACGTGGTTGCCATGGGTCGGTTCGCATCGCTCGGTCTGCTCCGCCGGGTGCGTCACAGCGACCGGGTTCTGTGCGCCGAATCGATCGAGCGGATGGGCGTGACGTCGTTCGCCGACCGTCCCCTGCTCGAGCTGTCGGGCGGCCAGCAGCAACGCACTCACCTGGCGCAGGCGCTGGCGCGACGGGCGGACGTGCTACTGCTCGACGAACCGACGGCCGGCCTCGACCCGAATGGTCGCGACACCTTTGCTCAGGCGATTCGCGACGAACGGTCGCGGGGATGTGCCATCGCGATGGCCACCCACGACCTTGCCG
>JANNQK010000018.1:0-11921 GCA_031400715.1 Actinomycetes bacterium | reverse complement strand
CGAGGTGACGCCGTTCGAGGATCAACGTGCGCAGCCCCGACTTGGCCAGATAGGCGCCGTTGACGAGCCCGTTGTGACCGCCACCGATCACGATCGCGTCGTACGTGCGTGAGCCGGTCATGCGGGTCCGCCTTGTGAGGTCATGTGGGAGGTCATGGGCGAGGTCATGGGCGAGGTCTTGCGGGGTGGGTTGAACAACGGCGCACGGGCGACCTCACAGGCAACCGTCTGATAGCGGTGGTTGATGGTGACCTCGAGGTGCACGGTGGACCCGGGCGTCGCCAGGTGGGGCCGAACCCGGGCCATGGCGATGTGTCGTTGCAACGACGGCGAGTACATGAAGCTCGTGGTGTATCCCACTCGCTGCGCGGCATCGTCGTACAGCATCATCTCCCATGTCAGCGGGTGTTCGTCCTTGGGTGGGATGATTCCCTCGGCGCGATAGCGGCGATCCCAGTCCTGCCAGTCGACCTTGAGACCGACCATCTTCCAACGAGACGTGCCGTCGGTCAGTTCGCGGCGGATGGCGTTTCGCCCGATGAAGGCGCGGTCGATGACGGCGATGTCTTTCAGCATCCACCCGAGGCCGAGCTCGATCGGCGTGGTGCGTTCTTCGTCGGTGAACGCGAACCGGCTGCAGTGGAAGTCGACGTCGATGAGCACCAGGCCCGCCTCGATGCGCAGCATCGACAGCGCGGTCATGCCGACGGGGATCACGCCCTGCCCGGCCGACGCCTCGACGATCGCGTCGAACACCGCGTTCGCATCGCCGGCTTCGACCCACACCTCGTAGCCCAGGTCGCCGGTGTAGCCGGTGCGCGACACGTTCACCGCCGCGCCGCCCATCTTGGCCGGCGTGTGGTGGAAGTAGGCGATCGACCCGACGCCGTCGTCGAGACCCGCCAGGATGCGCCCAGATCGTGGGCCTTGCAGCGCCAACGATCCGTACTCGGCCGAGACGTCCTCGATCAGCACCTTCAGCCGACCGATGCGGTCGGAGAACCATGCGAGGTTGGGTTCGGCCGACGTGAGCAGGAAGTGGTCGCTGCTGAACCTGAACACCACGCCATCCTCGACGACGTGCCCACGGTCGTCGCACCACACCGTGTACTGCGCGTGTCCGTCGCGACAGGCACGGATGTCTCGAGTGAGCACGCCGGCCAGGAACGCCTCGGCATCCCGCCCGGTGACGCGGTACTTGTACAGCGGCGACGTATCGATGATGCCCGCTGCGTTGCGCACGGCGAAGTACTCGAACTTGTCGTCCATCTGGTACTTCACGCTGGCCAGGTGGCCCGACCAGTGCTGCCAGAGACCGGTGCGGTTGAGCGGTGCCAGCCGTTCGTGGAAGGGCGTCGTCCGGATCATCGCCGCACCGTACCCCTTTGTTGGACATGTGCGCAACGGCTCCGGCCCTGGGCGACGACCCGGCACCACCTCGATGTCCGCGACAACCCGGATCACCGGCGCCTCAACCATGTGGAACGCAGGCTTCACCGGCTCAGGCATCGACATCGCCGTGATCGGCACCGGCGCCGCCGAAGTCCCCGAACGGACCGGATCCGCACAACGTGCGAGGTACGAAGCACACAACGGTCAACTCCGGACGGTTCCTTGCCGATACCAAACGGTCGAGCTCCCCGGCCCGACCAGGAGTCGATCAAGAGGAGGCAGCGTGTCCGAAGCGGCCATCGGCACGACGCCGACGGCAACCACGAACATCACGGCGGCAACCCGGCGGACGCTGATGCTGTCCGTCGGTCTGATCGTCGCGTCCGTGGCCGCGCTCGCTGCCGGGGATCTCCTCGCATACAGCCCTCCGAATCAACTGCTCGCCTGGTGGTCGATCGCGCTCCTCGCGATCGCCGCCGAGTTCATGGTGTTCGACGTGGAGTTCCGGCGTGAGGTGTACTCGTTCACCTTCAGCGAGATGCCGATGGTGCTGGGGCTGTTCCTCGCTCACCCTCGCGACCTGATCCTCGGGCGTCTCCTCGGCGAACTGATCTACCTGGTCGTGCGCGAGCGACAACCCGTCCGAAAGCTCGCACTCAACCTGGCTGCGTTCCTGGCCGAGACCACGATGCTCCTCGGGGTGCACCGGCTGCTCCACGGCAGCTTGTGGGTGACGGATCCGCTGGAGTGGGCCCGGGCGATCGCCGCGGTCTCTGCCGCGGTCGTCGTCGGATACCTCGTGGTGTTCCAGGTGGTGCGCTGGCACGGTGGTCCGATCACGCTGTCGTCGATCCTGGTCATCGGCGCGCTCACCATCCCGGTGAACACGAGCTTCGCCCTCGTCATCGGGATCCTGCTCGTGGAGCGCCCGTGGGCAACACTGCTGCTCGCAGGCGTGGGCGGCTTCTTGGTCATCGCCTATCGCTCGTACACGTCGCTCCGTCAGCGGCACGAGAGCCTGACGTTGCTCTACGACTTCACCCGTCTCGTCAGCGGCGCCCAACGTCCCGACGCCGTGCTCGAGGCCATGCTCGGACAGGCCAAGGATCTCTTGCGTGCCGAGCGAGCCGAGATCTGGCTGCATGACGACGACAACACGATGCTGCGATTGTGCGTCGACGACGACGGCCGATCGACCCGGGACCTCGACATCGATGCGCCGCTGGCGATGGCCACATGGTTCGGCCGTCGGGCCGACTCCACGGTGCTGACCAACAAGGAGACCGACACCGTCGGTCGCTCGCTCCTGAGGCATCTCCGCGCCCGTGACGCCATCGTGGCACCGATCACCGAGTCGGGAGAGGTGGTGGGCCTCGTTGCCGTCGTGAACCGATTGGGTGAGGTGTACCAGTTCGAGGAGTCGGATCGCACCCTGTTCGCGACGCTCGCCAACCACGCCAGCGTGGCGTTGGAGAACGGCCGTCTCATCGACCGTCTGCACGACGAAGCCCGGCTGCGCGAGCACGAGGCCCTCCACGACGCGTTGACCGGTCTCCCGAATCGCGTCATGCTCGGCGATCGCCTGCGGGACGACCTGGCGTCGGTGGCGCTGAAGGATCGCACCGTCGCGATCGGGTTGATGGATCTCGATGGGTTCAAGGAGGTCAACGACACCCTCGGCCATCACGCCGGCGACATCGTGCTCGTCGAGGTCGCGCGACGACTGGCGTATGCGGCAGAAACAGCGACGATGGTGGCCCGGCTGGGAGGCGACGAGTTCGCGATCTTGGTTGCCGGCGACACCTCCCACCTCGCCCTCGAGATGCTCGCCCGACGCATCCGGGAGGAGTTGTCCCGCCCGCTGGGCGTCGACGGGATGCGGATCAACGTCAGTGCGAGCATCGGATTCGCAGTCGCTCCTGCCGATGCCACCGACGCGCCGACGCTCATCCAACGCGCCGACGTCGCGATGTACTCGGCCAAAGCGGGCACGGGCAACGGCGTGGCGTTCTACGACGCCGTGCGCGACGAGAACAGCCCGCGCCGCCTGGCGCTCGCCAACGAGCTGCGCGCCGCGATCACCAACGGCGAGCTCTCGCTCGTCTTCCAGCCCAAGGCCCGACTGGCCGACAACGTGGTCATCGGGTTCGAGGCGTTGGTCCGGTGGCGACACCCGACCTTCGGTCAGGTGTACCCCGACGAGTTCATCCCGATCGCCGAGCGAACCGGCTCGATCAACGAGCTCACGGTGTTCGTGCTCAACCGCTCGGTCGACACAGCGGCCGAGTGGAAGCGGGCGGGGCATCGCTGGTCGGTCGCCGTGAACGTCGCGATGCGCAACCTCCTCGACGATGACTTCGCGATGATCGTGCAGACCGCCCTCGAGCGCTCGGGATGTGAGGCCGAGCTGCTGACCCTCGAGATCACCGAGACCAACGTGATGACCGACACCGTTCGCACCATCGACGTGATGCGGCGCCTCGCCGAGTTGGGGGTCAGGTTGTCGGTCGACGACTTCGGTACCGGCTACTCCTCCCTGTCGTACCTGCAGCAGCTCCCGGTGGTCGAGCTCAAGATCGATCAGTGCTTCGTGCGCGACATGGTGCGCGACCCCAGCGCCGACGCCATCGTCCGCTCCGTCCTCGATCTCGCCAACAACCTCGAACTCTCGGTCGTGGCGGAGGGCGTGGAGGACCGAGACACCTGGGATCGTCTGCGTCGTCTCGGCTGCACCCAGGCCCAGGGCTACCACCTCGCTCGTCCGATGCCGCCCGACGACATCGAACCCTGGTTCGCCGCCCACCTCGGTGAAGCCGCCGCGGCCGCCGGACTGTCGGTCGGGCCCACGGCCGGCGCGGAGTCCGGCCACGCAGGGCGCTCGGGCTCGGAGCAGGTTGGCGTTGCGGTGGGTGCCCGGCGGGGGAACCCATCTTGACGAGATGTTGAGCACGGGCTGCGCCACCGCTGCCCCTCGACACCAGCGACACTCGCGAATTGATGCGTGACCAGGCATGTCGGACCCGACATCGACCGGCACCACCTGAAGTCGAGCCACCACGCTGAGCGGTGCTGCGGGGGATGAAGCTTGTCCCTCTCTGAACTGGCGCTCCGGCGACTCGACTGTCTGAATGTGTCTGCCCGGTCTGCGCACCACGCGAGCGCTCTCCCACCGGCCGGGCAGCCCGCGTGCGGGCAGAGTGAAACTGCAAGGAGTCTCAGAGCATGGCGACGTCTGCAAGCCCGACCGAACGGCGGTCGACGGCCGCGTTTGCCGTCGCGGCTCTGGTCGCGGCTCTGGTCACGTCGCTGCTCGGCGGTGCGGTCGCGTCTGTCACTCCCCCTGCAACAGCGACCCAGGTCGGATCCCAGATCGGCTCACGCGCCGACATGACCGGAGTGATCGTGCGGTCAGCGCCCGGTGACGTGGTCGGTGCGCGCCGCGCCTTCGAGAGCGCAGGCGGCACGATCCGCACGGAACTGCCGATCATCGACGGCTTTGCCGGGGCGATCGATGCAGCGAACATCTCGGATCTGACGACTTCGCCGTCGATCGCCGCGGTGACGGCGGACCGCTCGATCGAAGCGATGAGCGTCGATCCGCTGCTCGGATACGAGGCGAAGGACACGTCGTCGATGTCGGCGATCACCCGCATCACCGGAGCCCAGGAACTGTGGAACAAGGGCTTCTTCGGCCAGGGCATCGACGTTGCCCTGATCGACACCGGGGTCACCAGGGTGCCTGGCCTCGATGGAACCGGCAAGGTGTTGAACGGCCCCGATCTGTCCTTCGACTCGCTCGACCCTGCGCTCGTGTCGAAGGACGCCTTCGGACACGGCACGCACATGGCCGGGATCATCGCCGGCTCCGACGTGGCACCGGGCACCGCACGCCGAACGTGCCGGTCGTGTCTCGGGAGGAGTGCGTACACGGACACCACCAAGTTCGTCGGCATCGCGCCGGAGGCGCGGATCATCAACGTCAAGGTGGGAGCCTTCGATGGAGCGGCCGACGTGTCGCAAGTGATCGCGGCGATCGACTGGGTCGTGCAACACCGCAACGATCCAGGCGTGAACATCAGGGTGCTGAACCTCAGCTTCGGCACCGACTCCACGCAAGATGCGGATCTGGACCCCCTGGTGTTCGCGGCCGATCAGGCGTGGAAGTCAGGAATCGTGGTCGTCGCGTCCGCCGGCAACGACGGCATGGCGACCACCAGCTTGGCGACACCGGCAACGTCGTCGTCGATCATCGCCGTCGGGGCGAGTGACCCGCGAGGCACCTTGTCCACGTCGGACGACTCGATTCCCGAGTTCGCCCAACACGGCAGCGCCGAACGCAGCGTCGACATCGTGGCTCCCGGCGTCTCGCTGATCGGCCTGCGCGTGCCCGGCGGTTTCATCGACACCAACGTCGAGACCGGCCGGGTCGGTACCCGGTTCCAGCGAGCCAGCGGCACCAGCCAGTCCACCGCGGTGGTGTCGGGCTTGGTCGCCCTGCTCCTGTCTCGATCGCCGGATGCGACACCGGACATGGTCAAGGCATACCTCACCGGCACAGCCAAGCCGGTGAAGTGGAGAGCCGAGAACCACGATCGTGACGATTCCACCCCTGCTCGCCTCGTGCCGTTGTCGGACACCTGGTATGCCGGCGCCGGTTCGGCCTTCGTCGGCGGCAGACGGCACATGCGTCCGGCAGCGGCGCCCGCACCGACCAGCACCGGTCTCGGCACACTCGATGCATCCCGCGGGTCGTACCGAGTGACCAATGGGGACACCGAACTGAACGGCGAGATGGACATCTTCGGTGCCCCGTGGGACCCGGCTCGCTGGACCGGCCTGTCGACGACGCGCTCGGCATGGAGCGGCGGCATCTGGAACGGCAACCGCTGGACCGGCGATCGGTGGGGTGACACGGGTTGGGTGAACGTGCCGTGGACAGGCATCGACGGGTCGGAGGGCGACCCCTCGCACGATTGGTCGGGTGCGCGATGGAAAGGTGTCCGATGGAAGGACGTGATCTGGGACGGTGTCCGGTGGAAGGGCGCCGAGTGGACCTCTGGCCTGTGGACGTCGGGCGAATGGTCGGCGGATGGTTGGACGGCGGGAGGGTGGAACGGCGTTCGCTGGAAAGGCGCTGCGTGGTCTGACGCCAGCTGGTCGTGATCGTCCACGACGCAGCCACGACGCAGCCACGGGGGACCCCGGGGGACTCAACTCCTCCCCCACTGGCGCCGATATCGCTTCGAGGTCAGCCGGCGGGCCGGGTGGAGGAACCGACGTGACAGATCGATCGCAGGGAGACGTCGGGCCCGAACGGCCGGACTCCGCCACACGACAGAGCCTCGTGGCCGGCCGCCGCACCGCGGCCCTGTGCGTTGCCCTGGCTGCCGGTTCGGGGCTCGCGTTGTCCTTGCCCGGCGTCCTCGCACCCGTTGCGCACGAGATCACCATCTCGTGGTGGGTGCTCGCTCTCATCGCTGCAACTGCGCTGATGACCGAGTTCGAGGTGGAGTTCCGACGCGAGACCGTGACCTTCACCTTCAGCGAGGTCGTGCTGGTGTTGGGGGTGTTCCTCGCCGCCCCGTGGGCCCTCCTGCTCGGGAGGGTGCTCGGCGAGGTGGCGGTGCTGGTCGTGAAGGAGCGCCAACCGGTGCGCAAGATCGGACTCAACCTGGCGAGTTCGATCGCGGAGGTGACCACGATGCTCGTCGTGCACGACCTGCTCGGCGGGGGGACCGACGTCACCGATCCGAAGCACTGGTTGATGGCGCTCGTGGCCGTGGCCAGCGCCGACCTGGTGGGCTACGCCGTCATCTATCAGGTGCTCCGCTGGCACGGCGCCCCGATCACCCTGCGGTCGTTGTTCGACATCGCGTCGATCACCGTGCCGGTCAACACCAGCTTCGCCCTCGTGATCGGCATCTTGCTGGTCGAGCAGCCGGTCGGTGCGTTCCTGCTGCTCGGTGTGGGTGGATTCCTGGTGCTCTCGTACCGCTCGTACACAGCGTTGCGGCAACGCTTCGAGAGCCTCTCGCTCCTCTACGACTTCACCAGGCTCGTCAGCGGGGCCCAGCGTCCCGATGCGGTGCTCGAAGCGATGCTCACCCAGGCCAAGAACCTGTTGCGTGCCGAGCGAGCCGAGATCTGGTTGCACGACGAGACGATGCTGCGGCTTCGAGTGGACGACCACGGTCGATCGACCGGAGAGGTGCCCGAGTTGCTGCCAGGTGCCATCGCCCATTGGTTCACCGAGCACTCAGGCGCAACGATCCTCGGCGTCGGGCCGAAGTCCCCGAGACGCTCGAGAACCAGCGGGAACCACGGAAACGACGCCGAGGCGACGGAACCCCCCGACGAGAGGGCCAACCGGGCCGCGGTCGGAGAGGAGGGACGCGCATTGCTCGATGCACTCGCTGCCACCGACTGCATCGTCGCGCCGATCACCGAGTCGGGCGAAGTGGTCGGTCTCGTCGCGGTCGTGAACCGACTCGGTGGGGTGAACTCGTTCAACGACTCGGATCGCACCATGTTCGCCACCCTGGCCAATCACGCCAGCGTGGCGCTCGAGAACGGCCGGCTCATCGACCGTCTGCACGACGAGGCGCAGCTCCGCGAGCACGAGGCGCTGCACGACGCGCTGACCGGCCTCCCCAACCGGGTGCTGCTCGGCGATCGGCTCCGCCTCGAGCTCCTCGAGGTGGTCGGCGACGGTCGCTCGCTCGCGGTCGCCCTGATGGATCTCGACGGGTTCAAGGAGGTGAACGACACGCTCGGCCACCATGCCGGAGACCTCGTGCTCGTGGAGGTCGCTCGTCGGATCGCCTACGCCGCGGAGTCGGCCGAGCTCGTCGCTCGTCTCGGCGGCGACGAGTTCGCCATCCTCATCACCGACACCGCCGACCGCCTGGCGCTCGAATCGCTCGCCCGCCGCATCCGCGACGAGCTGTCTCGGCCCTTCACGATCGACGGCATGCGAATCAACATCAGCGGAAGCATCGGCTTCGCAATCGCGCCCGACGATGCGTCCGACGCGCCCACGTTGCTGCAGCGAGCGGACGTCGCGATGTACAGCGCCAAGGCGGGTCACGGCAACGGCGTCGCGTTCTACGAAGCGATCCGCGACGAGAATTCGCCACGTCGTCTGGCTCTGGCGACCGACCTTCGCGCCGCGATCGCCGGCGGCCAGCTCAACCTCGTGTTCCAACCGAAGGCTCGCCTGCTCGACGACGAGGTCATCGGGTTCGAAGCTCTCGTCCGATGGCGTCACCCCGACCTCGGTCAGGTGTTCCCCGATGAGTTCATCCCGATCGCAGAGCGCACCGGGGTCATCACCGATCTCACGGTGTGGGTGCTGCGCACAGCGGTTGCGAACCTGGCCGAGTGGCACGCCAGAGGGCATCGGTGGTCGGTCGCGGTGAACGTCGCGATGCGCAACCTGCTCGACGACGACTTCGCGACGATCGTCGACGAGATCCTGCGGGCTCACCGGTGCGATCCGTCGTCGCTGACCCTCGAGATCACCGAGACCAGCGTGATGACCGACACCGTGCGCACGATCGAGGTGATGCAACGCCTCGCGGAGTTGGGCGTTCGGCTGTCGGTGGACGACTTCGGCACCGGGTACTCGTCGTTGTCGTATCTGCAGCAACTGCCGGTCGAAGAGCTCAAGATCGACAAGTGCTTCGTGCACGACATGCTGAACGACCCGAGCGCCGAGGCGATCGTGCGATCGGTGCTCGATCTCGCCAACAACCTCGAACTGCGCGTCGTCGCCGAGGGCGTCGAGGACCGTCCGACGTGGGAACGGCTGCGACAGCTCGGCTGTCATGTCGCCCAGGGCTACTTCATGTCACGGCCGATGCCTCCCGACGACATCGAGTCCTGGCACGCCGCGCTCAGGAGCGAGTGGCCGTTGCACGTCGACCCGCCACAGCAGTCCCTCCCGTCGGCCTCTCTCTCCACGCTCGGTTCCTGAGACGCCAGACCTTCCGGTCGCCCGGCCGCACGGTGTTCACACCGCCGACTCACTCGTTCAGTAGGTTCGGGCGGTGACCGACTTCGCCATCCCCACCGTCGACATCTCTGGTTGGACGACAGGTGACGCAGCAGCGAGGGCATCGATCACACTCGCTGTCGACCATGCGTGCCGAACCGTCGGCTTCATGCAGATCGTCGGCCACGGCATCCCTCCGACGGCGATCGACACACTGACCGAGGCGATCGACGAGTTCTTCGCACTCCCTCCCGAGCTGAAGCGACGCTTCTCGGCACCGCGTCCATCGATCAACCGTGGATACACCGCTCCCGGTTCCGAGCGGCTCAGCTACAGCCTCGGCCTCGAGTCACCCGCAGACCTGTTCGAGGCGTTCAACCTCGGAGCGAGCACCGACGACTTCCCCGGCCTCGGGCTCGATCCCGAGATCTACGCCGTCAACATCTGGCCCGATGCAACCGAGGTGTTCCGGTCGGGCGCGAGCGGTTGGTTCGATCACGCCGCCGCCCTCGCTCGAACGATGACGGCGGTGTTCGCTACCGCACTCGGGCTGCCCGAGGGCTTCTTCACGAAGTACACCGATCACTCGATCGACGTGCTGCGGCTGGTGAACTACGCGCTGCCCGGCGGAACCGCCCTCCAACCGGACCAGCTGGGAATGGGCGCACACACCGACTTCGGCATCGTCACCATCTTGTGGGCCGACCCGGTGCCCGGCCTGCAGGTGCTCGACTCGAACGGCACCTGGCATCAGGTCGTGCCATCCCCGGGCGCACTGCTGGTGAACCTCGGAGACCTGTTGGCTCGATGGACGAACGATCGATGGATGTCGACCCTGCACCGCGTCGTGCCACCGACAGGGCCCGACGGACGTTCGCTCCGGCGAAGATCTGCAGCCTTCTTCCACGACGGCAACGCAGATGCGGTCATCTCCACGCTCGACGCGTGTCGCAACCCTGACGGTTCTGGCTACGACGACGTCACAGTGGGCGAGCATCTGGCTCGGAAGTTGGCCGGGTCGCGCGGCATGGAGCTCAACGACCAAGCATCGCAGGAGGCCTCCCGCATCACACGTGGGGCGTAACCTGAAGGGCCGTGGCCCGCATGTCTCCCACCGCCCGTCGTGAGGCGATCGTCGGTGCCGCTCTTGCGGTGGCGATCCGCAAGGGCTTCGGCTCCACCACGGTTCGCGATGTCTCCTCCGAACTGGGCTGTTCCAGCGGCCTGATCCATCACTACTTCGACTCCATGGACGAAGTGCTGGCAGCCGCCTTCGAGGTTGCGGCCGGACGAGATCTCGAGGTCACCAGTACGGCCGTGGCAGCCGAGCCCACCCCGAGTGCGCAACTGATGGCGTTCTTCGCCAGCTATGCGCGCACCGATCAGGACTGGTCGTCCCAGCTGTGGCTCGACGCCTGGGCAGAGGCTGCTCGCCAGCCGGCGTTGGGAGCGACGTCGCGCCGGCTGAACGTCGCCTGGCAGCAACTGCTGGCCCAGATCATCGAACGCGGCGTCGCCGCCGCCGAGTTCAGATGCGACGACCCCGACGGCGCCGCCTGGCGGATCGTCTCGATGATCGACGGCCTCGCCATCCAGAACGTGGCACACGGCCCGATGCTCCCGGAGCACGCGATCCTCGACTGGACCCTCACCACCACCGAGCACGAGCTCGACCTCCCGCACGGGTCCCTGCCCCGCCCCGGCAGCGTCGGCTCGGCGTCGACATCCACGACGTCATGACCGATCCGGTCGACCTGCCCGCTCGCGCTCGCGTCGTGGTCCTCGGCGGCGGCATCATCGGCACGTCGGTCGCGTATCACCTGGCGCATGCGGGCTGGCGCGACGTCGTGCTGCTCGAGCGCGATCAGCTCACGTCTGGCACCACCTGGCATGCCGCCGGCCTGATGGTGACCTTCGGGTCGCTCAGCGAGACATCCACCGCGATGCGCCAGTACACACGCGATCTGTACGCGAACCTCGAGGAGGAGACCGGCCTCGCCACCGGCTTCAAGCCCGTCGGCTTCATCGAGTTGGCCTGCGACCCCGATCGGCTCGAGGAGTACCGGAGGGTGTCGGCGTTCAACCGTCAGTGCGGGGTCGACGTTCACGAGATCTCGGCTCGCGAGGTCGCCGACATGTTCCCGATCGCCCGTACCGACGACGTGCTCGCCGGCTTCTACGTCCCCGGCGATGGCAGAGTGAACCCCGTGGACGCGACGATGTCGCTCGCCAAGGGCGCACGCCAGCAGGGAGCCACGATCGTGCAGGGTGTCGGCGCCACCGACGTGCTGTCCGCAGCTGATCATGAGGGCCGCCGCGTCACCGGTGTCGTCACCGACCGCGGCACGATCGAGTGCGAGTACGTCGTCAACTGCACCGGCATGTGGGCCCGACAGTTGGGCGAGCGCCACGGCGTGAACGTGCCACTGCAGGCGGCCGAGCACTACTACCTGATCACCGAGCAGATCGAGGGCATGGACGGCTCGTGGCCGGTGATCGAGGATCCGGCCAACTACGGCTACTACCGCGAAGAGGT
>JANNQK010000017.1:0-5282 GCA_031400715.1 Actinomycetes bacterium | reverse complement strand
CCGGTGATGTAGGCGGCGTGGCTGGAGCACAGGAACATCACCGGACCGACGATCTCCTCCAACTCGCCGACACGGCGCATCGGCGTGCGGCTGGCGATCCACTTGTCCATGCCCATGCCTTCGAGAGCGGGGCGAACCATCTCGGTGATGATGAAGCCCGGTGACACCGCGTTCACGCGCACGCCACGATCGGCCCACTCGCAGCCCAGCTGCTGGGTGATGCTGCGGACGGCGCCCTTGGCGGCGTTGTACGCGATCACGCTCATCTCGTTGGCGCCGTTGCCCATGATCGATGCGATGTTGACGATGGAGCCGCCACCGGTCTCGAGCATGTGGCGACCAACCTCGCGCATGTACATGAACACGCCGTTCAGGTCGACGGCGACGATTCGGTTCCACGACTCCATGTCGAAGCGCTCCGGTGCCATGCCGCGCAGGTCGGCGATGCCGGCGTTGTTGATCAGCGAGTCGATCTTGCCATGCTCGCGGATCGCCGTGCCGACGACGTTGATCACGTCATCTTCGTTCGACACATCTCCGGTGACGACGGTGACCTTGGGCGAACCCATCTCACGACAGGCTGCAGCGACACCCTCGAGCAACTCGCCCGACCGAGCCGTGAGCACCAGCGAAGCACCTGCCTTGGCGAAGCCATGAGCGAAACCCTCGCCCAGGCCGTACGACGCGCCCGTGATCAGCACTGTTTTTCCCGTGAAGTCCATGTGTGCTCCTTGCCTCGATCCGCAGCGGTGCCGCGGGCAGCCAACGCATGAGGCTGCGGTCCTGCAGTCCAGCACATCGTGAACCGCTGGGGCTTGTCGGACCTCGGCGACGACCGCGTCACCGGGCCGGTGTGCGGCCGGGCGCGGTACGACCACCGCGACGTAGCGGGCACCCATCGCGAAACGTGGCCCGAGACGCGCGAGAGTGGCTTCCATGGGCGACGATCGCGGCGGTGTGGTGGTGACCGGCGCGAGCCGGCGGATCGGGATCGGCTCGGAGGTGGTGCGCAGCCTCGCGGCCGACGGCTGGCGGGTGTTCGCGACGTGGTTCACGCCGTACGACGAGTCGATGCGATGGGGGAGCGACCGAGAAGAGATCGCCGACCTTCTCGCCCAGACCGGTGCGCATGGCATGGGGGCCGACCTCGGCGATCGCCTGACGCCTCGGGCGGTGTTCGAGGCTGCCGAGGCAGCGATCGGGCCGATCCGCGCCCTCGTGAACGTGCACACCTACGACCCCGGTGGTGGGATCGCCGAGGTGAGTGGCGACGAACTCGACCGGCACCTGGCGATCAACGTTCGGGGCACCTACCTGCTCTGTCAGGAGTTCGCGGCGCGGTACTCACTCGAGGCAGCTGATCGTCGAACTGGCCGCATCGTGAGCTTCCTCTCCGGGCCCCCGCTGGTCGGCTCCGTCGCCTACGCGATGTCGAAAGGAGCGGTGCAGTGGATGACGTGGTCGCTCGCAGGTGAGCTCGCGCCTCGCGGCATCACCGTCAACGCCATCAACCCGGGGCCGACCGACACCGGCTGGATGCCGCAGGAGCTCCACCATCGGTTGGCTGGGTCGAACCCGATCGGGCGCGTGTCGACGCCGACCGACGCGGCGAACCTGGTGCGGTTCCTCCTCTCTGACGAGGGCGGGTTCATCAACGCACAATGCATCGACTCCGACGGCGGGTTCGCCGCGCTCGCGCTGTCGCGCCTGGCCGATCCGGTCTGACCGATCAGCCGAACGCCCGAACGCCCGAACGCCCGAACGCCCGAACGCCCGAACGCCCGAACGCCCTAGTTGAGTTTGACGATGCCCATCTTCACGGCCATCAGCACCGCTTGCGTCCGGTCGCGGGCCTGCAGCTTGTCGTAGATGCTGGCCAGGTGGTTCTTCACCGTCTTCTGGCTGATGTACATCGTGTTGGCGACCTCGCTCGTCGCCAACCCGTCGGCGATGTGTTGCAGCAGTTCTTCTTCGCGCGGCGACAGCAGCGACAACTGCTCGCCGGGGTGCTTGGCCTCCTGCAACATCACCTCGGCCAGGCGCGGTGACAGGATCCGGTCGCCGTTGGCGGCGAGCTTCACCGCCATCACCACTTCCTTCACCGTCGAGTCCTTCGTCATGTAGCCGACCGCTCCGGCCTTCATCGCGCGCTCGATCACCTCGCGGTCGATGTGCATCGTGAGGATGACCACCCGCTGGCGATTGTCGGCCTGGACCAAGCGTCGAGTCGCTTCGATGCCGTCGATCTGGGGCATCGAGACGTCCATCAGCACCACGTCGGGCTTGGCCTCGAGGGCCATCCTGATCGCGTCCTCGCCGTTGGATGCTTCCGCGATCACGGGGATGCCTTCGGTCTCCAGCGACCGCCGCAGGCCCTGCCGGAGCATCGTGTGATCGTCGACGAGCATCACCGACGGAGGCTTCACGACTTCGCCTCTCCAGGCTCGAGCTCGACGGTGATGGTGGTGCCGCCGCCTGGGGTTTGTCCGACGCGCAGTGACGCGCCGATGCCATGGGTTCGTTCGCGCATGCCGATCATGCCGTATCTATCGGCACGGCGGGGCCCATTGTTGAGACCGATTCCATCGTCGCTGATCTGCAGCAGCACGTGGTCGGAGTGCGAGATGTAGGTGACCACGACCTTGGACGCCTCGGCATGGCGCTCGACGTTGGTGATCGCCTCCAAAGCGATCTGCCAGAGCTCTCGTTCCACCTGCCGGGGCGGCCGCGACGGGGCGTCGACGTGGCTCTCGGTGTGGAGCTGGCGCCGATCGCCGACGCGCGCCAGGTGATCGCGCAACGTGGCAGGGAGGTCGCGCTGATCGGTGACGTCGGTGCGCAGGTCGTGGAGCGTCTCGCGGATGTCGTTCACCACGGTGGTCACCTGCTGACGCAGGTCGACGAGCACGGCCTCCATCGAGTGACCTTGCGTCGCCAGCTCCTGGGCTCGATCGACCTCGAACCCGAGGAACGCGAGCGAGGAGCCGACCTGGTCGTGGAGGTCGCGGGCGATGCGGCGACGTTCCTCGGTGACGGTCGCCGAGCGGATGCGCCGGAACAGACGGCTGTTGTCGATCGCGATCCCGAACGGCTCGGCGAGCCCATGCACGATCTCGGTGTGCTGCCGGGTGAGACCTTCCACGCGTTCCGACTCGACCGCGAGCAAGCCGACCATCGTTCCCCGGGCCCGCAGTGCTGCGTACAGCCCGCTTCTCGCCGTGGGCGACAGTCCGGTGCCCTCGGCGAGATCGGCGATGCGAACAGTGCGCGGTGCATCGATCGCGGCCCGCACCATCGGGGGAGCGGTGGCCAGCATGATCTGTGCGGTGGCGGTGGTGCCGGAGTTGCGGAACAGGTCGAGGCGGCCATCGGTCTCGTCGAACAGATAGAGCGACAGAGAATCCGACGGCACCAGCGAGGTGACCCGGGAGATCGTCGAGTCGATCACGTCGTCGAGATCGAGCGATGCGGGCATGGTCTGTGCCACGCGTTGCAACGCGAACAAGAGCGAGTTGGCCTCCGACAGGCGGTTCACGCGTTGGAGCGCGGCCTCTTTCTGTCGGGCTGCGTCGAGTGTTGCCCGCTGTGACAGCCCGGTCGTGAACGCCACGATGCCGAGCAGGGCAGCCCACATGGCAGCATCGCGAAGGCCATCGTCGAACCCGGCGTCGGGCACGTACTGCACGGTGACCACGACCACGGAGGCCACGATCAGCTGGGCTGCGAACACGCTGCCGGCCGCAAACCCGGCCACCATCACCGTGGGGATCAGGTACAGGGCGAGCGGTGAGGTCCACGCCCCGGTGAGCATCACGAGCCCCGTGTGGAAGGCATGTTCGATGACGATGCGCAGCCGAACGCGATGGTCGTCGCGATGCGGGATCGGTCGCAGCGTGGCTGCGATCGCGTACGCACTCGCAGCAGCGATGCTGCCCCAGAGCTGCCAGTTCGACCATGACATCTCTTCGCGGCCTTGCACGATCGCTGCTGCGATCGCCAGCAGGCGAAACGGCCACATCGGAGCGGCGATGGGGGATTGGCCGGTCGGGTCGGCGGTTCGTGCGTCGGTCGAGCCGGTCGGGGGGATGGCGCGCTGGCCCGGGCGGCGCCGCTCCACGAGTGGCCAGTTCACGTCGGACGGACCTGGCCGATCGAGAGGGTCAGGTGGTGCCACTGGATCGAGATCGTCCGGGTTGCTCACCGGCGTGCATAGTAGTGAGCGTGATCCTCGTGGGACTGACAGGTGGCATCGGTTCGGGCAAGTCGACGGTGAGCGGGCTGCTCGCCGAACGGGGAGTCGTCATCGTCGACGCCGACCAGGTGGTGCGCGAGGTGCAGCAGCCGGGCTCACCGGTGCTGGCTCAGATGGCCGAGCGGTTCGGACCACAGGTCATCGCTGAAGACGGCAGCCTCGATCGCGCCGCCGTCGCGACCTTGGTCTTCAGCGATCCCGACGCACTGAAGGACCTCAACAAGATCGTGCACCCGGCGGTTGGCATGGAGATGAACCGTCAGGTGATGTCACACCTCACGACCGATCGTGTCGTGGTGATGGACATCCCGCTGCTCACCGAGAACCCTCGCGATGGGCTGCAGGCCATCGTCGTCGTCGACGTCGATCCCGAGGTGCAGGTGCAGCGGCTGGTGGAGGGTCGCGGTTTCGCCGAGGACGACGCCCACGCCCGCATCGCCAAGCAGGCCACCCGCGAGCAGCGCCTCGCCACCGCCACGCACGTGATCGACAACAGCGGCACCCTCGACGAGCTGGTGCCCCAGATCGGCGCGCTGTTCACCGCGTTGACGGCCTTGCCGCAGCTGCCCGCCGACTGGCAGCTCCCCCCACCGAAACCAAAGGATCCGTGAGCGGTACCCGCACATGCTGCGGGTGCGGCTCACGGGCCGCGATGCTCGGTGAGCCAAACCCGCAGATGGTGCGGGTCCGGCTCACGGGTCGTCAGAGGTCGAGGCGGGCAACGATCTCGCCGTCGTCGATCTCGCCGGTGGGCACGAAGCCGAGGCGCTCGTAGAACGGGCGCGGACCGCCGGACGCATCCACCCACGAGACGCCCAGGGCCGAGTGGCCCTGCGCCCGCACGTGATCGACCAGCGCAGCGATCGCCTTCGCTCCGATGCCCCTGCGTTGGTGCATCCGGTCGATGAGGAAGCGCCACAGGAATGGGAAGGGTTCGACCGGTGACACGTCGGCGCACATCATGAACCCGACCACCTCACCGTCGGCCACTACCGCCCGGAACCACGGCACGGCGGCCACTCCGTCTTTC
>JANNQK010000016.1:0-1732 GCA_031400715.1 Actinomycetes bacterium | reverse complement strand
GGCGGCGCAAGGCGCCAAGGCCACCATCGCCAAGACCAACGGCGTCGAGCCCGATCAGGTGCTGGTGATCGCGCCCGACGTCGGCGGTGGCTTCGGAGCGAAGATCACCTGCGATCCAGAAGAAGCCCTGCTCGGCGTGCTGTCGGCAAAGGTGGGCAAGCCACTCCGCTGGCGAGAGACCCGCAGCGAATCGATGATGGTGCTCGGCCACGGTCGTGCGCAGGTGCAGTACGTCACCATCGGTGGCACCCGTGACGGCGATGTGACCCACTACCAGATGCACGTCATCCAGGATTCGGGCAGCTTCGCCGAGATGGGCACGATCCTCGCCCCGTTCATGACCCGCCCGATGTCGAGCGCCGTCTACGCGATCCCGAACATCGAGTGCCGCACCACCAGCGTGGTCACCAACACGGCAGTCACCACCGCCTATCGCGGCGCCGGGCGACCGGAGGCCACCGCTGCCGCCGAGCGGGCGATGGATCTGTTCGCGCTCGAGATCGGCATGGACCCCGTCGAACTCCGCCGCAAGAACCTCATCGGCGCGTTCATGGAGCCGCACACCACCGCTGTCGGCCAGTCCTACGACGTCGGCAACTACGAAGGCGCGCTCGACAAGGCGCTCGAAGCAGCCGGCTACGCCGAACTGCGGGCCGAGCAGGCTCGCCGCCGAGCCGCAGGCGGCGCCAAGCAACTCGGCATCGGCGTCAGCGTGTACGTCGAGATCACCGGCGGTGTCGGTTCGGGTGAGCACGCTCGTATCGAGGTGCTCGACGACGGTCGCGCCGTGGTCTACACGGGCACCTCGCCCCACGGCCAGGGCCATGTCACGGCGTGGAGCATGCTCGCCCACGAGCAGACCGGCATCCCGATGGACATGATCGACGTCGTGTGGGGCAACACCGACCTCGTCCCGCTGGGCGACGGCACGATGGGCTCGCGCTCGCTCCAGCAAGGTGGCAACGCGGTGTTCCTCGCGTCTGCGGATCTGGTCGACAAGGCCCGCAAGGTCGCTGCTCGCATGCTCGAGGCCGACGAGGCCGACGTGGTGCTCGACAAGGACTCGGCCAGCTTCCACGTGTCGGGCGCTCCGGCGATCGCGAAGACCTGGGCCGAGCTGGCCGTCGCCGCCAAGGGCGACCCCGACCTGCCGGAGGGACTGGCTCATGCGGCCTACTACGCCGTCAGCGGAGCGACCTTCCCGTTCGGCGCCCATGTGGCCGTCGTCGAGGTCGACACCGAGACCGGACAGGTGAAGCACCTCCGCCACGTCGCCTGCGACGATGCCGGGCGGGTACTCAACCCGATGCTGCTCGAGGGCCAGATCCACGGCGGCGTCGCCCAGGGCACCGCTCAGGCGTTGCTCGAAGAGGTGCGCTACGACGAAGATGGCAACCCGATCACGTCGAACCTCGCCGACTATGCATTCATCTCGGCCGCCGAGCTGCCGAGCATCGAAGTGATCCACATGGAGACCCCGACGTTCATCAACGCACTGGGCGCCAAGGGCATCGGCGAAAGTGGCACCATCGGCTCCACGCCCGCAGTGCAGTCAGCCGTGATCGACGCCGTCAGCCACCTCGGCGTGCGTCACATCGACATGCCCACCACCGCCGAGCGAGTGTGGTCGGCCATCGCAGCAGCGAAGGCCTGACGGATCCGTTGCATCCCGGACAGGCGCGACAGCGTCCTGTCCGGGAGATGTTAGGTCAGCTTGACACCTCGTTCGAGT
>JANNQK010000015.1:0-8640 GCA_031400715.1 Actinomycetes bacterium | reverse complement strand
GCGTGAGCCCGACGAGCTGCGGGCGCACTTCCACGCGCTCGGTGTCCGCGACGATCTCCCGTCGGTCACCTACTGCGGATCGGGCGTCAGCGCCTGCATGAACATCCTCGCCATGGAACGCGCAGGGTTCGCTCCGCCCAGTCTGTACGTGGCCAGCTGGTCGGGCTGGTCGTCCGATCCGGAACGCCCGGCCGAGATGGGCGCCTGAACGTGCTCGACACGCCCACGGCCCCCACCGCGCCCGAGGCGACCAGCACCGGCGTCGCCGCCATGTATGCCGCGTCGAACCACTCGATGTCGCCCAGGCGATGACGTTTGCGTGTGGCTCGAAGGGCATACATGGCGGCCACGCCGGTGCTCGTCGCCTCGGGCGCGGTGGGGGTCATGGGCGTGTCGAGCACGTTCAGCCGCCCATGTCGGCCGGGCGCTCCGGATCGGACGACCAGCCCGACCAGCTGGCCACGTACAGACTGGGCGGAGCAAACCCAGCGCGTTCCATGGCGAGGACGTTCATGCAGGCGCTGACGCCCGATCCGCAGTAGGTGACCGTCGGGAGATCGTCGCGGACACCGAGTGCGCGGAAGTGCGCCCGCAGCTCGTCGGGCTGTCGCAGTCGGCCGTCGGGTCCGAGCACGGCCGACCATGGCGCATTCACTGCGCCGGGCACATGGCCGGGCCGCGGGTCGATCTGGGCGACCTCGCCGCTGAAGCGCTCGCGTGATCGGGCATCGAGGACGACCCCGACCAGTTGGCCACCGGTCGCCAGCGATCCGGTGTCGTCGGCCGACGAGAGTCGGTCGGATGGCCACGGGACGGGGGTGAAGTCCGCGGTCGACGGAGCGACCCAACCCTGCTCCAGCTCGCCGCCATCGGCCACCCAGGCGTTCATGCCCCCGTCGAGCACCGCCGCGCGGTGGCCGAGCATGCGCAGCATCACCACCAAGCGGCCGGCCGTCAGACCGCCGGTGTCGTCGTATGCGACCACCACGGTGTGATCGCTGATGCCGAGCGAGCTCATGGCGTCGGCGAACGCAGCGTCGGTCGGGAATGGGTGCCGGCCCTCGGTCGCGGGGGCGTCGTGCGCGGCGAGATGACTGTCGAGGTCGACCCACACCGCACCCGGTAGGTGACCGGACTCGTAGAAAGCCCGACCATCGCGCCCATCGAGGTACCAGCGCACGTCGGCGAGCACCAGTTCGCCTGCTGTGGTGTGGGCGCGCTGCAGGTCGCGAAGCGCACGGGTGTCGACGATTGCCGGGATCACGTGCTGCATCATGCCAGCGTCGAGCCCGGTGACCTCGTTCGCCCGCCGCGGCCGGGCCGAAGGTCCCGTCTGCCCGTGGTGCCGTTCGCCCGCGTCCGGTTCCACGGCGAGCGGCGACAGAATGGCGGCGATGTCGCTCTCGGCCATTGAACGGTTCTTCTCTCTGCTTGCCCTGGTGGCGGGCGGTGGAGCGATCGCGATCGTCGGGATGCGACTGGTGCCCGCGGGCAGACCTGCGCTCGTTCAGCTGGGAACTGTGTCGCGTTGGCTGGCGTTCGCGGTTGCTGCGACTGCCATGGGTGGCAGCCTGTGGTTCAGCGAGGTCGAGAACTTCGTGCCGTGCAAGCTGTGCTGGTATCAGCGCATCTGCATGTATGGCGCAGCCATCGTGCTGTTCGTCGGCGCGGTCCGCCGCGATCCGCACGTTCGGTGGTACGTCGCCCCGTTGGCCGGCCTGGGTGTCATCGTGTCGACGTATCACTACGTGCTGGAGTGGAACCCGCAGCTCGAGTCGAGCGCGTGCGACATCTCGGTGCCGTGCACCACGATCTGGTACCGCGAGTTCGGCTTCGTCACGTTGTCGTTCTCTGCGCTCTGCGGTTTTGCTGCCATCCTGGCCATGACCCTGCTCACCTCCCACAACGGTCACCTGGAGGACCCCCATGGCGAACAAACCAACTCGGCCGACCTCACTGCGCGCTGACCCCCCGACGGGCGGTGAGTCGAGCACGAAACCGCGACTGCTGTGGCTCTGGGTGGGTCTCGTGGCGGTCGTCGTGCTCGCGGCCGGCTTTGCGATGCTCAGCTCGGGCGATGACGAAGAGCTCACCGTGGGCAGCACCGTGCCCACCTCGACGGGCGGCACCGTGCCCACGTCCGGTGTTCTCGACTGTTCGAACGGTGGCCCCACCGCCGGCCCGAAGTCGCCGGACGCGCAGGTCGCGGAGGTGTGGCCGGTCACCGTCGAGGGCACGCCGCTCGTGTCCAAGCCCGACGGCGCCGACCCTGCGGTCGGTGCACCGGCACCGCTGTTGTCGGGCTTCGGCTTCGATGGCACCCCCGTTGCGGTCAACCCGTGCGCGGGCCCGGTGATGTTGGTGTTCCTGGCGCATTGGTGCCCGCACTGCAACCGCGAGATCCCCGAGTTGCTCGCGTGGCGCGACGCCGGTGGTGTGCCGGAGGGCCTGCAGGTCATCGCGGTCACCACCGCCGTGGCTCCCGACCGCGACAACTACCCGCCGTCGGAGTGGATCCCGAAGATGAACTGGGACTGGCCGGTGATCGCCGACAGCGAGGACAACGAGGCCGCGATCGCGTTCGGCGTGTCCGGTTTCCCGTTCAGCGTGATCATCGGCACCGACGGCACCGTCCTCGGCCGTTCGTCGGGCGAGCTCGGTCGGGCCGGCATCGAGGAGTTCGTCATAGGCGTTCTGGGCTGAGCTCGGCACACCCGTCGCCGCACTGCAACCGCCGCCCGGAAAGCCTGCCGAGATCGTCGAAAGCCACCCCGTAGCCTGTGATCCATGACACGCATCGGGTTCCTGGGCCCACTCGGCACCTTCACCGAGCAGGCGCTGAAGTCACAGCCAGATCTCGCGCAGGGCGAGTTCGCGCTGTTCCGCACCATGCCCGACGTGCTCGATGCCGTCGAGAGCGGCGAGGTCGATCTGGGGTTCGTCGCGATCGAGAACTCGATCGAGGGCATGGTGAACCTGTCGCAGGACGAGCTCGCGTTCAGCCACGATCTGCTGATCCAACGTGAGGTGGTGCTCGACATCGAACACTGCCTGATGGCACCGAAGGGCACGTCGATCGATGATGTGAAGGTGGTGCTGTCCATCCCGGTGGCGACGGCTCAGTGCCACGCGTTCTTGCGCAACACGGTCGGTCAGGCCGAGCTGCGAGCGGCGAACTCGACCGCCGAGGGCGCCCGACTGGCGAGCGAGCTCGGTGTGGGCCATGCGGCGGTCGCACCGCGCACCGCTGCGGCGCTGTACGGCCTCGACATCCTGGTGCACGACATCGCCGATCATCCGGGTAACCAGACCCGCTTCGTGGTGGTGGCTCGCGAGGGAGTGCCGGCCCGCACCGGTCACGACCGCACTGCGCTCGTGATCTATCAGCGTGCCGACGAGCCGGGCTCGTTGATCTCGATCCTGCAGGAGTTCGCGGCGCGTCGGATCAACCTGTCGAACCTGCTGTCGCGACCGACCAAGGACGGTGGGCTGGGCGACTACTGCTTCATCGTCTATGCCGATGGCCATGTTTCCGACGAGCTGGTCGCCGATGCGATGCGCGCGCTGCGCGCCAAGCAGGGCCAGGTGAAGTTCCTCGGTTCGTACCCCGCCGCGGGCGCGCATGCACACCAGGCCCGCGAGCATGCCGACCTCCGGTGGCGCGAGGCCGACGAATGGGTGTCGTCGCTCCGCAGCCAGATCCGCTCACACTCCCCGATCGAGGACGTTCAGACATGACCGTGAAATCCGACATGAAGACAGCGCTCACCACGGCGATGAAGGCGCGCGACCAGGTGGCGCTGTCGGCCTTGCGCCAGGCGCTGGCGGCCATCTCCGTCGTCGAGACGGCCGGTGCGGAAGTGGTCGAGTTGAGCGACGATCAAGTGCTGGCCGAGTTGGCCGTCGAGGTGCGCAAGCACCACGAGACCGCCGACGCGTTCGAGACCGCGGGCCGCCCCGACAAGGCTGCGAGCGAGCGCGCCGAGGCAGCGGTGTTGGAGGCCTACCTCCCCGCTGCCCTCACCGACGACGAACTGGCGGAGTTGGTGGCTGCCGAAATCGCGGTCGCCGCGGCCGACGGCGCGACCGGCATGAAGGCGATGGGTCGCGTGGTGAGCGCGGTGCGCGCCAAGGCCGGCACCTCGGCCGACGGCGCCAAGATCGCCGCCCAGGTGAAGGCCGCCCTCGCCACCTGACCCCACCCCGGCGATGAGAGATGAGTGGCGGTGGCGCCCTCATCTCTCATCGCGCTCGTTCGGTGGTTCGGCGAACCGGTGTGCACCTGGCGCCAAGCGTCGCCGGATCTCTCCGTTGCTACGGTGCCAGCGTGCACGTCGGCTTGTTGTCGTTGGGGGATCATCTGACCGATCCGGTCACCGGGGTCAAGGTGTCGCAAGCCCAGCGTCATCGATCGTTGGTGGACCAGGCGGTGCTTGCCGAGCAGTTGGGCTTCCGCTCGATCCATCTCGGCGAGCACCACTTCTGCGACTACATCGTGTCTGCCCCGCCGATCGTGCTGGCGGCGATCGCCGAGCGAACCGCCACCTTGCGCTTGTCGACCGGGGTGACGCTCGGGGCGAATCTCGACCCCGTGCGCGTGGCCGAGGATTATGCCACCGTCGACCTGCTGTCAGGTGGCCGAGTCGAGCCGGTGATCGGTCGAGGCACCGCGTTCCCGCACACCTTCGGTGCGTTCGGGCAGGACGCCTCGGTCGCCCGCGACTGTTTCGACGAACACGTCGAGTTGCTCGTGAAGATCTGGGAGACCGACGGACCGGTCACGTGGAGTGGGCACCATCGTGCCTCGCTCGACGGGATCGAGGTGTTGCCACGGCCGATGCAGCACCCGCGGCCGCCGATGTGGCTCGGGGCGGGCTCGCGTGAGTCGGTCGAGCTGGCCGCCCGCCTGGGCCTCTGGCTCATGTTGCCCACCGTGTTCGGCACCCCCGAGGCGTTCGTCCCGGTCGTCGACCACTACCTCGCTTGTTGGGAGGCGGCCGGCCGCGATCGCGCGGCTGCGCGCATCGGGTGCGTGAGCCACTGCCATGTGGCAGCCACCTCACAGCACGCTCGGGCGACCTGGCAACCGCGCTACACCGCCTACATGACGTGGGTGCAGGACCTGATCGCCAGAGGGATGGGTCTCACCATGCCTCCCTTCGATTTCGAGACCACCGTCGCCAACCTCGCGCTGTGCGGGAGCCCCGCGGAGGTGCAGCACCGGATGGGTGAGCTGCGTGAGCTGTGGCACCTCGATACACACCTGGTGATGTTCGACATGGGTGGCATCCCGGAACCCGAGTTGCACGCAACGATCTCGATGTTCGGCACCGACGTGCTCCCGACCCTGCCCTGACCGATTCGCGACCCTCAGCGGAGTGAGTCGATGAACGAGTTGATCGTGTCGGTCCAACGAGACAGTTGGTCGAAGGTGCTCGCCACCGAGATGCGTGAGTTGGGAATCAACTCCGCAAGGCGTTCGGCGGTGGAGAACGGGTGACCGGCATCGCCGGTCCAACACAGGATCAACGTGGGCACGTCGATCGCGGAGATCGCGTCCTGTTCGGGTAGGTCGGTGTTCGCGGCGCCACGGAAGACTCGGGCGAGACGGACGGGATCGGTGGTGCGGATCATCTGCTCGAACCCGTCTTTCCATGTCGGTACGTCCACCAGCGGGTCGGGAGACGGGGTGGCCCGCGACCCTGCGACGAGCACATCGAACTCACCGCGTTCCACCAAGTGAGCGGTGAGCTCGTAGTTCTGCTGCTGCGCTGCGCGCGTGGCCCATGCGGTGGGTGGGATGGCGAGCACGAGGGCCGACACTCGTTCGGGTGCGAGTGCCGCGGCGTGGAGCGCGGTGGCACAACCCATGGATGCGCCACCGGCGATGTAGCGCTCGATGCCGAGGGCATCGGCGAGCGCGAGCTGGTCGTGGCCGAGGGATCGCCAGTGGTAGTCGCCAGGGTCGGCGGTCGAGCCGGACTCGCCGTGACCGCGTGCGTCGTAGCGCAGCACGGCGGCGTGCTCGCGCACGCGAACCCAGTCGACGAGGCGCGTCTCGTCCTCACGACTGCGGCTGCTGGTCAGCCCGTGGCCCCAGATCATCGTGGGCCCGCTGCCGGCGAGATCATGGTGGAGGTCGACCCCTCGGACGTTGAGAACGCTCATATGACGCGACCGTATTCGGCCGAGCACTCCGGAACCGACAGGGTCGCGATCGAACCTCGACCGCTAATGTGTCGCCCGGAACGGTGGCAGAGTGGACAAATGCACGCGCCTTGAAAGCGTGAGGGTGCAAGCCCCGGGGGTTCGAATCCCTCCCGTTCCGCTGATGGGTTCGCGGTGGATCGGCGAGATCCGCAGCGAGCCCTCTGAACAGGGATGATGTCCGTAGCCGTCCGCCGACGTCCATGGGTGTTCGCGCTCGAGGGCGTCGGGGCGTTGGCGTGGCGCAAGAAGCTGGCATCGCGTGGATCGCGCGAATCCTTTGAACGACACCTCTATCGCAAGGTTCGGGCCGAGGCGAGGTTTGAGTAGGGAGAGAAGCCGATCGCGTTGGCGGCCCGCACCCGATAGGTGTAGGTGGTGCGCGACGACAGCTTCGTGTCCGTGAACGTCGTCGCAGTGCCCGCCACCGTGGCTACCGGTGCGAAATTGGTGCAGCCGTCGCCCTTGCAGCGCTGGACCTGGACGGAGGTCTGATTGGACGAGGCGTTGTTCCAGCCCAGGCGGATCGAACTGCGCGACAGCGACGTCGCGGTGACGTTGGCGGGCGCTTGTGGCGCTGCCGGCGCGTTCACGACGATCGTCATCATGCGGGGGAAGCTGTTGAGCCCGAGCCCGTCGTACACCACCAAGGAGGCGTTGTACGCGCCCGGCGTCGTGTAGGTGTGCGTCGTCACGTCACCCATGCCGGTGGAGCCGTCACCGAAGGTCCAGTTCCACGTCACCAAGGGGTTGGGGCCCGTCGACGCGCGACCGTCGAAGGTCACCGTGAGGGGCGCCTGGCCCGTAGAGGGGGTCGCGGTGAAGATGGCGACCGGCTCGAGCGGTGGGAAGTCGACGGCCTGCGCCGGGCCGGCAACGGCACCCAGCGACGCCGCCACCGCGGCGACGGCAATTGCGAGCCGTCGCCACGGCAGTCCGATCCGCCTTGAGCCTCCACGTGCGATGGGATACATGGTCATGTGAATGACCTCCTGGGTCCTCGGTTGATCGACCGCCGTCGACCGTGGAACGAACGATGCGCGACGAAGTGACTCCGACGTAAACAGGATCTCGCATCGTCGCCCAGGGTCACAGGTCCCAAGAGGCCCTTCCCTGTCACCGCTGCGTCGACCATCACACCTCGATCGGAGCCCGCGGGCGCGGATGACCGAATCGGTATCGTGGCATCGAGAGAACCGGAGGTTGACATATGCCGATGCCTTTGTGGTGGGGTCACATCAACAAGCGGGTGTTCAACCCTCGTTCGGTACGCAACGGCAAGTGGCAGGTGATTCGCCACGTCGGTCGTGTCTCGGGCAACACGTTTCGCACACCGCTCGAAGCGCACCGGACCGACGACGGGTTCATCATCATGCTGGTGTATGGATCGCGCTGCGACTGGGTGCAGAACGTGCTCGCATCAGGAACAGCACAACTCGAGGTCGACGGTGACACGGTCGACCTCGTCGCGCCGGAGGTCATCAACGCCGACCAGGCGTTCGCCCAAGGGCCGGCGGGGCTGAAGCGCCCGCCCAAGCTCCTCCGGATCGACGAGTTCCTCACGATGCGACGGGCGGACGCCGCACCGACGTGATCTCAGCGTTCGTTCGCCGCGTGGAGCGAGACGGGCGGCCCGCCCGACTCGATCGCACGAGGCACGTGGTGTCCTTCGGCCCTGCGCAGCGTTGCTCACCGGCTTCATCATGGGGAGCACAGGACTTGAACGCGCGCCAGGGGAACTGGCGCTCGAATCGGAGGTGTCACGATGACCCCCACGCTCACTCCCATGAAGCAAGCAGCAGCAGAGTTCCTCGCATGCAAGCGCATCGCCGTGACAGGGGTGTCGCGCGCGCCGTCGGGTCACGGAAGCAACGCGGTGTACACGAGGTTGCGGGACCGCGGCTACGAGGTGTTCGCGGTCAACCCCAACGCCGATGAGGTGGAGGGCGCCCGGTGCTACCACAGCCTGAGCGAGATCCCCGGCGGCGTCGATGCGGTGGTCATGGCCACCCGGCCGGAGACGGTCGAGGCCTCGATGCACGAGTGCTTCGCGCTCGGTATCACGCGGGTGTGGATGCACCGTGCGTTCGGCACCGGCAGCGTGAACGAGCGAGCCGTTCGAGAAGGGCGCGAGAACGGCGTGACCGTGATCGACGGTGGTTGCCCTCTGATGTTCGCACCCACCTCCGACTTCGCTCACTCGGTGATCAAGCTGGTGTGCTCGCGAAAGATCCCCAAGGCCGTCTGACCACGTCGATCAGCCGGGGCATTCGATGTGGAGTCATCCGCTTGGTCAGCCTCGAGAGTTGGAGCGCTCATGGCCGAGATGGGGGACAGGCTGTCCTTGCACGCGAGCGCTGCGATTCGTGGTGCGCGAGGGCCAAGTCTCCGGGTGCACGGTGGTGGAGCTCGAGCCGGAGAAGGTGGATCTCC
>JANNQK010000014.1:0-12866 GCA_031400715.1 Actinomycetes bacterium | reverse complement strand
TCCAGGCCAGCCCCGAGAAGTACGCCGACGTCACCGCCGCAGAGGCGCGTGCCGAGAACTCACGCCAGTGACGCTGATCCGGTCCACCGCTTGACTGATCAGGCTTCGTCGGCAATGCGCTGCAGCACGATGTCGACGATCTGGCGACCGTGGGTGTTCTGCAGGAAGTGACCGGCGTCGGCAATCGGATCGAACGTGGCGTGCATCTGGTCGGCCCAGACGCGTCCCCACGCTTCGGTGAAGACGTCGTCAGTGCAGCCCCACACGAAGTGTGCGGGCTTCGGCCAGCCGAGCAGGGTTCGGTAGTGGTGGGTCTGGGCGGCGCCGTTGCCGTTGTCGTAGCTGTCGAGCGGGATCGAACGCGGGAACCGACGGAGACCGTTGTGGGCCTCGTCGGGCAGGCCGAGGAACGGAGCCTTGAATCCGCGGTACATGTCGGCCGCCATGCCGGTCAGCGCTGGGTCGACACCCTGAGCGAGCGCGGGGAAGACCTTCTCCGGTCCGGCCAGACCGGCAGTGAGCACCAGCAACAAGGCCACATCGGGACACTCGCGATCGAAGATGCCGCCGGCCTGCCAACCCTGGTTCCACCGATGGATCGCCGGCGAGTACTCGAACTCCGGGTGATGCAGCCAGGTGTTCATGATCACCAGTCGCGAGATGCGCTCCGGCATCGTCACCGCCTGGGCGAGGCCGGTCGGGCCTCCCCAGTCCTGGCACACGAGCGTGACGTCGGTGAGGTCGAGTGCCGTGATGAGCGTGGTGAGGATCTCCGTGTGGCGAGCGATCGTGTACCAGTGGATGTCGGTCGGCTTGTCGGACCGACCGAATCCCATGTGGTCGGGGGCGATGCAGCGATAGCCAGCAGCCACGAGGGCGGGGATCATGTCGCGGTACAGGTACGACCAGGTGGGCATGCCGTGCATCAGCAGCATCACGGGTCCGTCGGGAGGACCATCGGCGGGGCCAACGTCGATGTAGTGCAACCGCAGGTCCTGCCACGGGTGGTAGCGGGGTTCGAACGGGTAGCCGGCGAGATCGGCGAAGTTCTCGTCCGGTGTGCGAATGAATGCCGTCATGGTTCTCTCGCTTCTGTCTGCTCGCAGCCGGTGGGGTCGACCGACACGACCTCCGGTGCACCGACCGTTGACGCAGCGTGACAAGGTTTCGTCACCGTACTTCCCGGTGGGTCACCACCGATCCGGCACCACAGGAGCGTCGATGACCACATCATCCGAGCCCACCGTCGTCGACTTCCATTTCGATGTCCTGTGCCCGTATGCGTACCAGACCTCGAAGTGGATCCGCGAGGCTCGACGCCAGCTCGGCTTCACGATCAACTGGCGCTTCTTCAGCCTGGAGGAGATCAACCGGGTGGAGGGCAAGAAGCACCCGTGGGAACGCGACTGGTCGTACGGGTGGTCGCTGATGCGAATCGGGGCGATGCTGCGACGGACGAGCATGGACGACCTCGATCGCTGGTACGAGCTCGCCGGGCGGGCGTTGCACGAGGACGGCAACCGTCCGCATGATCCCGACGTCGCACGCCACCTGCTCGACGAGCTCGGCCTCGATCCGGCCGTGGTCGACCAGGCGCTGGCCGATCGGACCACGCACGACGAGGTGCGCTCCGACCACGACCGGGTCGTTGCCGCCGGCGGCTACGGCGTGCCGACGCTGTTCTTCGGTGAGCACTGCCTGTTCGGTCCGGTGCTGATCGACCCGCCCACGGGTGACGCTGCGGTCCGGCTGTGGCGTGCGATCACCGCCTGGACCGAGTTCGGTGATCTCTACGAGCTCCAACAGCCGAAGACCAAGGACGCCGAGCGGCGCATCGTCGAGACGTTCCGGCCGTACCTCGAGGCGCGCGACTGGGTGAGCATCAACCGCGGCGTGGTGGTGGGCATGAGCGAGACCGGTTTCACCGCGGTCGGCCCGGCCGACCGTTCACGACACGAGGACCCAGCATGAGCACCGCACCTGTCGTCGGCCACCTGCTGCAGTGCTTCGACTCGATCGACGGTCTGCTCGACGGGCTGACCGACGAGCAGTGGGCAACCCAGTCGCTGTGTCCGGCCTGGACCGTGCGCGGCGTGGTCACCCACCTCGGCGCGATCGAGCACATGCTCGGTGGACTCGAACCTGGTGCGCTGGACGAGACCGTGCCGTTCGCCCGAGCCGGCGAGTGGATCGCCGAGGTGGAGGGCCTGAACACGACAGAGCTGCTGGCCCGCTACCGCGAGGTGATCGCCAGGCGACGCGACGAACTGGAGGTCTTGGCCGACACCGAGTTCGACCGCGCCGGGATGACCCCGGTGGGCCCGGGCACCTACGGACGGTTCATGAACATCCGCGTGTTCGACCTGTGGGTGCACGAACAGGACATGCGGGTGCCGCTGCGCCTACCCGGCCACGAGGACGGCCCCGCCGCCGAGTCGGCCATCGGTGAAATCGAAGGGTCGTTGCCGTACATCATCGGCAAGAAGGTGAAGCTGCCCGACGGGATGAGCATCACCATCGAGTTGGGTGGCCCGGTCACCCATACGTTCCACCTCGCCGTCGACGGCCGAGCCAAGCGGGTCGACTCGCTGACGACGCCGGACGTGGTGCTGCACACCGACTCGATCACCTTCGCCCTGCTGGCGTGCGGCCGGATCGACGCGCAGGGCCCGATCGACGACGGGCGTGTCACCTGGACCGGCGACGCGAACTGGGGCGACGCCGCCGCCCGCAACCTCGCCTTCACGATGTGATCGCGCTGGCGGGCGCAGCCTGACGCCCCGCCCTCGCCGTCGCTCACCCCGAAGGGGGCGTGCGCCTCGTACGATCCCGACATGGTCAGGGAACCGGATGACTTCGAGTTCGACTTCGACGAGGACTCGATGGTCGAACCGATCAGGCGCAGCCGTACCGTCCGCTGGACAGCGGTCGTCATCGTTGCGTCGTTCGCCCTCGCTGGCGTCTCGTCACTTTCGCACTGGTGGTGAGCGACGTCAGAGCTGTCCGTCGTCGAGCCGATCCAGGACCTCTATCGCACGTCGCCGCACGGCTGGCAGGTTACTCAACGTGCGCATCGCGGCCAGCGGGCGCGCCATGCGGTGGTTCGTCGCGAGCGAGTCGGCGTTCCGAGCGAGGAAGTCCCAGTAGAGCGTGGTGTACGGGCAGGCATCAGGGCCCACCCGCTGCTTCGGATCGAACCGACATGTTCGACACGAGTCGCTCATCTTGTTGATGTAGGCCCCGCCCGAGGCATAGGGCTTGGTGGCCATCATGCCGCCGTCGGCGTAGAGGGCCATCCCGACCACGTTGGGCAACATCACCCACTCGGCGCCGTCGACGAAGCTCTCCCGCATCCACGCGGTCATCGCCCCCGGATCGACCCCGGCGGTGAGTGCCAGGTTACCGAGCACCATCAGCCGCTCGATGTGATGCGCGTACCCGTGGTCGTCGAGGTGTGCGACCACACTGGCGACGCAGGCCATCTCCGTGGCTGCATGCCCGGTGAAGGCCGGTGGGACCGGGCGTGTGGCGCCGAGCGCGTTGCTCACCCGGTAGTCGGGCATCCACAACCAGTAGACGCCCCACACGTATTCGCGCCAGCCGATGACCTGCCGGATGAAGCCTTCGACCGAGCTCAACGGGGCCGCACCCCGTCGATAGGCGGCCTCGACGGCCTCGACGACCTCACTCGGGTGCAGCAGACCGATGTTCATCGACGACGAGAGCACCGAGTGGGAGAGCTTCCACTCTGCGGCGAGCATCGCGTCCTCGTGTGGCCCGAACGATGCCAAACCGTGATCGACGAACTCGTGCAGCCGGATCAGCGCTTGTGCTCGAGTGACCGGCCACGTGCCGTCCGGGTCGGCGCCGAAGGTGGTGGAGGGCAGACGATCTCGAACCCCTCGGTCGATGTCATCCAGCTCGAAGCGCACGATCGCAGGCCACGCACGGCCGTCTCGAGGCGGCGGTTCGCGGTTGTCGGTGTCGAAGTTCCACCGGCCACCGACGGGCTCGGGACCAGTGGCGCCGGCGTCCATCAGCACACCGAGTCGCTGCCGCTGCCACCGATAGAAGTCCTCCATCGTCAGCCGCTTCCGCCCGGTGGCCCAACCGGCGAAGTCGTCGTAATGACAGAGGAACGAGTCGTTGCGCACCAGTTCGACACCGAGCCGCTCGAGCACGACGTGCGCATCCCAGCTCGTCGGCTCCATCGCGACGACACGTCGGGCGCCGAACTCGGCGAGATGCTCGCGAAGGCCCTGTCCCATCGTGCTCGCACGGCGGTGGTCGACCTCGAAGCCCTCGGCGCGCAGCTCCGCTGCAAAGTGCACCATCGCCGACAACACGAGGTGCAGGCGCTGACGATGCCACCTCCGGGAGGTGACCAGCTTCTCGCTCTCGACGAGCAGCACTCGACACTCGCCCGGCAATCGACCAGCGAGAGCACCACGGTGACGGTCCAGTTGATCGCCGAACACCCACACGGTCGGAATCGGCGTTCGGTCCGAACCCGGCTGCGGGCCGCTCCGAGGAATGATTCTGGCGCGCTCTCGGTTGGCTGCGATGGTGCAGAAGCTAGCTGGTCATCGTTGAGCATCTCCGAGTCAGTCGTCGTGACGATTCACCTCGCTGCCACCGCGGCGATGGTGGGTCTGATCTGGTTCGTACAACTGGTGCACTACCCGTTGTTCGCGGCCGTCGGTGCCGACGGCTTCACCGAGTACGAGAAGCGACATCAGCAACGCACGTCGCTCGTCGACGGTCCGCTGATGGCGGCAGAGGGGGTCACTGCCGTGTGGCTCGCGCTGGTTCCGCCACCGGCTGTCGGTCGTTTCTGGCCGCTGATCGGCCTTGCTGTTCTGGGTGTGGTCCACGCCAGCACGGTGCTGTTGCAGGTGCCTCAGCACACGGCACTCTCCGCTGGCTACGACTCGGCGCGCGTGCATCGCCTGGTGCGAACGAACTGGATCCGCACCGCGGGGTGGAGCATCAGAGGAGCCATCGCAGCACTCATCGTCATCGACGTTCTGTCATCGTGAGGTGACGTTGATCAGCCCGTTGTGGAGCTGATCGCACGGACGCAGCGCCTCTGACCGAACATGCGACCACCCCTCATCGATCGGCAGCCGGCAGGTTGTCGTGCATTCCTCTGGCGCCGGCCGGCAACGGTTGACGGAACAGGCCTGGCGGAATCGGGGCGCCAGCTCGAACGAGCGCCAGGTGCCAGGACGGCGACGAGCCGAGCGACCACCGCAGGCCGTTGACCACGGCTCGACCAACACGGGCACTTCCCGGCTTCGGCGTCAGCCCGATGGCGCCACTGATCGACGTGGGGAGTGTTGCGACGGCGGCTTGGAACAGCGGCCGGTAGCCGAGCTGCACTCCGAACGGCAGCGGTGGATGACGGAGGAACTCGACCGCATGCCGCTGTGCCTCGCTGCCGGCGAGCGCCGGATGCTCGGACACCCATCGCGACAACTCGACAGCCGACGACGGGAGCGGTGACGCGTCGAGCAACGCACCGATGCGCATCTGCTCCTGGACGAATCGGTCGGCTTCGTCGGTCGTCAGCGGCTGAGGCCCGAAGGTCTGGAACGCGACGAGGAATGACTCGGTCAGGACGTTGTGAACCCATGCAGCCATCGCAGGGTTCCCGGCGCTGTACACCTTGCCTCGTTCCGAGCGCCCCGTCACCGGCCGATGCGCCATGCGCACTGCCGAGACAGCGGCTTCGACTTCGGGGAGCGCTCCGTAGGTGGTCTCGGTGACGTACACCGACGTGCGGTTGAGCCGGCCGAGCGGGTCGTCCCGGTACCTCGAGTGCTGTTCAACCCCTGCCACCACCTCCGGATGAGCTGTCTGCACGAGCAGTGCCCGGATCCCTCCGACGAATGCCGCAGCGTCTCCGATCACGCGCCACGACACCGAGTTCGGCCCGAGCAGGCCCGGGTCGCCCACGTGCTCGAGCGTGTGTTCGAGCGCTTTCGGGCCATGGGAGAACAGCGACGTCGTCGAGCCAACGATCTTGTCTCGCACAGCGCGGATCACCGGGCATTGCTAACCGTCGGTGCCGGTCACCGTCAAGGCGCGGTCACGGTGAGCACCGGAATGCCGAGCGATCGTCGGAGGTTCTTCTTCCCATGACGACGACCGTTGCCTTCGATCTGAGCCGAATCGTGCCGATGACGCCGGAGCTCGCGTGGCAACGCCTCACGGACTGGCAGAGTCATGGCGAGTGGATCCCGCTCACCCGTGTCGAGATCGACGCGGCCGACCCCGATCGCTTCACGGCATGGTCTGGCATCGGGCGGCTGGCGCTCGAGGACCGCATGCAACTCATCGAACGAACCGACGACGAGTCCGGCCGACGGGCTCGAATCGCCAAGCTCGGTCCGGTGCTCGTCGGCGAAGCGGAGTTCGAGGTGTCGGCGGGGATCACACCCGGCTCGGCGGTCGTGCAATGGCGCGAGGTCGTGACCGTCCCCTATCTCCCTCGATTTCTGGCACCGGTGGCCTCATGGATCGGCCAGCGCCTGTTCACGATGGCACTCGGCCGAATGGCTCGTCCCTCACGCCGGTAAAGCAACGGGTCGGCCGGGGCATCACACCTTCTTCGGTGGGGTCGCCTCGTCGCGGTCGGCCCAACGTCCGAAACTCAACATTGCGTAGATGAACCCGCCGGTGAACACGACGAAGGTCACGATGGATCCGGCGACGAAGACACCCGTCTCGGTCATCGCGGCGGCTGCTTGTGAGCGAGCACGAACGCACCGAGGGCGAGGATCGATGGCACCCAGATCCCCACGTAGATGCCGTTGAGCCGTCCGTTCACATCATCGCCGGCCTGGAAGTAGATGATGACACTCAGCAGGAAGCTGGCGAAGGCCGCGACCAGGAAGGTGCCCTTCAGAACTCGTTCGGGTTTCATGTGCTCGACAATCTCACATGTGCCGGTTCAGAAACCCATCGCGGATCAAGAAAGGCCAACACCATGTGTCACTCCGACGCTGGTGAGGTGATGACGCTCGATCCGGTCATCCAACGACAAGCGCCGGATCGAACTCTGGAAGGTCGTGCTCAAGCGACGCCGAGCTTGCGGGCCATGTGCGCCATGACCTCGAGGTGCTCGTGCTGTGGGCTGAACAGGACCACCTCGGCGTCGTGCTCCACTCGGACCGTGTGGCCTGCCGGCCAGTGGAAGACGTCACCTCCGGCACATCGATCCGTCGAGCCGTCGGCGTAGGTGACCACGAGATCACCCGAGATCAGATACCCCCAGTGGGGAGCCTGACAGAGGTCACCCTCGAGGCCCTCCAGGAGCGGTGCGATATCGGTGCCGGCGCCGAGGCTGAAGTACTCGGCACCCATCACGCCCGATGCAGTTCCGAAATCGGACAGCTGGCGGGCCTTGGCGCCCGGTACGTCGAGCTTCACGGGAATCTGTTCCTTGGAGATGCGCATGATGTGTCCTTCTGATCGGTGGTTGTTGGTTGTTGGTTGTTGGTTGTTGGTTGTTGGTTGTTGGTTGTTGGTTCGTGATCGGATGATCGTGGTCAGACGGCGCGGCCACTGAATGCGACCAGGCGCTCCAGCGGACTGGCGTCGACAGGTGCCGTCTCGGCTTCTTTGAACGTCTGGCCGTCACGCATCGCCGGGGTGATCGCCACCAGAGCGAACGCCTCGACCGACTCGACCACGTCGGTCAGCGGTGCCCACACCTGCCCGGTGGCTTGCGCAAGATCCCAGCCGTGGATCAGCCCGTCGAACGCCACGAACCGGGCGAAGGTGTCTCCGGAGACCTCGCCGAACGGACTGGGGATCACCCTGTCGAGAGCCCCGGGCGACTGCACGGCCGCCAGCAGGTCGTTCATCGTTGCAGTGAAGGCAGCTGCGGGCACCCAGCCATAGACGAACGGCGCCGTCACCGCTGACGGTGTCTCGCCCCGGAAGAGCGGGGCAAAGGTGCCTCCGCCGACGATCATGTGATCGATCACATCGTGCACGTTGAACTCCGCGCAGGCCGTGGGTGCCTCCAGCTGGCCGGCCCAGATTCGGTCGACCACCTCCGAAAGCGCCGGGATGATCTGCTCGAGCTGTTCGATGGGTGTCATTGTTCCGTCCTCCCGATGACTCGGACGCCCCCGTGCGTCCCGTTGATCGGAAGGCGTGACAATGCGTGTGACAATGCGACATCGCCGATCGGTTTCGGCGCACGAGGGGGATGAAGCGGGGTGACGAGCACATCGGATCGCCTCGATGAGGCACGGGCTGCCGCTGAGCGAGGCGCCTGGCAGGAGGCACTCGACCTCCTCGCATCCGATGCATCAGCGGCGTCGTCCGGCCCGGGGCTCGAGCTGAAGGCTCGGGCGTCCTACGGCAGCGGCGACTTCGACGCCGCGGTGTCGGCGTGGGAAGACCTCTACGCCCTCCGCATCAGCGAAGGCGACATGATCGACGCCGCGCGTGCCGCCGCGATGCTCTCGATGTTCCTGTTGATCGACACCGGATTGATGGCTCCCGTGCGTGGCTGGTTGCGGCGCGCCGAGACGCTGCTGGTGGGGATGCCCGAGGTGGCTCCTCATGCGCTGATCGCGATGGTGCGGACCTACGAGCGCTTCATGTGCGGCGACATGGAGGCTGCCCGGGAACAGGCGGCGAAGGCCATCGAACTCGGCGTGCGATTCGACGTCACCCCGCCGGTGGTGATCGGCCGGGTCGCCCTCGCTCGCCTCACGCTGCTCGACGGCGACCTCGTCACGGGGCTGGCACAGCTCGATGACATCGCCACGCTGCTCATGTCGGGCGACGTCGATCCCCTCACGACGGGGATGATGTACTGCGAGCTCATCTGTGCGGCGCAGGGGCTGGCGCTCCACGACCGGGCACTCGAATGGACCAACGTGATGGAGCACTGGGGTCGTGGTGCTGCTTTCGGCGGCATCGGCGGGCGCTGCAGGGTCCACCGTGCCGAGCTGCTCAAGGTGTCCGGCCCATGCGATCGCGCCGAGGAGGCGGCGCTCCTCGCCTGTGAGGAGCTTCGTCCCTGGATGCGCCGCGAGTTCGGTTGGCCGCTGGTCGAGCTCGGCAACATCCGCCTGCGGAAGGGTGACCTCGCCGGTGCCGAAGTCGCGTTCGTCGCGGCGCACGCCAGGGCCTGGTCGGCTCAGCCCGGATTGGCGTTGCTGCGGCTGGCCCAGGGCGAGGTGGACGTCGCCGCCGCGATGATCGCCGAGGCCATCGACCACCCGGACGACCTGCCGTGGAAGGAACGCCCGCCATACGGCGAGCTCCGCTTGGCACCGTTGCTCGAAGCCCAGGCCGAGATCGCAGCTGCATCGGGCGACACGACGACGGCGCGCCGAGCGGCGCAGGCACTCGACCGCATCGCCGACCGATTCCCCAGTCTCTCCCTGCGCGCCGGGGCACAGCTTGCGGAGGCCCGGGCGCGGTTGGTCGCCGGAGATCTGGCGATTGCCAAGGCAGCAGCCTCCGAGGCGATAGTGCTCTGGATCGATCTCGGGGCACCCTTCGATGCCGCTGTGGCGCGCACCGTGCTGGCCGAGGTGAAGCGACGCGAGGACGACCTCGACGGTGCCCGACTCGAGTGGCAGGCAGCGCAGAGTGCGTTCCACAGCTTTGGCGCCTCGGGCTGGGTCGACCGCTGCGACGCCGTCCTCGCCGCCGTCGACCAGCGGCCGGTGCTGCCCCCGCCGGCTTCGGACGACGGGGCCGACTTCCGCCGTGACGGCGACACCAGATTCGTCCGCCTCGGCGGTCGGTCCACCGTGATTCGCGACCTGAAGGGCTTGCGTTATGTCGAGCGGCTGCTCGCCGAACCGGGGCGTGAGTTCCATGTGCTGGATCTCGTCGCCGTCGACAACGGCGCGCTTCCCGCCGGTCCTCAGGGTGAGCACGAAATCGATGACGACGGCCGACTCGCGGCCCGCGGCCTGCCCGCACTCGACGATGCCGCCCGCGACGCGTACCGTCGCCGGCTGGCCGAGGTCGACGAGGACATCGACGATGCGACGGCGATGAACGATCCCGCTCGGCGGGAGTTGGCCGAACGCGACCGCGAGTACCTGATCGCAGAGTTGCGCCGCGCCGTCGGCCTCGGCGGCCGGCAACGTTCGACCGCCGCAAGTCCCGAGCGGGCCCGGACGGCTGTGACACGGTCGATCCGCTATGCACTCGCCCGACTGGCCGAGCACCATCCCTTGGCGGCAGCCCACCTCGAACAGCACGTTCGCACCGGCACCTACTGCCGCTATGCACCAGATCCGATCTCCCCGATCCGGTGGCAGACCTGACGATCGTGCGGCTCCTGCCGTCGTGGGCAGCTCCACAGAGCGACTCGGGACGAAACGCGAAAAGACCCCAGCTGAGCTGGGGTCCTTTGGTGGGCGAGGGGGGACTTGAACCCCCACATCCTTGCGGATACTAGCACCTGAAGCTAGCGCGTCTGCCATTTCGCCACTCGCCCGAGTGGAAGCACCACGCTAGCAACTCCGTACCCCCTGCCCAACCCGGTTGACGAGCGATCGGGCGTGCGAAACGCACGTCCTCCACCCGATCCGAGGGGTGCGGCCGCGGGTGCGGGCAGCGCAACTACCCTTGCAACCGTCATGGGCTTGCAATCGTTCGAGCGTGCCTTAGGGAATATGGTCGATTCCGTGTTTTCGCGTTCCTCCCGTAGCAGCACCATCCGACCCGTCGAGCTCGGCCGACGTCTCCTTCGTGAGATGGACGATCACCGCAGCGTCGACGTCAAAGGTCGACGGATGGTGCCCAATGCCTTCACGTTCCACCTGAGCCCGCGCGACCACGCGGGCTTCGCCGAGATCGAACACGCGCTCATCCACGAACTCGGCGAGGCGGCTCGCGAGTACGCCCGCGACGAGGGCTACCACTTCGTCGGAGCGGTGTCGGTCGACATCGTGGTCGACAACTCACTCAAGCCCGGCCGGTTCGGCATCGCCTCGCACCTTCGCGAAGACAGCCAGGCCGCAGCTCCGTACGCACCGGCTGCCGCATCCGTTGCGACCGAGTACAGCGATCGGAGCTTCGCGATCGTCGAGGCACCGCAGTTGATCGACCCGTTCGCACCCGCGGCACCCGCAGCGCCGGCAGCGCCGGCAGCACCATCGGTTCTGCAGCCGCCGGCGTACGACCCCGCGAATGCCCCGGCCTACAACCCGAACCGGATCGGCTCATCGGTCGGACGCCTGCAACTTCCGTCTGGCGAACGTGTCACCGTGGGACACCGCGTCGTCACCATCGGCCGGCTCCCCGAGTGCGCTGTCTCGCTGAACGACCCGAATGTCAGCCGTCGTCACGCCGAGATCCATCCAGGGTCCGAGATCACGATCGTCGACCTCGGCTCCACCAACGGCACCAAGGTGAACGGGTTGCGCATCGACGGCCAGCGGGTGCTGGTCGACGGCGACATCATCAGCCTCGGCAGCTCTCATCTCCGCTTCGAGGCATCGTCCGCGTCGGCATGACCGATTCCGTCCTCGAGATCCTCAACTACGCGTTGCTCGCGTTGCTGTATCTCTTCTTCGCGCGCGTGCTGTGGGCCGTGTGGAGCGAGGTGCGTGGCCCGCGTGCCGGTCACCTCGTTGCCGCAACGGTGCAGGAGATGGATCCGACGATGCCCGCTCCCGCTCCCCCGCAGGTGGTCAACAAGAAGCGTGCGAAGCGGGGCCAGGTCACCCGGCTCGTCGTCATCCAACCGCGGGAGCGCAAGGGTGCTCAGTTCGCGCTCGTCGGCGAACTCAGCATCGGCCGCCTGGCCACGTGCACGATCTGCATACCCGACGATGCGTTCGTGTCGGCCAACCATGCTCGCCTGTACGCGATCGACGGCGTGACGTACGTGGAGGATCTCGGCTCGACGAACGGCAGCTACCTGAACGGTGCGCGCCTCGGCAGCGTGCAACCGATGACGGTCGGCGACCGTCTGCAGATCGGATCGACCGTGTTGGAGGGTTCGTGATGGCAGCCCTCGTGTGGGGCGCAGCCACCGACGCCGGCCGCGTTCGCGTGGAGAACGAAGACGCATTCGTCGCCGAGCCGATGGTGTTCGCCGTCGCCGACGGCATGGGCGGCCACCAAGCAGGCGAGGTCGCCAGCGCCCTCGCGGCCAACACCATGCGCGACCGGCTGCAGGCCGGGGCCACCAGCGCCGACGTCGTCGTCGCTGCGGTCGTGGAAGCCAACGCCGCCATCTTCCAGACGGCGCACACCAACGCGGCGCAGCGTGGCATGGGCACCACCCTCACCGCCATCGCCGTACTACCGGCCACCGACGGTCGGCCCGAGCAGTTCGCGATCGTGAACGTGGGTGACAGCCGGGTCTATCTGGCACGCGCCGGCGAGCTCACCCGCGCCACCGTCGATCACAGCTACGTGCAAGAGTTGCTCGCCACCGGCCACATCACCGAAGCCGAGGCTCGCGCCCACCCGCGGCGCAACATCGTCACCCGGGCCCTCGGCATCGAGCCGACGGTGAGAGTCGACTCCTGGTTGATGCCACTCGTGCGCGCCGATCGGTTCGTGCTGTGCAGCGATGGCCTCGTCGACGAGGTGGACGATGACGAGATCCACCGGATCATCCTCGCCAACGTCCAACCGCAGGACTGCGCCGAAGCCCTCGTGGCCGTCGCGGTCGAGAACGGCGGGCGCGACAACGTGACCGTGATCGTGGTCGACGTCGTGGACGGGCTCGACCCCGCCGAGATCGCTGGCATCCCCACCGACGCCACCGACGACGACACCGTCCCGCTCACGCGCTCGATGATGGTCACCGATACCGACGTGGCACCGACCCTCGAGAACCCGGTGGTGGAGTCGAAGATCCAACA
>JANNQK010000013.1:0-35680 GCA_031400715.1 Actinomycetes bacterium | reverse complement strand
CGCTGTGAGGGTTGCCACCTCGATCTGTCGGCCCACGAAGTTGATGATGTGAAAGAAGCGATCGCCGCAGGCGGGTTATCGGAATGCCCGCAGTGCGGGCGGCTGCTGATCATCTGACTCGCTGATGTTTTTCTGGTTCATCGGCACAGTCGTGGTGGCGGTGTGGTTCGTGTTCAGAGATCCCCTGTTCGACTACCGGTTGCTGCTCGTCGGCGCTCTACTCCCTGCGGTTGGTGACGCGCTGTTTGGCGGGGCCAGGGTGTTGCACAGCCTCGTCGGTGCCGTCGGTGCCATGACGCTGGTGATGATCATCACCGCCGGACGTCGACCGATCCGGCGTCGCCTGCTGTCCGTGCCGATCGGTGTGCTGCTGCACCTCGTGTTCGACGGTGCGTTCAGCTCGACCGATGTCTTCTGGTGGCCGTTCATGGGTGGCTTCGGCGATGCGGACCTGCCCGTCGTCCAACGCGGGTGGTGGAACCTCGCACTCGAGGCGGCCGGTGTGGCGATGATCGTGTGGGCGTGGTCGTTCTTCGGTCTGGCCGACGCAACCAGGCGGCGACGATTCATCACGGATGGCACCCTGACCCACGAACCGTGACCGCACGTCACGACGCGTCACGAGGCGGTGGCAGAAGTTCTCGCGATCACCCCTTGTGTCGGAGTGTCAAGGCACCGATGAACCAAGCGTGACGGCGACGAACGGGGCCCGGGCGATGACGGTCGGGTCTCCTGCGCAGGAGGAGGTGTTGGATGGGTGACGGGCTCGCACGGGTGATCCCATTCCGCGCTCGCGCCACGGTCGCCGCGGTCGAAACGCTCACGTGGTACGACGCCCAGCGGTTCGAGCGAGGTGCGCGCTATCAGGAGATCCCGAGCGGCCGCTCGGGCTACTTCATCGGAGTCTCGGAAGTGGCTGCGCTCGCCGTGATGGACCTCTCGGCACGTGTCTTGCTGTTCAGAGATCCCGAGAGCGGCGTGATGTGGATCTGCAGCGAGTCAGAGGCGCTCCAAGGCGTCGGCTACGTGTCCGTGGCATGGGACCTGCATCCGTGATGATCTCGATCTCGACGAGCGGGGCTGCTTGACATCGCTGAGCTGCATCGGACGGTCTTGACCAGCGTGGGACATGAGACACCCGCCCGCCTCCGTGCCACGCCATGTCACTCCAGTAGCAACACGGCCTTCGGCCCCGACCGTTCCTCGGTCGGGGCCGATGTCATGGTGGGGTCGAGCGTCGAGAACTTCTTCGGACTGCGCGCGCGACCGCTCGGGCGAACCTCTAGTCTCTCGATCGCAGTTCTCCGGCGTGACGGCTCTCCCAACGTGCCAACTCGCGTCGTCGAGAGCTGCAGCCCATCCCTTTCCGCCGGGGGATGGGCACGCGCCCCGACACAGATCGGATCGCCGCGGCGAGATCGTCGGTGACGCTGAGTCGATCTGTCAGCGGGGGGGGGTGATGCCGGCCGCCAGGTGGCCTCCATCAGCCCGATCGATACCGCACCCGCCGACCGGTGTTGCCACGACGTGGTTCGGCTGACGGCTCATGTCAGCAGCCGTCAGGCGACCGACTGCGAGGTACTAGCACAATGATCCCGTGTCGACCCTCCCCTGCGACGCTTACGATGCATCGTCGTGAACGTTCCTGCGCGACCCAACCTTTCGAGACCGCCCTTGTTCTGCTTCAACAGCCGGGTCCGCCGGTGTGTCTGGCTGCCCGTGATGGTGCTCGCGATCGCCAGCATCGCTCCGCAGTCGGCACTTGCCGCGGTCAACATCTCCCGCGCCGAGGTCAACAACGGCAGCCTGCGGATCGAGGGACGAGCTATCGCCAACCGCGCAATCACGGTCGACGGCGTGGCGATGTCCACGAGCGACGGATCGGGCGCATTCCGCATCTCGCGCTCCTCGTACGCGCCGCCCGGCGACTGCACCGTCGATGTCAACGACGGCTCAGTGCTCACGGTCGCTCGCCTGACCGGCTGCACGGTGAGGACCGCGCCGCCCCCAACGGCGGCGCCTGTCATCACGCCGGATGTCGCCGGCTTCACCGCGAACGTCGGCACCCCGTTCCTGGAGACGTTCGCCTTCTTCCCGTCCTCGCTCGAAAACTCGCCCGTCGTGTTCCGGATCGAGTCCGGCGCACTCCCCGCCGGCCTCAGCCTCACTCCGATCCCGATCAGCAGCTCAAGCCTGTTCCCCGTGAACGGCATCCGGGTCCAGGGCACGCCGATCACCGTGCAGACGAGTTCGTTCGCGCTCCGCGCAACCGATGCGAACGGCGTGACGGTGACGCGGACCTACACAATCGCGGTCGGCGCGCCGCGCCCGCTGACGATCACGCCACACGAGTGGGGGCCGCTCGCGGAAGGCTCGTTCCAGAACCTCTTCCTCGACGGGGACGGCGGTGTCAAGCCCTACAGCTGGTCGATCTCGGCTGGCGCGCTGCCGCCGGGCATGTCGGTCATCCAGGACGCCGCGACGGTCGGGCTCGTCCGCATCGGCGGGACGCCGACCGCCGCGGGGACGTACGCCTTCACGCTGCGGCTGACCGACGCCCTGGGGACGACGCTCGATCGGGCGTTCAGCGTGAGCGTCTCACCGCCCATCGTCGGCGTGCTCCAGGAGGTCGCCGTCGAGCCGAGCGTCGTGGGGGGCGCCACGCCGATCGCCGCCGTACGGTTCTCCCCTGCGCCCGGAGCCGGCGGCGCGTCTGTCGCGCTCTCGAGCAGCAACCCCGGGGTCGCCGGCGTGCCAGCGATCGTCACCGTGCCCGCGGGCGAAACGATCGGGGCGTTCCCGGTGACGACCTCGGCGGTCACCGCGACCACGATCGTGACGATCACCGCGACGCACGCCGGCGTCTTGCGCACGACGACCCTGACGGTCACGCCGTCGACGACGACCGCCCCGCCCGCGACGCCCGACCCGGACGCCGTGACGATCACCCGGGCCGAGTACGACTCGGCCAAGCGCCAGTTGCGCGTCGAGGCCACGAGCTCGCGCGCCGGCGCGACGCTGCGCGTCCACGTGACCTCCTCGAACGCGCTGATCGGCACGTTGTCAGGCGGCGTCGGCCAGTTCGCGGTTGGGTCGAACCCGCAGAGCGTCACGGTCCGGAGCAGCCTCGCCGGCATGGCGACGCTGACCGTGCGGGCGAAGTAGCGGCCACCCGCGACCACCTCGCGATCGTGCGTTCGCCGGCTCACTACTGCGAGCGCGACCATGAGAACGTCGACGCGTGGCCGCGCAGCGAGGACTTGGCACCTAGATACGGTGGATCGCGCCTGGTCAGGGCCATCGGTGACGGTGAGTCGATCTGTAAGCGGGGTTCTGTCGTGACCTTGCGGGCACGGGTGACCATCCATCTACGCGATCCACCCGAGAGGGGTTCGGCCGAGGCCGAACAGGCGAGCAGCCCATCCTCTCTGCTTGATCTTGCTCCGAGTGGGGTTGACCGAGCCATGCGGATCGCTCCACATGCTGGTGCGCTCTTACCGCACCGTTTCACCCTGACCTGTGATCGCTGCCTCGCGGCAGCGGCCCATCGGCGGTTTGCTTTCTGTTGCACTGTCCGTCACGTCGCCGCGACCTGGCTCTCGCCAGCACTCTGCTCTTCGGAGCCCCGACTTTCCTCGACCCGGTCGCCGGTTGCCCGACCCCGAGCCGCGGTCACCCGATCGACTCACCGTCGGTCGGGAGTCTAGGAGGTTCGTGCGGAAGCGCCGCCGGTCGACCGGCGGACGTTCGTCAGAAGGAGGTCGTCAGCAGGACGGTTCGATGTAGTCGAAGACGAACGTGTTGAGGCTGGGCGTCTCGAGCGCGAAGGTGCGGCGCAGGCCGACCTCGTCCTCGGCGCCGACCACGAGGGTGATGCCGCCCAGCGTTCCGAACACCGATGGCAATGCGTATGCCTCGGGAATCGCCGGGGGTTCGGTCGGGACGATCGTCTGCACGTAGCCCGCCGGCCGTCCGGTGATGGCAAGTGCGAGCAGCGACGAATGGCGTGCTTCCTGCGCGGCGATGAGCATCGCCTCACGACGCAACTCGGGCAGCGACAGCTGGGTGAGGAACGACTGATAGGTCTCGGTGGCCAGGTTCTCGAGGGCGTGAGCCACGTTGAGGGCGTCGCGCGTGGGATCGTCGCTGGGGCTGATGCCGGCAGACGAGTCACCGGTGATCGCGGCGACGATCGCCGGGATGACGAGCTCTTCGATCCTGGGGTTGCCACACGTGAACGGCTTGCTGCCCAGCCCTGTCGTGAGTGCGTCGAGGGCTTCGGCGTGCGCCGAGTGATCGTCGCGGAATCGTTCTGCCACGCCGGCCACATCGGCGGACAGGAACCCTGCATCGAGCAACGTGCTGTAGACGTTGATCACCGATCGCTCGAGCGAAGCCGCGGTGCGCAGGAGCACCCCGTCGTTCACCACGGGGTCGGGCAGCTTCGTGGTGACCGGCGCGGAGCCGACGCGGGCGATGCCGGGCGAGTCGGTGCCGCCGCACGCGGCCAGCAGGGCAGCCCCAGCAGCGCTGAGCCCGCCGATGCGCAGCAGGTTGCGCCGACCGACGCCAGCACCGGCGAGGGCGCGGCGGACATCGGTGTGAAGGTCGGGGTTCATCGGGATCACCCTTCTGCCGGCGTGAGGGCGATGGCGTCGTTGCCGAGCAGGTCGTCGAGTTCGGTCAGCCCGGCGAGGTCGCCGAGCACGAGTGCATGGCGTGCCTCGGCGGTGATGATCGAGCCGATCAGGCGGGCACCGTCGATACCGGTGATCCGGCCGATGACATCGGAGTGCGTGGCCACGAGGATGTTCTCGAGATCGAGGCCTGCGGACAACATGGCGGACCGGGTGCCGGCGAACGCATCGATCGAGGCCTCGAGGATCGACGCCTCGGGCGCATCGGGCGCGGTCGTGCCGATCTCGGCGTTGAGCGCCTGGCCGAACGCCAGGTGAGCGTCACGGATGTGCGTGACCACGGCGATGGTGGCCTCGCCGAGATCGCCCGTGAGGGCGGTGCTGTAGAGCGACGTCGCGGCAAGTTCGGCGGCCATGGCGAAGCGGAGCAGCACCAAGTCGTCGTCGGACGGGCGCTTTGGCGGAGCGGTCGTCGTGGTCGCCTGGTCGGGCGACGCCGCGGCGTGCGCTGCGATGCTCGGCACGAGCGAGCCGGCGAGACCGATCAGGCCGGCGCCGAGCAGGCGGCGCCGAAGCCCTGAAGAAGATGCCACGTCGGTCGACACGTCAGTGCCTGCCGTCGAGGTATCGGGCGAATCCATGTCCACGAGGGAGTGTGTCCTTTCCAGTCGCTGCCCGAGAGCTTTGTCGGCGCCGGGTGAGCGGAGCAATTCTAGGGAGTGCAGCGCGATCCAGACGGAGAGACTAGAAGTCCAGAGCCGACAGGTCGGGTATCCACCGTTCGGCCCGGCTGACAGCGTCAGCCCAGCGCTCCCGAGTGGGGATGGTCGACGCCGTTCGCGGCTCGACTCTGCCCGAGGGGCGCCAGCACTCGCCGATCTCGGCGAACGAACCCCACTCACCGACGGCCAGGCCGGCCAGGTAGCCGGCGCCCATGGTGGTGGCGTCTGCCACGGGTGCGATCTCCACCGGTCGACCGGTGGCGTCGGCGAGCGCCTGGACGAACGTGGGGTTACGACTCATGCCGCCGTCGACACGCAACACCGCGACCGAGCGGCCCGTGTCCGCCTCCGCGGCGTCGACGAGGTCGGCGCCGCGATGAGCGATGCCCTCGAGCACGGCGCGAACCACATGGCGTCGTTCCGAACCCCGGGTGATGCCGAACAAGGCCCCTCTGGCACCGTAGTCCCACCGTGGGGTGCCCAGACCGAGCAGCGCCGGCACGTACACCACTCCGTCGGTGCTGTCGCACTGCTGAGCGACGTCGTGGCTCTGCTGTGGAGTGTCGATCAGTTGCATGTCGTCGCGGAGCCACTCGATGTTGGTGCCCGCCGAGAGCATGATCGCTTCGACCCCCCACATGGTCTCGTCGCCCCGACCCCACGCCACGATCGGAAACGTGCCGTTCGTCGATCGGTTCGCGGTCGCCGGTGCCTCCGGCCCGACACACATGTCGAACATGCCGCCGGTGCCGAAGGTGATCTTGGCATCGCCGGGTCGAACGCAGCTCTGGCCGACGAGGCTGCCCTGTTGATCTCCGACCAGAGCCGTCAGCAGGGGTGCGCCCGTGAGCGCCGTCGCCTCGGCGACGGCTCCGGACGTGTCGACGAGCGCCGGCAGCATCGAGTGCGGGATGTTCAGCGCGGAGAGCGCACGTTCGTTCCAATCGGATCCGTCCGGCAACAGCAAACCGGTGACGGCTGCGTTCGTCCGGTCGGTCACGTGCACGGCACCTGCGGTGAGCATCCACGCCATCCAGGTGTCGACCGTGCCGAAGCACAGGTCGCGCGATCGCTGTGGATCGAATTGATCGAGGATCGCGGCCACCTTGGTGGCCGACTGGTTCGGGGCGAGCGCCAGACCGTGGTCGGCCTTGGCGGTGATGCAGGCGAACACGGTGCGGAGATCCTGCCAACCGATGCCCGGGCCGACGGGTTCCCCCGTCGCCCGGTCCCAGACCACCGTCGAGGCGCGCTGTGTCGTGACGCCGACTGCAGACACCGGCCCGCGATGCTCGGCGAGGGCCTGCTCGGCCAACTCGATCGCTGCCCTGCCCAGCTGCACCGCATCGAACTCCACCAGCCCGGGGAACGGAATGTTCGGGGGCAGCCGTCGGTACTGCAGTTCGGCGAGCGATCCGTCGCCGTGCATCACCGCGGCGCGGACTCCGGTGGTGCCGATGTCGATGACGAGCACGCTCACGTGAGCCCTCCCTCTTCTCGTTGGGTGTCCGGATGTGGGGCGTCGCGGGCATCGAGGCGCCGGTGGGTGCTCGGCCGCACGCCCCGCTTGAGCAGGACCGAGCCGAGCACGCCCCCGATCACACCGGCGAACAGCACTGGCGTGATGTTGAACAGCGCCGCGTACCAGCGCACCTCGCGACCCGTGACCAGCCGGAGCAGGATGAACACCGCTTGGGCCGCGAGGTAGGTGCCCGAGGCCGTGACCAGACCGTGGTACAAGGGCAAGCCGGTTCGCTGTGTCCACGCGGCGACGCCTGCGTCGAGGACGAATCCGGCGAGCGCACCCAGGGTGAGGATGATCGCGAGGCCGCTGTCGTCGCGACTGTCGGCAGCCCATCGTGCTGCGAGTGAGAACGGGACTGCGAAGACGAGGCACACCGACGCGCCAGCGCGGACGGCCGGTGCGTCGAGCCTTCGCGGCGATTCGACGTTGGGGGTCACGGCCAGTTCACCTCGCCGAACGGCGACGCCAGCCCGAGCTTGCCGGGGTTCAGGATGCCGTTGGGGTCGAGGGCGGCCTTCATCGCCGCGAGCACGTTGAAGGCGGGCCCCAACGCCTCGCGTACATAGCGGCTGCGGTTCAACCCGACGCCGTGATGGTGCGACAGGTTGCCCCCCAGCGCCAGCACGGCCCGAGTTCCGGCATCCCACAGCGCGACGTAGGTCTGTTCGATCTCGTCGGGCGGCGGTGTGGCCGCGAACGTGAAGTACAGACAGGCGCCGTCGGCGTAGCTGTGCGAGAGATGGCACGTGGCCGCGCGGGCGTGTGGCACGGCGAGCATCGCGGCTCGCACGCCGTGGAAGATGACATCGAGCGCTGCCCACGGAGCGGCGATCTCGAGCGTGTCGACGACGAAGCCTTTGCGAGTGAGCGCTTGCAGCGCACTCGTGTCGTTGCGATGGTGGGTCCAGCGATTCACGAGCTCGTCGCTCTGGCGTTCGGCGGCGGCGCACTCCTGGGCGACGACGCTGATGGTTGCCCCCACGATCAGCGGGTCACCTTCGTCGAGCACCAACAGCATGCACTGGGTGCCGTCGCCGCCCTGTCCGCGCTTGCTCTCCACTGCGTCGTACAACCGGAGCACTGCAGGCGTCGCACCGCGCTGGAGGATCCGTCGACATGCGTCGATGCCGGCTTCGAAGGTTCCGAACGCGTAGGCCGCCACCATCGGCGGACCGGGTAGACGGTGGGCGCGCAGCCACACGCGGGTCACCACGCCGAGCGTGCCCTCGCTCCCGATGAACACCTGGTTCAGATCGGTGCCAACTGCCGCCGCGGGAGCACCACCTGTGCGCACGACGGTGCCGTCGGCGAGCACCACCTCGAGGCCCACCACCATGTCCTCGATCTTGCCGTACCTGGTGCTGTACTGCCCTGCGCCACGACACGCGACCCATCCGCCGACGGTGGCGAGATCGAAGCTCTGCGGGAAGTGGCCGACCGAGTAGCCGCGTGCGCCGATCTCCCGTTCGAGGTCGGGTCCGAACGTGCCGGCCATCACCTCGACGACCCCGGAGACCTCGTCGAGACGGACGACACCGTGAAGCTGGGTCATGTCGAGCAGCACACCCCCGAACACAGGAACGGATGCTCCCGTGACCCCGCTGCGGCCCGCAGCCGGGGTGAGGGGCAATCGGTGCTCCTGACACACGCGGACCACGCCGGCAACCTCGTCGGTCGTGGTGGGGGAGCACACGATCGCCGCGACCTTGGGCGCGTCTCCGGCGAGCGCCCAGTGCATCGCGAGCGGCCACCAGTCGCGGCTGGCCTCGGCGCGCTCGCCGATCACGGTGCTCGATGGGCAAGCTGCCGTCAGCTCGGCGATCGCCTGTGCGCTGGGCACCACGGTGGGGGAGTCGAGGTGGGCTCCGGTACCGGTGAGCTCGATCGGCGCTGTGGGGCGCGCTGGCACGTGGGAACCCGACGGGTCGCTGTTCATGATGGGGTGGATCCTCCGGGCGTGCCACCTGGGGTGACGCTTGAGATGTACTCCGCTTCGCTGACCTGTCCAGCCGCAGCCTCGTCGGCGCACGAGGCCACGAAGTCGCTCACCTGCCTGGCGGATTCGGCGTGATCCCACCCGAGGAGCGGGGCGATCAACCGGGCGACATCGGGAGCGGCAGCCAGCGCTGCGGCCCGATCGAGCAGACGGGCCCGTGTGCGTCGGCTCAGGACGTCGTCGATGGTGAGGGCCATCTCGTGCTGCACCGCCCACACGGCTTCCGCGCGCAGGTACTCGAGCCCGGCGACGAGCGGGTCGAGCAGCGTGGGATCCGCAGCGGCGAGATCCGCGATCTCCGCGGCGAACGATCCATGACGGGCGATCAGCACCGCTTCGGCATCGACCACGCGTCGCGTCCCGACACCAGCGTGTGCCGCAGCGAGGGCAGATGCCGATGCCGGGGCCGTCGCACCGAGGAGCTTGAGGTGCCGGGTCTTGCACCGTGCTCGACGGCCCAGCACCTCGAGCACCTCATCGACGGTGTCCTCGGCCATCTCTCGATACGTGGTGAGCTTTCCACCGGTCACCGAGATCACCCCGTGAGGAGTGCGGGTGATGCTGTGCCGCCGCGACAGATCGGCGGTACGGCCCGACTCGGCATTCTTGACGAGCGGGCGCAGACCCGCCCACATGCCGGTCACGTCGGCCTCGGTGATGGGGCCGTCGACGCTCGCATCCACGGATGCGTTCAAGGCTCGGAGCACGTACGCCACGTCGTCGGCGGTGCACTGCGGACTGTCGATGGGCCCGGTGTAGTCGGTATCGGTCGTCCCGACATAGGCATGCCGGAACGTGCCATCCGTGTTGGGTCCCCACGGCACGACGAACAGGCTGCGCTTGTCCTTCGGCACCGGGATCACCACGGCGATGTCGTTTCGAACCTTGGTCCACGGCACCGTGAGGTGGACGCCCTTCGCCGGCCTGATCGTGTCGGGATCGATCCCGTCGTCGAGCTCGCGCACGCGGTCGCTCCACACGCCGGCGGCGTTCACGACGACCGTGGCCTTGATGTCGAAGCGTCGCCCATCGGCCTCGACGGTGACCCCGTCGACGACCCCATGATCCGCCCCATGATCCGCCCCATGATCCGCATGGGTGAAGCCGACCACCGGGCACGCATTGGCGATCGCCGCCCCGTGTGCCGCTGCCGTGCGGGCGATGGTGAGCACCAACCGAGCGTCGTCGACGGCTGCGTCGTAGTAGAGGTAGGCGGCGAGCACCCGTGATTCGGGCATGGTGGGCATGTGCGCGAGCGCGGCCCGCTTGTTCAGCCGGCGGTGCAGCTTGCCGATGCGCCATCCACCGGTGACGTCGTACATCCACATCGCCGATCCCAGGGCGCGCGCGATCTTTCGGTTGACCACGCTCTTCGTGTCCGCCGATGCGCCGGCCGACGCCGGATCGCCGGGTTTGGGCGGCCGCCCGAGGATCGGGATCATGAAGGGAAGGACGCTGACGAGGTGAGGTGCGTTCTTGCGCAGCCGCTGACGTTCCCGGAGCGCCTCGTACACCAGGCGGATCTCGCCTTGCTGCAGGTAGCGGAGACCGCCGTGCACCAACTTCGAGCTCTTCGAGGACGTCCCCGAGGCGAAGTCGCCACGCTCGACGAGCGCGGTTCGAAGGCCCCGCGAGGCCGCGTCGAGGGCTACGCCGACCCCTGTCACCCCACCGCCGACCACGAGGACGTCGAACTGCTCGGTCTCGAGCCGGTGGAGCATGTCCGTGCGATCGAACGCGGCGTGTGTTCGGGGTGAGGACATCGACGGCATCGTATGGGAGCCCGCCGGAGCCGCAGGTACGGAACCTCGAACCGCATCCGCTTCTGCACGAATCTCGAAACAACAACCGTTGCGAATACGGTCATCACCGTGCGTTCACCGACCGAGCTGTCCAGCGCGTTTCGCTCGAGTGGCCTGAAGGTCACGCCACAGCGCCAGGCCCTGTTCGCCGTCCTGCACCGAAACGCGTCGCACCCATCAGCCGAAGCCATCCATCTCGAGGTGAGCTCGTGCACCTCGGCGCCCGACCCGATCTCGCCCCCAGTCTCACCACCACCCATCGTTCCTGAGTGAACGGCAGACAGACGAAGGAGTAGGCCATGAGCCTCGAAGGCACGAAGACCCACGAGAACCTGAAGGCATGCTTCGCCCGCGAGAGCCAGGCGAATCGCCGCTACCTGTGGTTCGCCCAGAAGGCCGACGTCGAGGGCTACCCCGACGCAGCGATGCTGTTTCGTTCGGTCGCCGAAGGAGAGACCGGGCATGCCCACGGTCACCTCGAGTTCCTCGCCGAGGTGGGCGATCCCGCGACGGGCGAACCGATCGGCGAGACGGAGGCCAACTTCAAGGCAGCGATCGCCGGCGAGACCTACGAGTACACCCAGATGTACCCGGGCTTCGCCAAAACCGCCCGCGAAGAAGGACTGACCGAGATCGCCGACTGGTTCGAGACGCTGGCTCGCTCCGAGAAGAGCCATGCCGGTCGTTTCCAGCAGGGCCTCGACGCCCTCTGATCTCTGCGAGATCTTTGCGCGGGCCGCACACGTGCGGCCCGCGCGAAGCTTGCACACACCATGACCACCACGTACGACCCGAAGCATCCCGAGTACCTCGACGAAGCCGATGTTCGCGGCGAGCTGACACGCGTCTACGACCTGTGCCACGGGTGCAGGTTGTGCTTCAAGTTCTGCACCTCGTTCCCCACGCTGTTCGAGTACATCGACCGCCACGACGACCAGGACGCCGGCCGGCTCACGCCTGCACAGCAGGACCAGGTGATCGACGAGTGCTTCCAGTGCAAGCTCTGCTACGTCAACTGCCCCTACATCCCCGACCTGCACGAATGGGCACTCGACTTCCCGCGGCTCATGTTGCGTGCCGACGCGATGCGTCACGACACCAAGCAGATCAGCGCTCGTGATCGTCTGACCACCGAAGTCATGGGTCGGACCGACCTGATGGGCAAGGTGGCCACGGCCACCGCGCCGCTCACCAACAAGATCGTTGCGGCACCTCCGGGATCGTTCGTCCGCAAGGCGGTCGAGAAGGTCACCGGCGTCTCGAGTGTCCGTTTGCTGCCCCCGTATGCCAAGCAACGGTTCTCCACGTGGTTCGCCCGCCGACCGAAGGTGCGGATCAACAAGCGCCAGGGCCGCGTCGCGGTGTTCCCCACCTGCCTGGTCGAGTATCAGAAGCCCCAGATCGGTCACGATCTCGTGAAGGTCTACGAGCGCAACGGCATCGAGTGCCAACTCGCCGAGGGCGCCAGTTGTTGCGGGGCGCCGTTCCTCCACAGTGGCGATCTCGACCAGTTCAACAAGATCGCCCGGAAGAACGTCGGCGCGCTCGCCGCCAGCGTCCGAAAGGGGCTCGACATCGTCGTGCCTCAGCCCACGTGCGGGTACGTCCTCAAGAAGGACTACGTCGACTACGTCGGCACCGATGATGCACGCCTCGTGGCTGCCAACACCTACGACGCGTCGGAGTACCTCATGAAGATCCACAAGGGCGAGGGCACCTCGCTCGACATGGACTTCACCGGTGATGTGCCCGGCACCGTGGCGTACCACACGCCGTGCCACCTGAAAGCACAGAACATCGGTCTCAAGAGTCGCGATCTGATCAAGCTCACCGGCGCGAAGGTGAAGCTGGTGCAGCAGTGCAGCGGCATCGACGGGATGTGGGGGCTGCGCGCCGAGAACGTCGACATCTCGGTGCCGATTGCGAAGAAGCTCGGCGACGAGATCCGCAAGGCCGGCGGCGACGTGGTGGTCGGTGACTGCAACCTGGCCAACACGGCGATCGCCGAGCAGACCGGCGAAGACCCGCTGCATCCGTTGCAGCTGATCGCCCGGGCCTACGGCATCCCCCCAGAACCCCAGCGCTGATCCGGCCCCGGCCGCCGCTCCGACGCGGGATCGCGGTCGAAACGGACCGGTGTGGCCGTTCGTCAAGCGACCGCCACGCTCGGCGCGCCAATTCGTCACGGAAATCGCGCAAACTGGCCCTTTCCAACGACAGCTCCAGCGACCTAGATTCCCTGCTCGGGGGTCGATTGACCTCAACGAGCTACACCACGGGGGACGAGGGGTCGTGTCTGCCAACAAGATCGTGTGGCGGGAATTGGGTGCTTGCCGGGGGTTGGAACCGAGCATCTTCTTCCCGGATGACGAAGACGAAGCAATCGATGCCAAAACGGTCTGTGGCGGCTGCAACGTGCGAGTCGCGTGTCTGGAACACGCCCTGACCATCCGCGAGAAGGTGGGTGTGTGGGGTGGCGCCACGGAGCGTGAGCGCCGCCGGATCATCCGCCAGCGCCGTCGTACTGCCTGAGCAGCCACCGACAGGCGCACCGACAGGCGCTGTGCGGGCCGACAACGGGCCGAGTGCCGTCGGCGACCGGGCGGCCGCACGGCGCTCGCTTCCTCTAACCTGCGACACCGTGAACCCCGTGAGTGAACTGGATGAACATGGCGGCTGGCCCGCGCTCTTGACCGCCCTGCTCGACCGACAGGACCTCACCGCAGCGCAGGCTCGCGTCGCGATGGCGACGATCCTCGATGGTCAGGCAACCCCTGCGCAGCTCATCGGCTTCGTCGTCGCGTTGCGCGCCAAGGGCGAAACCCCCGAAGAGCTGAGCGGTCTGCTCGACGCCGTGTTGGCCGCCGCCACGATCGTGCCGCTGTCCGAAGATCTCCGCCTGCGCTCGATCGACATCGTCGGCACCGGAGGCGACCGCAGCCATTCGATCAACGTGAGCACGATGGCAGCCATCGTCACCGCAGGTGCAGGTGTGCCGGTCTGCAAGCACGGCGCGCGGGCCGCGTCGTCGAAGTGTGGGACCGCCGATGTGCTCGAAGCGCTGGGGGTGGCCGTGGAGTTGCCGCCCGAAGGTGTGCTCCGCTGCGTGGAGGAAGCTGGGATCGGATTCTGCCTGGCCCCGGCGTACCACCCCGCGTTCCGTTTCGCCGCGCCGAGCCGACGCGAGATCGGCATCCCGACGGTGTTCAACCTCCTCGGCCCGATGGCGAACCCGGGTCGGGTGAGGCGCCAGTTGATCGGTGTCGCCAACCCACTGGTTGCCGAGCGGATGCTGGCCTCGCTGCGAATCCACGGCTCGGTGAAGGCGTGGGTGGTGCACGGCAACGGTCTCGATGAGCTCACCACGACCGGCGATTCCACGGTGCTCGCGCTCGAGGACGACCACGTGCGCACCTTCACGGTCGATCCGGTCGAGGTCGGCCTCGCTCCAGCGATCGCCGAAGAGCTCACCGGTGGGGAGCCTCACCAGAACGCCGACGCGTTCCGACGGGTCATGGCCGGCGAGCACGGCGCGCATCGGAACATCGTCGTGCTCAATGCCGGCGCGGCCATGGTGGTCGCCGACCGGGCCGACACCCTCGAGGAGGGCATCGCCCTTGCGACGGAGTCGATCGACTCGGGTGCCGCCGCCCGCACGCTGGCCAAGATGATCGAGGTCTCTCAGGCAGCGAAGGCGTCCGCGGGGTCGTGACGGATGCACGGTGATCCGGGGATGATCATTCGTGTCCCGGCCTCGTCGGCGAACCTCGGCCCCGGTTTCGACACGCTCGGCATGGCGCTCACGATGCGAGCCGAATTCGGTCTCGTCGACCCTGCGCCCGCGGACGAACCTGGCCGCGGCATGCCCCCGGGCGCCCGACCCTGCGACGAACACCACCCTGCGTCGATCGCCTTCGGCCGGTGTGGCGGCGTCGGCAGTGTGTGGGAGCGCTGCTCGATTCCCGCCGGGCGAGGGCTGGGTTTCAGCGGGGCGGTTCGCGTCGGCGGAGGTGTGCTCGCCCGCGTGCAGCAGGTGGGCGCTGCCGGGTTCGACGACGATGAGCGAGCCGAGGTGCTGGCCGTCGTGAGCGCGCTCGAGGGTCACGCCGACAACGTTGCGGCCTCTCTGTACGGAGGCGTGATTGCGACCGCCGATGGTCGCGTGGTGCGAGTTCCGCTGGCGCTCGACCCTGCCATCGTGGTGTGGGTTCCGTCGTTCGTCACCAAGACCGACGAGTCGCGCCGAGCGCTCGGCGGTCCGGTGCCCTTTGCCGACGCGGTCTTCAACATCGGTCGCGTCGCGATGCTGGTGGGTGCGCTCGCCGCAGGCGATGTCGGCGCGTTGCGATCGGCGGTGCAAGACCGGCTCCACCAGCCGGCGCGCTTGTCGATGGCCGAGACGAGCCGCGACGCGATCGATGCGGCGCTCGCATCAGGTGCCTGGTGCTCGTGGCTGTCGGGCAGCGGTCCGACCGTGGCATCGATGTGTTCTGTCGCCGATGCCGAACAGGTGGCGGCGGCGCTGCCCGGGGACGCGCACGTGAAGGTCCTGCGCATCGACCACGAGGGCGCCACGATCGAGGCCCCGTACACTTGACGCATGTCTGGTGGGTCTGATGCAGGTGCTCCACCCGACCGCACCACCTCATCGGCCGACGAGGTGCCCGACCAGCTGATCGCGCTCGCACTCGAGTTCGCCATCGGGATCGCTGCGGCGGGTGCGAAGCTCCGCGCCCCGCTCGCGTTTCCGTCGTCGCTGAGGCCGATGTTGAAGTTCCAGAAGCTTCCTCCGGCGGCGCTCACGAAGGTGCGCCGGGCTGTCGAGGGTGACGCCGAGTTTCGTCGGAAGCTCGCGGTTGCCGCATCGGCCGCGCCGGAGCTGCTCGACGAGGCGTCGATGCTCTGGCTCGCTCGACCCGAGGGCTGGGAGGCCGGTCTCGCCGGGTTGTCGGCAGTCGTCGGCCCTGCCGACCTTGCCGCCGAACTTCGTCGCGCAGAGCGTCGCCGGCAGGCTGCGGAGACCGCGACGCATCGCGTGCTGGCCGAACTGGTGCTGCTCCGCGCCGAGCTGGCTCGACGCGCCGAGACGTCGGCATCGTCGGCTCGGACCGATGAGCGGATGCGCGCCGACACTGCAGCGGCGCGCCTGGAAGTGGAGCGGCACCAGGCCGCCCTGCGCAAGGCCAACGATCAGCTGCGGGCGGCGCAGGTTCGCGCCGACGAGATGGAGGGTGTGCGCGACGAAGTCATCGCTCGGGCCGCTGCCGCGGAGCGGCTCCGTGACGAGGTGCTCGCATCGCGGGCTGCATCCGGTCCCGCCGGCGTCGCGGCACCGGAGACCCAGCGAGCGGTCCTGGCCGGCGCAGCGGTCATCGCCGACGACCTCGAGACACAATCGACGATGGCTCGTCAGCTGGTCGGAGAACTGGATCGTTTGGCGCACAGGTTGCACCAGCTCGAGCCCTCGGTGCGCACACCTCACGTGCCTGAACGACCCGTGTCACGCAAGGGACGAGAGCCGAAGGCGTCGCGACGCAAGCCGATCAGCGTGCCAGGCGGCCTCTACGGCTCATCGCTGGCCGCGGCCGAGCACGTGGTGCGGCACCCGCGAGCGATGGTGTTCGTCGATGGGTACAACGTGGCCAAGCTGCGCTTCCCGTTGCTCGAGCTCGTTGCTCAGCGGTCGAAGTGCCTCGACATGTGCGAGGACGTCGCGCGGCGCTGGGGTACCGAGATCGTGGTGGTCTTCGATGGAACGAACGGCGTCGGCATCGCTTCGACCAAACGGCGACTGGTGCGCGTGACGTTCTCGCCCGAGGGCGTGATCGCCGACGATGTGATCCGTCGCGAGGTCGCGTCGTTGCCCGACGATGTGCCGGTCGTCGTGGTCACCAACGACCAGGCGGTGATCGCCGACGTACGGGCCATGGGCGCGAACCCGGTCTCGAGCGATCGGTGGATCGAACTCGCCACCCGCTGACCGATGCGAGTGCCAGCTGCCACCCCGGGGTGGTCACTGATACTCGTTCGACCTCGTGGGACTCGGGTGGGGGTGTGGGACTCGGGTGGGGGTGTGGCTGTCACACCCTTGGTGCAGGCTCGGAGCATGTCCATCGAGCTGCCCGTTCCCGCCGCACAGAGCCACGTCATCGAGATCGCCTGCGACACGTGCGTCATGCGCCACAGCGATCACTGTCGCGATTGCATCGTGACCTTCATGTGTGACGAAGCTCATGCGCCGGCGCAGGCGGTCGTGTTCGATCTGGCCGAGCAACGTGCCGTGAGGCTGCTCGCAGCGGCCGGTTTGGTGCCTACGCTCAAACATCGTGAGGCGATCTGAGCCACGGCGGGCGCCGCCGATCATCGACGGCGCATACGTCGACGAGTTGCGGGCCATCGCGGCGACGCACGGCATCAGCCGCACCGGGGTCGCGCCGGCCGACGTCATGCATCGGGCACGGACCGAGATCGTTCGCCGCCGCGACGCCGGCCTGCACGACGGGATGAAGTTCACCTACAAGAACCCCGACCGGTCCACCGACCCTGGTCGAGCCGTCACCGGCGCCCGCGCCGTGTTCGTCGGGGCCCGGCCGTATCTGCTCGATGCCGCCGCGGGCGAGCCGATCGGTTCGGAGGCAGTGCCCGCCAGGGTCGCGCGCTATGCCTGGACCGATCACTACGTGCCTCTCCGCGAGGGTCTGTGGGCCGTTGCGAATCGACTGCGATCCGACGGGTGGAAGGCGGTCGCGTTCGCCGACGACAATTCGATGGTCGACCGCGAGATCGCGTACCGGGCCGGGCTCGGGTGGTTCGGGAAGAACGCCAATCTGCTGCTCGAAGGCGCCGGCAGCTTCTTCGTGCTCGGCAGCGTGGTCACCGATGCGCCGCTCCCGGTGCAGGCCGAGCCCGCAGCCGACGGGTGCGGCACGTGCCGACGCTGCATCGACGGGTGTCCCACAGGCGCGATCATCGACAGCGGCGTGATCGATGCAGGCAAGTGCCTTGCGTGGTTGTTGCAGAAACCGGGTGTGTTCCCGCGCCAGTTCCGCGTTGCGCTCGGCGATCGGATCTACGGCTGCGACGACTGTCAGGAGGTCTGCCCCCCGACGGTACGACTCGGCGCCACCCGCGCTGCGGGCGAGGCTCCCGCAGGCATGCCGGTCGAGCCGTGGATCGACGCGCTCGAACTGCTCGAGGCGTCCGACCACGAGGTGCTCAGCCGGTGGCGCCGCTGGTACCTCACCGATCGCGATCCGCGGTGGCACCGACGAAACGCTCTCATCGTGGTCGGCAACAGCGGCCGCGATCGCGACGCTCGTGTGTCGGCAGTTCTGAGCCGGTACCTTGCCCACGATGATCCCGTCCTCCGTGGCCACGCCGTGTGGGCGGCGCGCATGCTCGACCGCCCGGATCTGCTTCCGTTGTCCGATGTCGACGTCGACGTGCAGGTCGAACTGAGCGCACCGCTGTGACCATCCGATGAAGCACCTCCTGGTCACCAACGACTTCCCGCCGAAGATCGGCGGCATCCAGTCGTTGCTGTGGGAGTGGTGGCGACGGCTGCCGGCCGATTCCTTCGCCGTGCTCACCTCGCCGTACGCGGGGACGAAGGCGTTCGACGCGGCCCAGCCGTTCCGCATCGAACGCACCCGTGAACCGGTGTTGCTGCCTCACCCGTGGATGATTCGGCGCATCGATGCGATGGCCAAGGACGTCGGCGCCGATCTCGTGGTGCTCGACCCTGCGGTGCCGTTGGGCATCGTCGGGCCGTCGCTTCGGTTGCCGTACGACGTGGTGTTGCACGGTGCCGAGGTCACCGTTCCCGGTCGTCTGCCGATCTCGAAGCAGGCGTTGGGACACGTGCTGCGCCGCTCGCGTCACATCGTCGCCGCCGGCGGCTATCCGGCAGCCGAGGCCGAACATGCCGCAGGACGCAAGCTGCCGATCACGATCGTTCCCCCGGGTGTCGACGTCGAGCGGTTCCGGCCGCTCACCGACACCGAACGCCTCGCGGCGCGAGCCCACTTCGGTCTTCGCGCCGACGCCGAGCTGATCGTGGCGATCAGTCGGTTGGTGCCCCGCAAGGGCTTCGACACTGCGATCCGCGCCGTGGCACGCATGCGCGCCAATCGCCCCGATCTCGTCCTCGCCATCTCGGGTGGCGGTCGCGACGAGGACCGCCTCCGGCGGCTCGCCGCCGAGCTCGGCGCACCCGTCACCTTTCTCGGACGGGTCTCGAACGACGATCTGCCTCGCTTGTACGGCTGCGCCGACATCTACTCGATGCTGTGCCGCAATCGATGGGGCGGTTTGGAGCAGGAGGGTTTCGGCATCGTGTTCGTCGAAGCTGCAGCATGTGGGGTGCCGCAGGTGGCAGGCGACAGCGGCGGGGCGGCAGAGGCCGTGGCCGACGGCGCGACCGGCATCGTGGTGCGCAACCCCGAAGACGTCGACGAGGTCGTCTCCGCCTACACGGCGCTGCTCGACGACCCCGCCCGTCGACGCCGCATGGGCATCGCCGCCAGGCAACGGGCGGTCGAGGAGTTCTCGTACGACGTTCTGGCCGAGCGGTTGGGCCGGTCGTTGGGAGCGCTGCCATCATGAGCGGATCATGAGCGCCAGCGATCCTTCGCCGTCTGATTCCCCGACCACGTCCTCACCAGGGGTTTCCTCATCAGGGATTTCCTCATCAGGGGTTTCCCCCGCTGGGGCCGGTGCGACCGGTTCGGGGCGCCGGGCCGGAGCCGGACTGGTTCGTGCCGACCTGGTGGGTACGGCCGTCTTCACGGCCGTGATCGCCATCGGGCTCCCGCTGCGCGACGAGCGACCTGCCCAGGTGCTCGTCGGCGCGGTGTCGATGGTGCTGTTCGCGATCGGCGCGGTCGGGTGCCTGTGGGCCTACGTCTCGGCACTCGAACGCTCACGCGTCGACGAGATCGGCGTCGCCAACCTGTACCTCCTCACGGGCCGCACCGCTCCACCGAAGGTGAAGCGGTCGATGAGCGCGTCGTTGGCCGTGCAGGTGGTCGTCGCGCTGACGGGAGCGATCATCGGCGCTGTCGGACTGAAGGGTTCCCAGGTGAACGCGCTCGCTTTCGGTATCCTCGTGCCGATGTTCGGCTTGGCGATGAACTCGCTCTGGGCCGTGCGTCATGGGGCGTATGGGCCCCGACTCGACAAGTCGGTCCAACCGAGCAACCGCAAGATCGGCTAGAACAAGGCACCTATGGCAGAGCAGGCCTCTCAGACCACCACGATCGCCGCGTCGCCCGAGCGCGTCTGGGCGATCGCCGCCGACTTCGAGCGGTACACCGAGTGGGCCAAGGACGTGAAGGATGTGATCGTCCGCGGTCGGGACGGTGAGGGCCGACCGACCGAGGTCGAGTACCGCGCATCGGCACTCGGTCGCAGCACGCACTACACCTTGTCGTACGACTACTCGCTCGCGCCCCAGGTGCTGGCGTGGAGCCTCATTCGCGGCGACATCATGAGCACCGTCGACGGTGCGTACGTGTTCACGGCGACGACCGACGGCGGCACCGAGGTTCGCTACGACCTCGTGATCGAGTTGGTCGTGCCGCTCCCCGGCTTCGTGAAGCGCCGGGCCGAGGTCCGCATCCTCAACACCGTGCGTGAGCTCAAGGCTCGCGCCGAGGCGTGATTCCCGCCGCTGTCGGGATCGATGTCGGCGGGACGAAGTGCCTCGGTGTGGCGCTCGCCGACGATGGAGCCGTCGTCGCTGAACACCGGCTTCCGACACCGGGTTCCCCAGCCGAACTGATCGAGACCCTGGCACACATCTGCGAGCATCTCGGCGCGGTCGTGTCGGTCGGTGTGGCGGTGCCAGGGTTGGTGACCCGTGACGGGATCCTCATCGCCGCGGCGAACCTCAGCGGGGTCAAGTTGCTGCATCTGCGCGAGTTGTTGGAGGCCCGCACGGGGCTGCACGTCCTGGTCGACAACGACAACACCGTCGCCTGTCTGGCCGAGTGGAAGCTCGGTGCCGGCCGCGGCGTCGACGACCTGGTGCTCGTCGGGCTCGGCACCGGCATCGGTGGTGGGTTCGTGAGCGGCGGGGTGCTGCAGCGCGGTCACCACGGGTTCGCGGGCGAGTTCGGGCACATGATCGTCCAACCGGACGGCATCCCGTGCACGTGCGGCCAGCGCGGATGCTGGGAGCGGTATGCGTCGGGCAACAGCCTCGGTCACCACGCTCGTCAAGCGGCGCTCGGAGGACGACTCGACGGGGTGGTGGCGACCGTCGGCGAGATCGCAGAGATCCGTGGCGAACACATCACCGCAGCAGCGCTCATGGGCGACGCACAGGCGCTGGCGGTGATCGACACCTTCGCCGGTTGGGTTGCCATCGGCCTGGTGAACCTCACGAACATGTACGACCCGGGTGCGATCGTGCTGTCAGGCGGGGTATCGGCAGAGCCCGAACTGTTCCTCCCACCGATCGAGCGGGCGTTCCACGCCAGCTTGTACGGCGGTGACGATCGCCCCTGGCCGCAGCTGCGGTTCGCCGAACTGGGGCCGATGGCCGGCGGCATCGGCGCCGCCCTGCTCGCCCGGGCCTGACCCGACGCTCGCGCTGCTCCAGCAGGAGCACGAACTGCCTCCGATCAGTGGCGCGGCGTGAAGTTCCGGCGCGACTCCTCGATCTCCCGCCAGGCGGCTTCACGACCGGCGAGGCCCGCGGTCGACGACGTCTTACCGGGTTCGAGGGCCTTGTAGACCTCGAAGAAGTGCTGGATCTCCTCGACGAGCTGCGGTGTGAGGTCGCTCAGGTCCATCACGTCCTGCCACCGCGGCTCGCGGGGTGGCACGCAGATGATCTTCGCGTCTTCTCCGGCCTCGTCGTGCATGTACAGCACGCCGAGCGGGCGAGCCTGCACCCATACGCCCGGGTACACCGGGTCTTCCAGCAGCACGAGGGCGTCGAGGGGGTCGCCGTCGCCTCCGAGGGTGTCGGGGATGTATCCGTAGTCGGCTGGGTAGGTGGTGGCGGTGAACAGACGCCGGTCGAGGAACACACGGCCGGTCTCGTGATCGATCTCGTACTTGTTGCGACTGCCACGCGGGATCTCGATGACCACGTGGATGCATCCGTCGGGAAGGGGGTTCGACATGAGCATGAATGGTGGCACAACGATCGCTGATTCCCACCTCCACGTCGCAACCTGGACCGATCGACCCGGGTCGATCCGGCCGTCGCCCGAGCAACCTCTGACGATGGTGTTGCGTCAGAGTGGACGATGGTGGACGACGCGATCACCCGGGACCTGGAGCCGTTGCCGGCGCAGCTTGCGTTCGCCGGCGGCGATGTGGGGCGCGTCGACGAGGTACCTCGGTCGTTCGAGTCGTTCTTCGCCGAGACCCGGGTGCCGATGGTGCGTCTCGCCTCTCTGTTGACGGGCTCGGTGAGCCAGGCCGAAGAGGCGGTACAGGAGTCGTTCGTTCGGGTCTACGAGCGATGGAGCACCATCGACGACCCTGGCGCATACCTGCGGCGGGCGGTCGTGAACCGATGTACCTCGTGGCACCGCCACCGAGCCGTCGTCCGGCGCACCGACCGTGATGTCGCCCGTGCGGAGACCTACCTCGACCGGCCGGCCGAGACCGACGAGCTCGCCGCCGCGCTGGCGCAGCTGCCTCGCCGCCGCCGGGCGGTCGTCGTGCTCCGCTTCTACCAACAGCTCGACCTGGCCGACATCGCCGACACCCTCGGCGTCTCGGTCGGCACCGTGAAGTCCACGTTGAACCGGGCGCTCGCCCAACTGAGAGGAACCCTCGGATGAACACCGATGTCGAAGACCGCCTGCACCGCCACCTGCCCGAGTTGGCCCATCGAGCCGATGGGGCGACCGTCGAGCTCGACGACGTGATGGGCCGCGTCGGCAGCCGCCGTCGGCGCCGGGCCGCCGCCAGGGGAGCAGCCGCGGTGTGCGGACTCGCGCTGCTGGTCGGCGGCCTGGTGGCGGTGACGGGGCGTGGCGGATCCGACGACGCCGACGCCTCGAACCCCGATGCCGGCCCGACCCGACCCGCACGGAGGTGCCGTTGACCCGGCTCGAGCCGGGTTCGCCACCGTCGTGGGTCACCGACGTGACCAAGTCCGTCGCACAGAGCTTCGATCTGGCGAACGGCGAGCGGTTGACCTTCTACGTCACCGCCAGTGCCTGGTTCGACACCTACAACCAGCAGCACTGCCGACAGCTCGCCGGGTTCGGGGCTTGCTGGCCGGTCCCGGCCTCGACTGCTGCTGGCGCGATGCCATGGACCGACCTCGAACTCGCCGGGGTGGGCGACTCGGTGATGTGGATCGGTCTGCCCGACACGGTGGCGGTCGTGGAGGTCCGCCAGGGCGACGACGTGATCTGGCAAGACGTCGTCGACGGCGTGGCTGCGTTCCCGCTCGCCGAACGTCGACCGACCGACGAGTACGTCGCGCTCGACGATGCCGGTCGCGAGGTCATGCGGACCACGTGGTCGATGGTGTCGTTGTTGGGCGAAGGCAACCGGGCGCTGCCGGACGGGAGCATCACGGACCTGATCCAGACGTGGTCGTCGACTATGGGCACGGCGCAATCGGCGTTCGTGCCCGACGTGGACGCCACGGTGCTCGAGGGAATGACGCAGGCCGACGAGGAGGCGTACCGAGCGTTCGCCGATGCCGAGATGCGGTCGTGCCTCGCCGCCGGTGGCGACAGCGCCTGGAACGCGTGCCTCGTGTCGACCGACGCGGCGGTGAAGGCCTACTTCGCGCAACGTCCTTGAGAACACGTTCCAATCTCCGGCCGTCGAGGCGATGAACACCGTCATCGCAGGGCCGAACTCGTAACCTGACGAGCATGGAGTTCCGCCGCATCACCAACCTGCCGCCGTACGTGTTCACGATCATCAACAACCTGAAGATCGAGGCACGGCGAGCAGGGGTCGATGTGATCGACCTGGGGTTCGGCAACCCGGACATCCCCTCGCCGCAGATTGCGGTCGACAAGCTCGCCGAGGCCGCCCACATCGAGCGCAACCACCGGTACTCGCTCAGTCGCGGCCTGCCCAAGCTGCGCGAGGCGGTGGCGGCGCTGTACGAACGCAAGTGGGGTGTCGTCCTCGACCCAGAGCTCGAGATCACCAACACGATCGGGTCGAAGGAGGGATTCAGCCATCTCATGTGGGTGCTGCTCGACCGGGGCGACGCAGCGATCGTTCCCAGCCCGAGCTATCCGATCCACATCTACGGTCCGCTGTTCGCCGGTGCCGACCTGCGGCAGGTGCCCATGCGTCACCTCGCCGATCCGCGGGTGCAGGGTGACTTCACGGGCGACTTCTTCGAGAGCCTCACCACCGCGTACGACGTCGGCTGGCCCAAGCCGCGGGTGCTCGTCATCTCCTTCCCGCACAACCCGACCGGTGCAGTGGTCGACCTCGACTTCATGCAGAGGGTCGTCGACTTCTGCCGCGAGCGGAACATGATCGTCGTGCACGACTTCGCGTACGCCGACGTCGGCTTCGAGGGCTACCGGCCGCCGAGCATCCTGCAGGCCGAGGGCGCCAAGGAATGCGCCGTCGAGCTGTACTCGATGACCAAGAGCTTCTCGATGGCCGGGTGGCGATGCGCGTTCCTGGTGGGCAACAAGGAGGTCGTACAGGCGCTGGTGAAGCTGAAGAGCTACCTCGACTACGGCCAGTTCCAACCGATCCAGATCGCCGCCACCGTCACGATGAACGAGGCAGCCGACTATCCCGAGGAGGTGTGTGCCATCTACGAGGGTCGCCGCGACGCGCTCATCGACGGTCTGGCCCGCATCGGTTGGGACATCCCGAAACCGAAGGGGTCGATGTTCGTGTGGGCGCCAATCCCCGAACCGTACGCGGACATGGACTCGGTGGAGTTCTGCTCGCACGTCGTGCGTGAGTGCGAAGTGGCGCTGTCGCCCGGCGTGGGCTTCGGCCCCGGCGGTGAAGGCTTCGCCCGGTTCGCGCTGATCGAGAACGAACTCCGCATCGCCCAAGGCATACGCAACCTCAAGAAGGGTTTGCCCAAGCTGGGCTGATCCGGGCCGCCCCGGACTGATCCGGCGCGAATCGTTCACGTTGCCGTTACACGCGCGTGACTCGCCCCACCTCATGCGTGGGTACGGTCGCCGGGTGGAAACCTTCGTCGTGCGCGTGTGGCTGCCCGACCGCCCTGGAGCGTTGGGGCAGGTGGCGAGCCGGATCGGTGCCCTGCGTGGCGACGTGGTCGGCATCGACATCCTCGAGCGAGGTGGGGGGCGCGCCGTCGACGAACTGGTGGTCAGTCTGCCGGATCTCGGACTGGTCGATCTGCTGGTCGCCGAGATCATGCAGGTGGACGGCGTGGCGGTCGAAGACGTCCGGCGAGTCGCCAACGACAGGCCCGACAGCGGACTCGTGGCGTTGGAGATCGTTGCCGAGCTGGCCGAGAGCGCGCCGGGAACGCGCCTGGGCCTGGTCACCGAACGGCTGGAGCTGCTGCTCGATGCCGACTGGGTGGCGGTGCTCGATGCGGCCGCGGGGACCGAGGTCGTCGGGCGTGGGACGCCCCCCGACATGGCCTGGTTGGCGGCCTTCCTCGACGGCAGCCGTCATCTCGACGAGGTGGCGCAGACCGCGGGCGCTCCCGGTGACCTTGCCTGGGCGTGGCTGGGTGGTGTCGATGTGGTGAGCGGACGCGACCTCGTGATCGTGGTGGGTCGGACCGGCAGGCCGTTCCACGCCCGCGAGCGGGCTCAGCTCGGGCTGCTGTGCCGCGCGACGACGGCGTTGCTGGCGGTCGGCGCGCCTGCCTGAGGCGGGGCATCGCGCTCGATTCGTCCGGTTCGTCGTCCCGAGCGGGCATGCGACGCTCGGGTCAGGTTGACAGAACGCGCCAGATCCGGACAGTTGCGCCCGACGAGAGTCGGGAGAACAGGAAGGCGCGCTCGGCGAATGACAGGTCCAGTGGTGGGACGCACGATCGGTGCGGTGGCAGCAGCATCGACGGCCCTCATCGCTGGGCGAGGTGTCGTCGCGGCGAGCACCGGTTCGGGCCCGCCGTCGCTCGTGCTCGCGCCGGCGGTCGCCGCGGTCGCGTACGCCTCCGTCAGGTTGCTGATGTGGTCGCTGCTGTGGACCCGACCGCGCGCCTCGTCGCCCGACCGCCGCGCTCGCACCACTGCCGAGGCTGCGCTCGACGCGACCGAGGTTGCTGTCGTGTGCGACGGCGAGTCGCTCGTCCTGGTTCGCACCGCAGCGATCGCCGCGATCGCCGCGACCGGCTCCGCCTCTCGGGTGGTGCTGGTCGGTGCCGACCGACGGCTCGAACAGCTCGGTCGTTCGCTCGGCGTGCGGTGGGTGACCTGCGAGGTGGGTCAACGCGCCGGGATTGCAGCCGCCATCTCCGCCGCGGCGGGGGAGTACCTGGTGGTGACCTCGGCTGCGACGGCCGTGCTGCCAGGAGCGACACGGCCGGCGCTCGAGCAGTTCGAGCGCGGCACGGTGTGGGTGCAGTCCGAGCCCATTGGACCGGGTGATCGGTCGCTGGTCGATCACGTCCGCAACGACAGATGGTGGCCGTCGCTCGATGCTCGATGGGCGATGCCGTGGCTCGGGTTCGGCTCGATCGTGCTCGTCGAAGCGTTCAAGACGTTGCCGGTCGATCGTGGCATGTCGGCTGCCACGGTGGCCGCACAGTCACGCGGCTGGCACGGGCGCTGGTACACGTCGATGTTGGCGGTCGAGCAGATGGACACCGGGGCATCCGTGCGCAACGAGATCGACGCCCGAGCTGAGCGGTTCCGCACGATGCGCGGGGTGCGATCGCCGCTCTGGGCACGGCGGTTGCGGCCGTGGCAACGGGTGGCCCACTTTGCCACACTCGTCGAAGACCTCTCGGGCGCCGCTGCCGCGCTCGCCATCGGCGGCGTGATCGCAGCGTTGGCCACCGGTGTGTCGCCGGTGCCGCTCGATGCCTGGGCTTGGTGGATTGCGGTCCCCATGGTCCTTGGATGCTCGGCCCGTTGGTTGCTCTCCGGTGGCACCGTGCGGCCCGGTGGGATGTGCCGTGCGGGCACCGACGACATCGTGCGATCGCTCCGGTCATTGGCCGTGAGCCTGTTGCCACGACGGCGAACAGCCCCGGGGTCGGCCGTCTCCACGGCGCGCGGCTGGCGTTCGCAGACGGGGTTGGTCGCCCTCGCGGTTGCGGTGGATGCGGCATTGGCATGGCGGGCGTGGCAGATCGTGGCGGTTGATCCTCGAGGTGACCAACGCCTCGAGGGCCTTCTGCTCACGTCGGGCGTGATCGCGGCGGTCTCGCTGTTGTCGTCGGCCCGCGTGCTGCGCCGAAACCGCACGTTGCGAGGCGCGCGACGGATGCCTGCGGACATCCAGGCCAGGATCGGGAGCCACCAGGGCCGCGTGCTCGATCTGTCGGCCGGAGGCCTTCGCGTCCAGTTCGCCGCTCCTGCCGAGTTGCTCGCCGAGCTCCCCATTCAGCTCGTCGCCCCCGGACTTCGCCCGGTGGAGGCCCGCGCCCAGGTGGTGCGTGTCGAGCGCCGGCAGGACACGTGGGTGCTGGGCATGCGGCTGGCGGGCGGAGGTCTGGCAGGCGAGCACGACGACTATCTGGCACTGTGGCTCTGGCAGATGGCCGGCGCGGCCGAGGGCCACCCGCGCCACGAACACGATCCGGTCGTCGGTCGAGCGCCCTGGCGTGCCGGTGGGGTGCCTGCGTTGCGAGTGCTGACGGCGGCGGCGATGGTGGTCGTCGGCGTTGCCTTCGTGCCGCCGGGCCGGGTCGGTCTCGCCGTGGCTCCGACACCGGACGCCACGGCTGCGGGTTCCAGCGCAGCCGCCGGCGCAACCTCGACGATGTCGACCCCTGCGACGGCGACCCCTGCGGCGGACTCGATGAGCTCGCCCGGACCGACCTCTTCGGTGAGCTCGCAGGACACCGACATCGATGCCGTCGGCAAGGTGGGCGACAGCGACGACCAGCAGACGAGCGGGCGGGTGTTGCCTCGCGAGGACATCGAGGTGGGCGCCGACATCCAGCTCGCCACGTCGGTCGACGACCCTGACCGTCAGGTCGAAGGTGGCCAAGTGGTCGCACACACCGCACGCCTGTCCAACACGGGAGCCGGCGCCGTCAGCTCGCTCGATCTCGTGATCACCCCGGGCGTCGGCCTGGTCGAGGCGACCTCGTTGGGTGGCACGTGCCCCGGCGCGGCGGCCGCCACGGCCACTGCTGCTGTGCCTCCCGTGGTGACATGGGCGCTGTTCGCTCCGAGGGAACTGCTCGACCCCGGGGCGGAGTGCACGATCACCTGGACCGAATCGCTGCCGGCGGCGACGGATCTGGAAGACGGATCGGTCGCGGCAACCGGCGTGCAGGTCACCGGCTATTCGATGGTCGGCAGGGTGGGATCACGAGTCGGCCCGTCGGTCACCGACGAACTGATCGTGCGTCGACCCACACTGCGGCTGACGGCCGAGGCGGGCGACGGTACGGCGGTCGCGGCGATGACGATCGGCGCGGCCTTCACGTGGGTCCTCACCGTCGAGAACATCTCTCGGTTCCCGGTGACGGCACACGGCATCGACCTCGTTCATTCACTGCCGAAGAACTGGGTGTACACCGCCACCGTGGCGGTGACACCCCGGTCGTGCGACGTTGCACCCGTGGTGCTGGTCGACGATGTCGCGGCGAGTCAGACCGTCACGTGGTCGGACATGTGCGACCTCGACCAGGGCGACGAGATCGTGCTCGCGTTCTCGGCCACCCCGCAACCCGCAGCGGTGGACGATCCGGGCGTGACCGACGCTCGCGGCGCACTCGTGCCACACATCAGCACGGTCGACCTCACCGCCGAAGACGCCGCCGGCAACCCGCTCGGATCGGCGGCAGGCCGCGCCGGAGCGGTGGCCCGCGTGATCGATCTCGCCGTTCGGCTCACCGATGCCGGCCCCGACGACGGCGCCGCGGGTGACGGACCGGTCGCAGTGGTCGGCGGGTTGGGTCGCTACCGGATCGACATCGCCAACGAGGGTCCGGACGGAACGACCGCACCGGTGACCGCCAGCCTCGCCGTGCCTGGTGGGATGGTGGCGATCAGTGCGACGGGGGAGGGCTGGACCTGTGTGCTGGGACCGACCGTGGAGTGCACGTGGCCTGCGCCGATCGGGGCCGGCCAGGTCGCTGCGCCGATCGTCATCGGGCTCGCCATCGGTGGCGGCGCGCTCTTCGATGACGGAACCGACGGCGATCCCGATGTCGCGATCGCGTCGGCAACCGTCACCATCGGTGGGGGAGGGCTCGACCGGGAGCCGGGCAACGACGTCGATGCGGAGTCGACCATGGTGCGTCACAACGTGGACATCAGCCTGGCCGGAGTTGTGTCGATCGCGACACCGATGGCGCCGGGCGCTCGTGTGGACTGGATCCTCACCCCGACCGTGATCGGCCCTGCCATCGCCTCGGGCGAACTGGTGATCGAGGACACGATGCCCACCGGCCTTCGCTTCGTGAGCGCCCGCGGCCGCGGGTGGACCTGCGTCGGGTCGAGGGCGGGCACCGGGTTCTCCACCGATCCGGACGCCAACGGCACACTGTCGTGCCGTCGCCAGTTGCGCAACGTCGGACCCGGAGCCGTGCTCGATGCACTGGTCGTGAACGTCCAGGTCGACCCCGCCTTCGTCGGTGACCCCGTGGCTCCTGGTCGGGTCGTCTTCGGGCAGGACCGCAACCCCGCCAACGACTGGGCGGCGGCCGGCTCGGCCCCTGCGCCGGAGGTGTCGCTGACCGTGTTGGCAGTGACCGGAGGGAGCCGGGTGGAGGTCGGCGCCGAGGTCTCGTACGAAGTGGTCGTGACCAGCCAGGGTCCCGCGACCGACAGCGGTGAGGTGAAGGTTCGCGCGGCAATGCCTGCCGGCCTTGCGGTGAAGAACCTCGCCGGCGACGGGTGGGCGTGTGCCACCGAGCCGGTCAGCGACGTGTCGGCGGGCAGCTGGGGCTGTACGTGGGACGCGAGCGCGGCACCGGTGGTGTCGGGCACGTTGCTGCCGCCGATCGAGGTGCTGGCGGAGGTCACTCCTGCCGCGGTGGCCAACCTTGCGCCCAGCGCCCGCGAGCCGTTCGTCCACGTGGTGACGGCGGTCGGATCGACGCCGGGAGCCAAGGTGGTCAGCGGTCGCCTCAGCTGGACGGCTGCGCCGACCACGACGAACACCGTCTCCATCGTCGACCACGGGTCCGACCCGCGACGCATCGGCGAGGCACGCACGATCGAGGTGAAGGTGGGCAACGAGGGCCCTACCGGTGAGTACGGGCCGCTGACGGTGCAGGTCCCGGTGACCGCAGCGATGGACGTGACCCGGGCGGACGGCGACGGATGGGTGTGCGGCGCGACACCCCGGCGAGACACGGCAACAGCTGATCCAGAAGTGGTCCGCACGATCGAATGCACCTATGGCCGACGCGGCATCGACTACGGCAAGCCGCTGCTCGCGCCAGGTGGCGAGCTTGCGCCGATCGAGCTGACGGTCGTGCCGGCAGCGTCGGGTTCGCTCGTCCAGGCGGTTCGTGTCAGCGGTGTGACCGATCCGGTGTGGCACCGGGCGACGAACGCGATCGATGTGGCACGTCGGAGCGGGGTGGCGATCGACGTCACCGGGCCGTCGCGGGTCCGGATCGGTGCCGAGATCGAGCTGGTCTGGACGGTGGCCAATGCCGGGCCCAGCGAATCGATGGCACCGGTGGTGGTCACCGGTGCGCTCCCCGCCGGCCTCACGTTCGTGGGGGCAGCCGGTGCGGGTTGGTCGTGTGCCGCCGACCGGTCGGTCGTGACGTGTGGACGCGATGAGGCCCTCGCTGCGGATGCGTCGTCGAGCGTGACCGTCATCGCGGCCGTCGATCCGGGAGCCGGGCCCGACGGCGGCTACGGCGAGGTGACGGTGACCGCGGTGCTTCGAGCCGATCCCGATGACGCCACCGCAGACGACGATGTGGACGGGGTGAAGATCCGCGTTCGGCCGGCGGCCGGCGAGTCCCCGACCACCGATCCCACGTCCGCCACCGCTTCGGACACCGCTTCGGACACCGCTTCGGACAGAGCGGCCGACACCGCTTCCAACAGAGCGGCCGACACAACGGATGATCAGCAGCCTTCTGATCAGGCGCCGTCCGACTCCCGCGTCGCCAGCGACGGGTCCGGACGAGAACTCCGATCGGGCGACCTGCTGGGCTACGGCGGGGCGGCCGGATCGATCGCGTTCGCGATCTTGCTGCTCAGCGGCCGGCGCCGGCGCGGCTGGTGATCAGTGAGCTTCCCAATCGCGTGAGCGCTCCACGGCACGTTGCCACTGCTGGTACTGCAGGTCGACGAGCACTGCCATGTCGCCGCCGGTCGGGTGGAACTCGGCATCGAGTTGCCAGCGCTCGGTCACCGAATCGAGCGATGGCCACACGCCTTCGGCCAGACCGGCCAAGAACGCGGCGCCGAGCGCAGTCGTCTCCTGGTCGAGCGGCCGGCGCACCACCACACCCAGCTGATCGGCCTGCGTCTGCATGAGCAGGTCCATCACCGAGGCCCCACCGTCGACTCTCAGCTCGAGCAGGGGAGTACCCGAAGCAGCGACCATCGCATCGACGACGTCACGGGTCTGGAAGGCCATGGCCTCGATCGTGGCCCGCGCGAGGTGGGCCCGAGTGGTGCCGCGGGTGATGCCGACGATGGTGCCGCGTGCGTACGGATCCCAGTAGGGGCTGCCGAGTCCGGCGAACGCCGGCACCACGAACACCCCTCCGGTGTCGGGCACGCTGGCGGCGAGCGGTCCGACCTCGGCCGCGCTGTCGATGATCGACAGACCGTCGCGGAGCCACTGGATCGCAGCGCCCGTCACGAAGATCGAACCCTCGAGGGCGTATGCCTTCGTTCCGTCGGCCAGGGTCCAGGCGACGGTGGTGAGCATGCCTTCGGTGGGCGGTGGACAGGTGTCGCCCACGTTCATCAACACGAAGCTGCCGGTGCCGTAGGTGTTCTTCGCCGTACCGGGCGCGAAGCAGGCCTGGCCGAACAGCGCCGCTTGCTGGTCGCCGGCGATCCCGGACACGGGAATGCCGGCGGGCACGCCACAACGATCAGAGGTCACGCCGAAGCGTCCGCTCGATGGCATCACCCGGGGCAGCGCCTGGATGGGAACACCCAGCAGCTCGCACATCTCGTCCGACCACTCCAGGGCACGGATGTCGAACAACATGGTGCGACTGGCGTTGGACGGATCGGTGGCGTGCACCTCTCCGCCGGTGAGGTTCCACAGCAGCCACGAGTCGATCGTGCCGATCGCGAGGTCGTCGGAGACAGGGACGTCTCGGTTCGCGATCAGCCACGCGGCCTTGGTGCCCGAGAAGTACGGGTCGAGCACCAGGCCGGTGATCTGGCGCACTCGTGGCAGGGCACCGGCCGCATCGAGTTCGGCGCAGCGGCCAGCGGTGCGACGGTCCTGCCACACGATGGCATTGCCGTAGGGCACGCCGGTCGCCCTGCTCCACGCGAGGACCGTCTCGCGTTGGTTGGTGATGCCGAGCGCGGCGATGTCTGCTCCCTGTCCGGTCACCTCGGCGATCACCTCGAGGAGCGTGTCGCGCACCCGGTGCCAGATCTCGACGGCATCGTGCTCGACCCACCCCGGTTCGGGGAAGTGCTGGGTGAACTCGCGATACGCCGACACCGATGGGGCGTCGGTGAACACCGCTCTGCTCCGAACGCCGGTCGTGCCGGCATCGATCGCGATCACGCAGCGGCGGTCGGGAGAGGTCGAGGGCGCAGACATCGACGGCGACACTATCGGTGCACGGTCAGCGCTTCTTGCGCGCCGCCGGACGATGTCCGCCGCCTGCCGTACGGCGAGTGGGTGCAGGCCTGCTGCGCGCTGCTGAAGCAGTGGGCCGGGCGATCCCGGCGGCCGCAGCACGCTCGACTGCCTTGGCCTCGCTGTCGAGGCGGAGCTGCTTGAGCGTCTTTCGCTGGTACCCGAGCTTGGCCAGCGCGGCACCGACGAGCACGAAGATCGGCCCACTGACCAGCAATCCGCCGAACAGCCCGATGTCGAGCCGATCGCGGTACACGATGGCCAGGACCACCGTCATGATCGCGACGTAGATCAGCCAATCCCTGATCAGCCGTTGCCACGGAACCGGTCGAGAGGATTCCCAAGCCATGGTCGTCGTTCCTAGCACGGCGGAGCCGGTCCGTGCGCATCCCTGCCCGGGAGGACGGGTTTGGTCACGTCGTGGCGAAACCCTCGGAACCAGGGAGAAGATCGTCTAGGATCGGCATACGTGCGAGTCGGGATCTTGACCGGTGGGGGCGACTGCCCCGGCCTCAACGCTGTCATTCGGGCGATCGTCCGCAAGGGTGAGACCGTCTATGGCGATGAGCTGGTGGGGTTCCTCGACGCGTGGGATGGTGTGATGGAGCGGCGCACGATGCCGCTCGACGTGGCGTCGCTGCGCGGCATGCTGCCCAAAGGCGGCACCTTGCTCGGCACCCGACGGGGCAGTCCGTACGACCATCCCGACGGTCCGCAGCGGGTGGTCGACACGTTCCGTGAGATGGGCCTCGACGCCCTCGTGGTGATCGGCGGCAACGGTTCGCTGAGTGTCGCCTGTCAGATCGGCAGCGACTTCGGGTTGCCGATCGTCGGCGTGCCGAAGACCATCGACAACGACGTCGTCGGCACCGACCTCACGTTCGGTTTCACGACCGCGGTTCAGATCGCCACCGACGCGATCGATCGGTTGCACACCACCGCAGAGAGCCATGACCGGGTGATGGTGGTGGAGGTGATGGGCCGGCATGCGGGATGGATCGCCACTCACGCCGGGATCGCGGGTGGTGCCACGGTCATCCTGATCCCTGAGATGCCGTTCGACATCGAAGAGGTGTGCTCGATCCTGCGCCAACGCCACGAACGCGGACGGTACGCGTCGATCGTCGTCGTCGCCGAAGGTGCCGAGCCAGTGCCGGGCACCCTGCCGGTCGGTGAGAAGGTCTACGACCACTACGGGCACGTGCGTCTCGGCGGCATCGCCGAGACGATCGCCCACTCGATCGAAGAGCGCACCGGCTTCGAGTCCCGAGTCGTGCTCCTCGGACACATCCAGCGTGGTGGAACGCCCACCGCGTTCGACCGCGTGCTCGCCACGCGATACGGCGTCGAAGCGATCGACGCGGTGCACCGCGAGGCGTGGGGCTGCATGACCGCGCTCCGAGGCGACGAGATCGTGCTCGTGCCCCTTGCCGAAACCGTCGGCCGCACCCGGCCCGTCGACCTGCATCTGTTCCGTGATGTCGCGAGCGTGTTCTTCGGCTGACGGCCCGCACCGCGGCCGTCAGTCGCTCGGCACGGCAGGGAACGCCGGCTGGGTGCTGCTCACCAGCCCCGGGTAGTCGTACACCGTGAGCGGATCGGTCTGCAGCTGGCCGTATGCATCGGGCCAGCTGGCCGCCACACCCTCGATGGTGATCCGCACGCTCTTCACACCCTCGACAGCCGAGATGGTGTAGACGATCTGGGCCAATCCGAGGGTGAGCGGTTCACCGGAGAGTTGGCGCAGGTCTGACGGCAGGTCGATCGTCACCACCCCGCTGCGCGTGTTCGACCGCAGCACCCTCAGTCCCTCGGGCAACACCGTGGTGATCCCGTTGGATTGCTCGAGACCATTGGGTCCGTCGAACAGGGCCTCGAGCACCGAGGACGGGTCGCGACCGATGGAGTCCTCGACGGTGCGTTTCACCCTGACCAGGCGGTCGACGCCGCCCGTCTGGTCGACGAGGAACACGATTCCGTTGCCGATCGCGGCCTGGCCGTTCTGGTTGTCGTCGGCGTTCTCGCTGTTCTCGGTGTCGTCGCGCTGGCTGGGGCTGTCCGTCTGGGTCGCCGGCTCGATGTCGCGAGGCGCCGAGTCGGCGGTGATGCCGCATCCGGCGAGGACGACCGCCGCGGTCATGGTCATGGCCATGGCTGAGGCGGCAGCGTGAAGTCCGTTGCGGCGTGATCGCGCACGACGTCGCATCAGACCCCGACCTCCTCGGCGGGTAGTTCGAGGACGAACCTCGCGCCCGGCGTGCCATCGCGTCGATCCTCCACCCACACCCTGCCGCCATGCATCCTGATGTGCTCGTCCACGAGCGCGAGGCCCAAGCCGGCGCCGTCGCTCGTGCTTCGTCGACCCGCGACGGCTCCTCGTGCGAACCGCTCGAACACCAGGTCACGCTCGTCGACCGGCACCCCGGGACCGTGGTCCTCGACGGCGATCCACACGTGCCCGATCGGCTCGCCTTCGTTCTCGGCCTCGCTGACGGAGATGGCAGCATCGCCGCCGCCGTGCAGGCGGGCGTTGTCGATCAGGTTGGCGACCACCCGCGCCAAGCGGCGTCTGTCGCCCTGCATCACCATGGACTCGGCGCGATCGCTCACGGTGACGGGAGTGCTCGGCACGCTGCTCACCGACACCGCGGCGCGAACGAGCTCGGCGACCAACAGATCCTCCCGATGGAGACGGATCGCCCCGGCATCGAAGCGGGAGATCTCCAACAGGTCCTCGACGAGGCCTTGGAATCGGACCACGTCGCTCGCGAGGAGGTCGAGCGCCGTCTGGGCCCGCTCGGGCATGTCGCCACGGCGACCGAGCATCACCTCCACGCTGGCGGCGAGCGTCATCAACGGCGATCGCAACTCGTGGCTCACGTCGCTCGCGAAGCGGGCGTCGCGCTCGACCCGCGCCTGCAACGCCGACGCCATGTCGTTGTGCTCGGGCAGATCGCGATGCGCGCTCGCATCGTGCTCTGCGGCGGCATCTCCGGCTACAACGAAGCGACGCCGCCGCCCGGTCCGCGCAACCTGATGAACCTGGTGATCCAGCGCGGCCGCATGGAAGGCTTCATCGTGATCGACTACGCAGCGCGCTTCGGCGAAGGCGTCGAAAAACT
>JANNQK010000012.1:0-12685 GCA_031400715.1 Actinomycetes bacterium | reverse complement strand
GTCAGCTCGCTCGCCCCACTCGTCACACCGGTGCCAGCAACCACGAGCGCCGTGACCAGCACGACCAGTACGACCAGTACGACCATCCCGCCGGAGACCACGACCAGCACCACCAGTACGACCATCCCGCCGGAGACCACGACCACCTTCCCGTTCGTGAACCAGGGGGCGTGGGTCATCGTCGCCAACGCGGCCGACGTTCCGGGCGCGGCGACGAAGTTCACCGAGGCGCTCGCCGAGTACGGCTTCGCCATGCTCGACCCGACGAACGGCGCCGGACCAGAGGAACGGATCGACGTCACCAGGATCTATGCGTTGCCCGAGGCACAGGCCGTCGCCGCGTCCGTCGCACGGGTGATGGGAGGAATCACCGTCGAGCGGATGCCGACGCCGGCACCGATCACCGGGGCGACCGACGGCCTCGGTGAGGCCGGCGTGCTGGTGATGCTCGGCAAGGACATGGCCGGTGAGCCGCTTCCAGGTCCCCCGACGAACTGATCCGCGCCCGTTCAGTCGACGTCGGTGACCGCCGGCAGACCGTGCAGATGAGCCGTGTCGCCGTAGCGGCGCAGCGACCATCGATTCGGCCGGACGAGTTCGAGCTCGGTGATCGAGGTGTTCAGGGTGTTGATGTTGAACCCGCCCGTGGGCGCCGTCTTCAGCGCCTGCCGCAGGACGGTGTCGATCACGCCCCCATGGCAGGCGACGAGCACGGTCGAGCCGGCGTGTTCGTCGACGAGGCGCCGAACGGAAGCTCCGACGCGATAGTGGAAGTCGGCGATGGTCTCACCTCCGGGGAAGGTGACGCCGAACGGATCCTCCTCCCACGACGTGGTGCCGAAGCGATCGACGAAGTCGGCCATCGTCATTCCGTCGCAAGCGACCCCCGGATCGTGCTCGCCGAACCCGGCATCGACGACGATCGATGGATCACCGAAGGCCTGCGCCACGATCTCGGCGGTCTGACGAGCGCGTGGGAAGTGACTGGCGATCACGATGTCGGGGGTGAACTCGGGCGCGGCGATCCATCGGTCGCGGAGGGCTTCGGCTTGTCGTACCCCGAGCGACGAGAGGCCGGTGCAGGTCCGCGGACCACCGATCACTCGGGCCACTGTGGTGTTGGATTCACCGTGTCGGACGTAGATGAGGCGGGTCACAAGGGCGTGATCTTACTTTTCGTTCATCCAAGACCCACCGGCGGAGCCGTGGACATAGCTTCGCGGGAGTGCAAGACGCAGGTGTGCGAGAGGTCGACCGCCTCACGGTGAGAACTCTCGACCCCGACCCGCGAGGTGCTGTGCTGGTCGAATCGGCTCGGCTGCTGGGGTTTCACGATCTCGCGACGATCGACATCGCCGACATCTACTTCGTCGCTGGAGCGCTCGATCAGCCGACGCGAGAACAACTGTCGGAGGTGCTGATCGATGCCCATCTTCAGATCGGGTTCTGGGGACACCCGGACGACACGCTGCCGGGCACATCGATCGAAGCCGCGCTGTTGCCGGGGGTGACCGACGGCGTCGCCGCCACGGTGATCGAGGTGGCGCACACGCTCGGCCTCGCCGTCGAGGCCGCTGCCACCGGTCGGCGATACGTCGTCCACACGCTGACCGGACGCCACCTCCCTGCCGATGAACTGGGCCGGCTCGCCACCCGACTGCTGTCGAACGGGGTCATCGAACGCGTGGCGATCGGCACCATCGATCCGGTGTTCGCTCACGCATCCACACCGGCGGCGATGGAGCACATCGACATCAGGGGCCTCGACGACGAAGCGTTGGCCGTCATCAACCGCGCTCGCGGCATGGCGCTCGATCCGGCGGAGTTGCGAGCGATCTCCGAGTGGTTCACCGCAGCCGGTAGGGCACCCACCGACGTGGAGCTCGAAACCCTTGCCCAGACCTGGAGCGAGCACTGCTCGCACAAGACGTTCCGGGCCCGCATCACGATGCCCGACGGCACCGAGCGACCCTCGCTGCTCGCCCAGCTACGGGCAGCGACCGACCACATCGATGCCCCGTTCGTCCGCAGCGCCTTCGTGGGCAACGCCGGCATCGTGTCGTTCTCGCCGGGCACCACGCTCGCGTTGAAGGCCGAGACCCACAACCACCCCTCGGCGATCGAACCGTTCGGCGGTGCCAACACCGGGGTCGGCGGCGTGATCCGCGACGTGATGGGCGCAGCACACCACCCCATCGCCACCACCGATGTGCTCTGTTTCGGACCGAGCGACCTGCCGCATGCCCAGCTGCCGCCAGGCGTGATCCATCCCCGACTCGTGCGCGATGGCGTCGTGGCCGGTGTGGCCGACTACGGCAACAAGATCGGTCTTCCCACCGTGGCCGGAGCGGTGTTGTACGACCCGGGCTACACCGCCAACCCGCTCGTGTTCTGCGGATGCATCGGCGTCGGTATGGATACCCCGCCGCCCAACGGACCGCACCCCGGCGATCTCGTCGTGGTGCTCGGTGGCCGCACCGGCCGGGACGGTCTTCGCGGGGCCACCTTCTCCAGTGCCACCATGGATGCCACCACGGGCGACGTCGCCGGTGCCAGCGTGCAGATCGGCGACCCGATCACCGAGAAGCTGTTGATCGACCTGTTGCGCGACGCGGGTGGCCTCTGGTCGGCGATCACCGATTGCGGAGCCGGTGGCCTGTCCTCGGCGATCGGTGAGATGGCCGAACACACGGGTGCCGTCGTCGACCTCGCTCTCGCCCCGCTGAAGTACCCGGGGCTGTCCCCATGGGAGATCTGGCTGAGCGAGGCCCAAGAACGGATGGTGGTGGCAGTGCCGCCCGGGTCGATCGACGCGCTCGAGCTGCACGCCACCCGGCACGGCGTGGAGCTCACGGTCCTCGGCACCTTCAGCGGCGACGGCATCTTGAAGGTGCGCCACGCCGACCAGCTCGTGCTCGAACTCGACACGGCGTTCTTGCACGACGGGCGGCCTCAGCGCAGCCTACCGGCCGAGCTGCCGACGCCGCGTCGAAACGGAGCGGTCCCGGCCTGCCCGGATCCCTCGACGTCGTTGCTGGCGTTGCTGGCTCACCCCAACATCGCGTCGAAGGAGGCGATCATCCGCCGCTACGACCACGAGATCCGGGGAACCACCGTCGTGCGTCCCCTCGTCGGTGCGGGCCACGACGGACCAGCCGACGGCGTGGTGCTCGCCGAACCGAACGGCAAGGTGGGTATCGCCATCGGCCACGGTGTGAATCCCTGGTACGGGGTCGCCGATCCCGAGCGGATGGCCGCGGCCGTGGTCGATGAAGCCATCCGAAACGTCGTCGCAGTCGGGGCCGATCCCGCTCAGGTGGCGATCATGGACAACTTCTCGTGGGGCGACCCGCGCCGACCGAGCACCTTTGGCGAGCTCGTCGTGACCGTCGATGCGATCTGCGCGTCGTCGATCGCTCACGGCGCTCCCTTCGTCAGCGGCAAGGACTCCCTGAACAACGAGTACATCGGCACCGACGGAGGACGCCACAGCGTGCCGCCGACGCTCGTCATCACCGCAGTCGCCCACGTGCCCGACGCCGACCTGGTCGTCACCCCCGACCTCAAGTCAGCAGGAAGCGAACTGGTGCTCATCGGCACCACACAGCCCGAGTTCGGCGGCAGCCACCTCGGCGCGGTGCTCGGCGGATTCGACGATCCGATGGACGGCACGGTGCCGGGTGCAGACCCCCGTGCACCGGAGCGATACCGGCGGATGCACGCCGCGATCGCGTCCGGCCGCATCAGGTCGTGCCACGACCTCAGCGAAGGCGGCCTCGCCGTGGCCCTCGCGGAGATGGCGATCGGTGGCCATCTCGGGGTCGACGTCGATGATGCTGCGCTTCCGCACGACGACGTCGTCGTCGCCCTCTTCTCCGAGAGCACCGGCCGGTTCGTGGTCGAGCTCGCGCCTGGCGATCACGACTGGTTGGCGGGCGAGCTCGGCGAGCCCGTGGTGCTGCTCGGTACCGTCACCGCCGAACCTCGGCTGCGCATCGGACCGTGCACCGTGTCGCTCGCCGACGCCGCCCAGTCGTTCGGTGCCCAGTCGTTCGGAGATGCCCGGTGACCCGACCGCGAGCGCTGGTGTTGCAGTCGCCCGGCACGAATCGGGACCACGATGTCGCATTCGCGCTCGAGTTGGCCGGGGCCGAGACATCGTTTGCGTCGCTGCTCGAGCTGGCCGGGGACGACGCGCCACTGAAGCGGGCCCAGCTGCTCGTGGTGCCCGGGGGCTTCAGCTATGCCGACGCGCTCGGTGCCGGGCGCATGTTCGGCCTGTCGTTGGAGCACCGGTTCGGCGATCAACTGCGTGAGCTGGTCGCAGCCGGTCGGCCGGTGATCGGCATCTGCAACGGCTTCCAGACACTCGTCCGTTGTGGACTGCTGCCCGGAGCGCTCGGCCACAACGCCAGCGGCGGCTTCCAATGCGAATGGGTGACGCTCGATCCACAGCCGAGCACCTGCGCGTGGACCGAGGGGATCGAGGCGATCGACTGCCCGATCGCTCACGGCGAAGGGCGCTACGTGCATCCCGACATCGCTGCCCTCGAAGCCGCCGGGCAGATCGCGCTGCGGTACCGACGCAACCCGAACGGCTCGGCGGCAGCCATCGCCGGCGTGTGCGACGCCACGGGCACCGTGCTCGGCCTGATGCCCCATCCCGAGAACCACGTGATCGCGCGCCAGCACCCGCATCGCGTTCGTGGTGGGGGTGGCGGCCTCGGGTTGCAACTGTTCCAGCGAGGCGTGGAGCGGGCGAGGTCCATCTGATGTCCCAGCCCGACGGCCAGACCACACCGACACTCGACGACATCGAGCTGGCGCTCCCCGACCGTCGCGCCGGCAAGGTGCGCGTCTCGTACGAGCTGTCCGCGACCGAGCGTCTGTTCGTCACCACCGATCGGCTGTCAGCGTTCGATCGCATCATCGCATCGGTGCCGCACAAGGGTCAGGTGCTCAATCAACTCGCCGCGTGGTGGTTCGAGCAGACGCGCGACGTCGTGGCCAACCATCTGATCGAGGTGCCCGATCCGAACGTGACCATCGGCCGCGCGGCGCACCCGCTCCCGGTCGAAGTGGTCGTGCGCGGGTTCATCACCGGCGTCACGTCCACCTCGCTGTGGCGGCAGTACGCCGCTGGCGCTCGACACATCTACGGCTACGACTTCCCCGATGGCCTGTCGAAGAACACCCCGCTGCCCCACGCGATCGTGACGCCCACCACCAAAGCGATCGATGGCGGCCACGATGAACCGATCAGCTGCACCGAGGTGGTGTCGTACGGTCTGGTGCCGGCCGACCTGTGGGCTCAGGTCCAGGCAGCGGCGCTCGCTCTGTTTGCACGAGGCCAGCAGGCGGCAGCGTCGGCCGGGCTGATCCTTGCCGACACGAAGTACGAGTTCGGACTCGCGGTCGACACGGGCGAGTTGCTCCTGATCGACGAAGTGCACACCCCCGACTCGTCGCGTTACTGGGTGACAGAGTCCTACGCCGACCGCATGGCCCTGCACGAGGAACCGGAGAGCCTCGACAAAGAGGTCGTGCGCCGAGCGTTGATCGATCTCGGTTACGACGGCCATGGCGCCCCTCCCGCGTTGCCGGCCGACGTCGTGGCCGCGGCGTCGACTCGTTATGCCTCCGCCTACGAACGACTCACCGGGCTCGCGTTCGAGCCGGGTGCCGCCCCGATCGCACAACGCATCGTCGACAACCTCGCACCACATCTGACACGCGCCCGTGCCGTTGCCGCTCGTCCCGCGAGCGCTGCCACGGCAGCGACGGGCGCCACCACCGCTTCACATGAGGACCCCACATGACGCGCAGCATCCCGGTCGCCACCGACCACACCCCGTTCGTCGACGACCGACCTCGCGAGGAGTGTGGCGTCTTCGGTGTGAGCACCCCCCACGGCGAGGGTGTCGCGCAGCTCACGTTCTTCGGTCTGTTCGCCCTGCAACACCGCGGCCAGGAAGCTGCCGGCATCGCGGTGAGCGACGGGAACAGGGTGCGCCTGCACAAGGACTCGGGTCTGGTGAACAGCGTGTTCACTCCGGAGTCGATGGCGCCCCTCACCGGGTACCACTCGATCGGCCACACCCGCTACAGCACCACCGGAGCGAACGCACTGCGCAACATCCAGCCGTTCCTCGTCGAGACGATGCATGGTCCACTCGCCGTGGCCCACAACGGCAACCTCGTCAACGCTCCCGCCCTGCGCGACGAGCTGCTCAACCGGGGCTTCGGACTGACGGCCACCAGCGACACCGAGGTGCTCACCCTCATGCTCGCTGCGGCCGGCGGCAGCACGTGGGAAGAGCGTCTCGAGCGCACACTGCCGGCGTGGAAGGGTGCGTACTCGCTGGTGGTGCTGGTGAACGAACGCGTGATCGCCGTGCGCGATCCGTGGGGCTTCCGTCCGATGAGCGTGGGCCGGCTCCCCCATGGCGGGTACGCCGTCGCGTCGGAGACGTGCGCGCTGAACACGCTCGGGTGCGTCGAGATCGACGAGGTGAAGCCAGGCGAGATCGTCACGCTCCGCGGGGCCGAGTTGCACCGTCGCAACGCGCTCGCGCCGGCCACGGCTGCTGCCCGCTGCACGTTCGAGTTCGTGTACTTCAGCCGGCCCGACAGCGTGTGGGCGGGCAAGAACATGCACCACGTGCGTCAACGCCTCGGCGAGGAGCTCGCCGTGGAGCACCTCGTCGCCGCAGATGTGGTGATCCCGGTGCCCGACTCGTCCGTACCGGCAGCCATCGGATACAGCCGGGCGAGTGGCATCCCGCACAACGACGGGTTGATCAAGAATCGATACATCGGACGAACGTTCATCGAACCCACCCAAGACCTTCGGGAGCGGGGGGTGGCGTTGAAGTTCAACGCGCTCAGCGAGAACCTCGTCGGCAAGCGGGTGGTGATGATCGATGACTCCTTGGTGCGTGGCACCACGGCCGGTCCGCTGGTGAAGATGATCCGCGACGCAGGGGCCACCGAGGTGCACCTGTTGATCACGTGCCCGCCGATCACCCATGCATGCCACTTCGGGGTCGACATGGGCCATGACGACGATCTGATGGCGGCGCGGTTGAACGTCGAGGAGATGCGCCTCCACATCGGCGCCGACTCCCTCGGATTCCTGTCGCTCGACGGGATGATGCGAGCCATCGCCGGCGACGAGTCGGGTGGCTACTGCAACGGCTGCTTCACCGGCAACTACCCCATCGAAGTCAGTCAGGCCCAGCCCAAGCTCGGCTTCGAAGGGGTGCTCGCCTGATGCGCGTGCTCGTGGTGGGGTCGGGCGGTCGCGAGGCCGCGATCGTGTGGGCGTGCGAGCAGCATGGACACCAGGCGATCGTGGCGACGGCATTCGATGCTGCAGCACATGGAGATGTCGACCTGGTGATCGTCGGCCCGGAGTCGGCACTCGTGGCCGGCACGGCCGATGCGTGCGCAGCCGCGGGCGTGCCCTGCTTCGGTCCCACGTCTTCGCTGGTGAAGCTCGAGAGCTCGAAGGGCTACACCCGCGCGCTCGCACAGCAACTGGGCCTGCCCTCGCCGCGGTTCTACCGCAGCGATGATCATCACGATGCGATCAAGTGGTGGCGGTCGATCGAGGCGCCCGTCGTCGTGAAGCTCGATGGACTCGCCGCTGGCAAGGGCGTGATCGTGCCCGACACACCCGCCGAGACCGACGCCGCGATCCGTGCTCTCGCCGCGCAAGGCCCGATCGTTCTCGAGGAACGCCTCAGCGGGCCCGAGTGCAGCCTGCTCGTCCTGTGCGACGGGCGGACCGCCAAGCCCCTGCCGATCGCGCAGGACCACAAGCGCATCTTCGAAGGCGACAACGGGCCCAACACCGGTGGCATGGGGGCCTACGCTCCGGCTCCCATTCCCTACGACGCCGACGAGCTCACCAAGCAGTTCGTGCAACCGGTGATCGACCACTTCGCGGCGAAGGGTCAGCCGTACGTCGGCGTGCTGTATGCCGGGCTGATGCTCACCGCCGACGGACCGAAGCTGCTCGAGTTCAACTGCCGATTCGGTGACCCCGAGACGCAGGCCGTGCTCCCGCTGCTCGAGTCCGACCTGGCCGAGATCGCGCTCGCCTGCTGCCACGGCCGTCTCGACACCGTCGACATCGTCATCCGGCCCGGCGTCGCGTGCGCCGTCGTCGCCGCCGCGCCCGGCTACCCGGAGGCTCCGATCACCGGTGGGATCATCAGCGGCCTCGACGAGTCGTCGGCCGATGCCCTCGTCTTCCTCGCCGGCGCCTCGACCGATGCCGACGGGACCAAGGTGTCGGGAGGTCGCGTCCTGTCGACCACCGGGCTCGGCCCCGACCTCGCTGCTGCACGCGATGCGGCGTATGCCCGCATGGCGACCATCGCCTTCGCGGGCATGCAGGTGCGCAGGGACATCGGCTGGCGAGCCGTCGCCGCTTCGCTGAGCTCGTACGCCGCTGCGGGAGTCGACATCGACGAAGGCGCCCGTGCGATCGACGGCATGAAGGCTGCGGTGGAGCGCACGCACACCCCCGCCGTACTCGCCGGAGTGGGCAGCTTCGGTGGCGCGTTCAGCGGCGCGGCGATCAAGGCGATGGACGACCCCGTGCTGGTGGCCAGCACCGACGGTGTGGGCACCAAGGTCGAGCTCGCCGCTCGCCTCGGCAAGTACCGCGGTGTCGGCATGGACATCGTGAACCACTGCATCGACGACGTGCTGGTGCAGGGTGCCTCGCCGCTGTTCTTCCTCGACTACGTCGCGTCGAGCAAGCTGAACGCGGCTCATGTGGCCGAGGTGGTCACCGGCATGGCCCTTGCATGCGAGGCGAGCGGCTGCGTGCTGCTCGGGGGCGAGACCGCCGAGATGCCAGGGGTGTACGCCGAAGGCGCCTTCGACATCGCCGGCACGCTGGTGGGTCTCGTCGAGCGAGCCGATCTGCTGCCCACGGCTGACGTGGCGGCCGGTGACGTGCTGATCGGTGTGGCATCGAACGGGCCGCACACCAACGGGTACTCGCTGTTGCGCAAGGTGTTCGCCTGGTTGCCGATGGACTCGACCCCGCCCGGGTTCGATCGCCCACTCGGCGACACCCTGCTCGAGCCCCACCGCAGCTACCTCCATCTGCTGCAGCCGGCGCTGGCGTCGAAGCGGGTGAAGGCGCTCGCCCACATCACCGGTGGTGGGCTGCCCGACAACCTGCCTCGCGTGTTGCCCGAAGGCGTAGCGGCCGACATACGTCTCGGTTCGTGGCCGGTGCCCCCGCTGTTCGACCTGGTGCGCAGCGTGTGCACGGGCCTCGACGACCACGAGCTCTACCGCACGCTCAACATGGGCATCGGCATGGTGCTGATCGTGGCACCCGAGCACGTCGGCACCGTGCAGGAGTCGATCGGCGAGCGCACCTGGGTGATCGGTGACCTGGTCGCCGGCCCCCGACAGGTCAACCTCCACCGCTGAACCCAAGCCAGGGAGGGCGAACTTTTCGTTCAAGGTCAGGGGTGCGGGCGCGAGTTGTGCGTAGCGTCGATGCATGGAGTCGTTCGATCGCTTGCCTCGCCTCGTGCTGATGGCATCGGGCAACGGAACCAACGTTCAGGCGGTCCTCGATGCGTGTGCCGACGGCACCATCGGTGCGGTCGTCGCAGCAGTCGTGAGCGACCGGGCCGACGCCGGAGCGCTCGCCCGCGCCGATACGGCAGGGGTGCCCGCCGTTCACGTGGGACGCCGACCAGGTGAGAACCGGAGCGACTACGACGCCCGTCTGGCCGACGTGGTGACCGGCTTCTCGCCCGACGACGTGGTGCTGCTCGGATGGATGCGGATCCTCACGATGAGCTTCCTCGGCTGGTTCCCGGGCATGGTGATCAACCTCCACCCGGCGCTGCCCGGAGAGCTTCCTGGGATCGGAGCGATCGAGCGCGCCTTCGCCGAACACCTCGCCGGCACCCGCAGCGCATCGGGTGCGATGGTGCACCTCGTGCCCGACGAAGGCGTCGACGCGGGCCCCGTGCTGTCGACCGTCGCCGTCGAACTCGATCCACACGACACGCTCGAGTCGTTCACCTCCCGAATGCACGCCGCAGAGCACCGACTCGTGATCAGCACGCTCGCCGCCCGGTGCACCCGACGACGGGCGCAGACCCACGCGGCAGCGTCCACCACTCCCCGCACCTGACGAACTGCGCCTGACGAACTGCGCCTGACGAACTGCACCTGACGACAAGAAGAGAAGAAGAAGGAGAACCACGAATGAGCAACGACCAACTCTTCGACCGCTTCGAAGCGCTCACCTTCGACGACGTCGTCGTCGTCCCGGGCTACAGCAACGTGCTTCCCGACTCGGTCGACACGACGGCTCGGTTCGCCGCCGACATCGAACTCGCGGTTCCGCTGGTCTCCGCCGCGATGGACAAGGTCACCGAGGCGCGCATGGCCATCGCGATCGCCCGCGAAGGCGGCATCGGCACGATCCACCGCAACCTCTCGATCGCCGATCAGGCAGCCGAGGTGCAGAAGGTGAAGCGCAGCCAGAGCGGGATGATCACCGACCCGGTCACCCTCCACGCCGAAGCAACCCTGCATGATGCCGAGGCGCTGATGAACCGGTTCAGGTTCAGCGGTGTGCCGATCATCGATGACGCGGGCCGCCTCGTCGGCATCCTCACCAACCGCGACATCCGCTTCTGCGAACCGGCCGACTACGACCGACCCGTCCGCGACTTCATGACCAGCGACGGCCTCGTGACCGCCGAGGTGGGCACGACACTCGAGCAGGCCAAGCAGGTGCTGCAGAAGTACCGCATCGAGAAGTTGCCGCTCGTCGACGCCGACGGCTTCCTCCGTGGTCTGATCACGGTGAAGGACATCCAGAAGCGTCAGGACTTCCCGAACGCCACCCGCGATGGTGCCGGTCGCCTGCGCTGCGCAGCGGCAGTGGGGGTCGGCGCCGACCTCGAGGATCGAGTCGACGCGCTGAACGCGATGGCCGTCGACGCCATTGCGATCGACACCGCGCACGGCCATTCCGCCGGTGTGGTGAAGGCGATCGAGCGGATCAAGTCGAACTGGCCGAACCTCGCCGTCGTCGCCGGCAACGTCGTCACCGAGGAAGGCGTCGAGGCGCTCCACGCCGCAGGTGCGGACGCGGTGAAGGTCGGCGTCGGCGCAGGCTCGATCTGCACCACTCGCGTCGTCAGCGGAGCAGGCATGCCCCAGCTCTCGGCGATCTGGTTCACGTCGCGCCGCGCCCAGCAACTCGACATCCCCGTCATCGCCGACGGCGGCGTCACGTACTCCGGCGACATCGTGAAGGCGATCGCTGCCGGTGCGTCGACGGTGATGCTCGGTTCGCTGTTGGCGGGCACCGACGAGAGCCCGGGCGAGATGGAGTTGATGGAGGGCCGCCGATACAAGACGTACCGCGGCATGGGGTCGATGGGCGCGATGCAAGGTCTGGGCGCCGATCGCTACGCGTCGGGCCAGTCGGCAGTCGGTGCTGCGACCCGGAAACTGGTGCCCGAAGGTGTGGAGGGCCGCGTCGCCTACGCCGGCACGCTCGGCGACGTCGTCTACCAGTTGGCCGGAGGCCTCCGCAGCGGTATGGGATATGCCGGCGCCGGCACGCTCGATGCGCTCCGCAGCGGTGCACGATTCATGAGGGTCACCACGGCAGGCCGCAACGAGAGCCACCCGCACGACGTGACGATCACCAAGGAAGCCCCGAACTACCAGCGCATGTGACCGCGCCGGTGGCGCAGTCGACCCCGTCTGCCAGGCTGAACCGATGCGCCGCTCCATCGACGACTACCCCTTCACCGCCGACGACCTTCCCGAGAGCGACGACGAGTTGCAACAACTGTCATGGGCGGTCGCGATCAGCGACGACTACGACGACGCCGAGCCCCGAGTGGTACTGACCCTCGAAGAGGTCGGCTCACCGGGCGAGGGCCTGATCGCCCACATGACCGGAGAGCACGCCCGCCGTCTCCGTCTGGCGCTGCGCGACGCCATGCGCGAGATCGGCGAAGACCCGGGCCCCTGATCGCGATGTTGCTCGACTCGGACGAGCGGGCACCACCGGTCCCCCGGCGTCCATGCGCATTCGCCTGTCGTTCGCCGTCGTGGGCGTGTATTGTTGACCGAGCCGATCATCTTTGTCGTCAACGTCGGCATCGATCGACCCGCCGTTCTCCCTGGAGGTCTCCCATGGGCATCGCCCCCGTCGTGCCGTCATCACGTGACTTGACCGATGAGCAACATCGCGACATCGAACGCTTCGAGCGCGCCATCGGCCAGTACCTCGCCGGCGAGATCCCCGAAGACGTGTTCCGGGTGATGCGCCTCAACAACGGCATCTACGGCCAGCGCCAAGGTGGCACCAACCAGATGGTGCGCATCAAGCTGCCGGCCGGCACGATCACGCCCGAGCAGCTCGACCTGATGGGGCGACTGTCGGAGGAGTACTCGCGGGGTTGGGGCCACATCACCACCCGCCAGAACGTGCAGGTCCACTACGTCGAGCTCACCAGGGTCCCCGATCTGATGCGCGAGCTCGCGAAGGTGGGCCTCACCAGCAGAGAGGCGTGCGGCGACACCGTGCGCAACGTGATGGCGTGTCACCTGGCCGGCGCGTGCCCGCACGAAGAGCTCGACGTCACACCGTGGGCCGAGGCAGCCTTCGAAC
>JANNQK010000011.1:0-19993 GCA_031400715.1 Actinomycetes bacterium | reverse complement strand
CCATGGGTCGTTCTGAGTGCCTCGTCGACGAGCGCGATCAGTGAGCGATGCAGAGCGGCCCGACCCTCGAGAGCGTTGGGATCGGAGATCTGCCGGCGGAGCACGCGGACCCGGGTATCGGCACCGCGGGTCGACACACCGCCATCGCTGGTCGCGCGCCAGTCGACAGCGGCCGCGACATCACCGATGTCCAGCATCGACCACACCACCACCGCGCCCGCCACCACGATCGCGGCCAGCACCGTGACCGACGGGCGCATCTCCATGAACGCCAGCGCTGCGACCACAGCGATCCACACGATGACGATCGTTGCGATCCGGATCCGCCAGCGACCGGTCACGTCGACACCGTACCGACGTGTGACGGCGGCATCGCAACCGTCGACCGGAGCGATGCGTGTATTCGTTGCAGCGCGGCGCGGGCGCGGTCGCGCTCGTCATCGCCCATCTCGTGTTCCGAAAACCGCGCCTCTCGGTACAGGTCGGCCAGCTCCACCACCGCGCCACCGTCGACGGCCATCCGCGCCAGCACCCGCTCTGTCAGCTCTGCCGACGTCTCCGATCGCATCGGCATCACACCGGCTGCGGCGATGTCGTGTTCGAGACGCGACCAGCAGGCGACGATCGCGTTGCGGGCTGTGCCTTCGTCGAGCGCGCCGATGTGGCGCTCCGTATCGAGCACGATCTCTTCGATCTCGTCGTCGACGGCCGCGGGCATCGCCGCAAAGCTGCCCGCCGGTTCGACTCGACGGTTCCGTCGCCGCGTGAGCACCGACATCCAGAATCGAACCACGATCCACAGCCCGCGCAGCAACACGACCCCGACGATGACCGCGAGCACGCGCATCATCCACCCATCGCCCACCTCACTGGCCGTCGGCAGCGGCAGCTTGCCCTGACCGACCGACGGACCGTCGTCGGGCAGTGCGCCGCGGTCGGCCGTGACGGATTCCTCGCGGGGCGGTGGATCGTGCCACACCTGCACCGGATCGGAACCTGCCGCGACCAGCAGCACGACGATCGTCAGTGCGAGCCCGGCACCAGCCACGATGCCCACCCGCGTGCGGTTCATGCCGCAACGGTAGCGAGCCTTCGGGCTGTCACACGTCACGGGCTGGTCGATGGATGACGCCGCTAGAAGAAGCTGCCGCACCATGCGAGCGGGCGGCATGCGAACAGGTCGTCGGCGCGAGCGATCGACGCGGCGTCGCCCGTCACTCTGCCCACCGCGGCGAGCTCCGTCCACGACACCGTGCCCAGGTAGGCCGAGCTGAGCGCATCGATCGAAGCCGTCAGGTCAGCGTTCAGATGCGCCGCCCCACCGTCGGCCACGGCGGTGCTGGAGGAACCGAGGCGCCGAACACCTGCCGCGCTCACTTCGAACGTCGCGCAGTTGTCGGCGAACACCGGGTCGTGGACGGCGATCGAGACCGGCTGGCCAGGCCGATACGAGCGCGCCGCCAGCGACGCCTCGACGTCGAGCAACCTCAACCACTGTTCATCGAAGCGGTCCTTGGTCTCGTACGCGCGCGGATCGGCGACGGCGAGGCGCAGCGGATCGTCGAGTGGACGCTCCTCCACATCGACACGTCGCAACAGATCGATGCCCAGCACGTGCTCCCACAACGCGAGCTCGACGCCCGGCGACGCTCCCCACACGTCGTGAACCTCGCCCACGCCGTACGACGCGCTGAACGACTCCTCGTGCCAGGCGACCGTGTAGTGCGCGAAGCCGTCGTCGGTGCCATCGACGTCGGCGTGCACCACGACGAAGCCGGCCTTGTCGCCTTCCAGCGCGTCAGCCAGGTACCGCTTCCACATGGAGATCGGCCGGGAGATCACCCCGGGACGATCGGCGACACGTTCGTAGATCGATGGCACCACGTCGAGGATCTGGTCGCGGCGCAGCACGCGCACCGATCCCGGCGCTGCGGCGGCGATCGGGCGCGCGCGCTTCGTGTCGATTCGTGCGCTCGCGCTGTCGGCGGCGATGCCGAAGCCGAACCGCCGGTAGATCACCGCTTCGCTGGCCCGGAGGCTGGCGAGGGCCATGCCCTCGGCCCGGGCTGCGAGCAGAAGTTCCCGCATCATCCGCGAGAGCACACCTCGACGGGTCGCCGTCGGAAGCACACCGATGCGTGTGACACCCGCCGTCGCGAGTCGGGCCCCGCCGGGCACCACCGTGCGGAAGCGGAACGCACCTGCGTGGCCCACGCACGCCTGGCCGTCCCATGCGGTGAACGACAGGTGGTCCTGCCATCCGGGCAGGGCCTTGTCCCAGTCGTCGTCGGACACGGGTCCGGTGAGCAGCGCGGCGCGCATCGTGTCGCACGCCATTCGCCATTCATCAGGAGCGGTCTCGCGAATGTCGAGGTTGCCGTCGTGTGCCATCGGCCCAGCTTCGCATCCACCCTCGGAAACCGCGCGGCGATTTGTGGGGCGCGTCGTGACTCCGCAGCGATCCGTCAGGCGGCGGTGGTCACGGGGCCGCGCACGCTGGTGCGGTACATCTCGCGACGTTGCCCGGCGTAGTCGTTGATCGCGAAGTGTTGCGTCGAGCGGTTGTCCCAGATGGTCAGCATTCGCGGCTGCCACCGCACGCGGCAGGTGAGGTTCGGGTGCACGCTGTGCTGGTACAGGCGTTGCAACAGCGGCATCGCCTCACCGGGTTCCATGCCTTCGATACCCGTGGTGTACACCGGGTTCACGAACAGTGCGGCGCGCCCCGTGCGCGGATGACGGACCACCATGGGATGCGTGTGCACCTGGTAGGCCTCGGCGCTCGGCAGGATCTTCATCGAGCTCTTGCCGGCCACCTTCTCGAGATAGCCGCCGGTGCCGTAGGCCATGCCCGCAGAGTGCGTGGCGCGCAGCGTGAGCAACCTCTCGCGCAGCTCCTCCGGCAGCGTCTTGAACGCGAGGTACTGGTTCGCCCACATCGTGTCGCCACCGAAATCGGGAACGTCCCATGCGTGCAACACGGTGTACGCCGGTGGCGCGGCCAGGTAGCTGAGATCGGTGTGCCATGCGTTGGCGAAGTTGAGCTCGTCGGCGGGTTCCTTCACCACCTTGATCACGAACGGTCGATCGGCGACGCTGGCCACGAACGGCGTGTGGTCGCGGCCGCCGAGCTCGTCGGTGAATCGCTCGAGCTGGTCGAGATCGAGATCCTGGTCGGGAAGGAACACCACGAGGTGTTCGTCGAGCAGGCCGAGGACACGTGCGACCGCGTCGGGATCCTGCGGCTGGCGAAGGTCGAAGCCGCGGACGATCGCACCGCACGCACCCGCGATCCGTTCCACCTCGATGTCGCCCACGTCCCCGATGTCGATCATGTGCTCAGCCTGCCACAGCGACGTTCGACACGATCGCGCACCGCGATCGGCTGCCGAACTTCCCCCATTGTGACCGCTGACCAGACATGAACGAACAGTGAACGAGGCATGTCGACTAGGTTGCCGACCACGCACGAGTTGGGGGCGCAGTGACACGAATGACGACACGGTCCATGGCCGCGCTCGCTGTCGCAGCCATGGTGATGGTGGCGGCGAGCTGCAGCGACGACGATGCCAATGGCGCGGCCGGAAGCGCCAATGCGACGACCGCTGGATCGCCGGCACCGGCACCGGCACCGGCACCGGAGTCGACCATGGCTGGCGGCGGGGACGACCCAACTGCCGAGCCGGAATCGACAGCCACTCCCGTCGCCTCGGCAGCGGTCGCCGGGCCCGGTTTCGAGTCGGGCGACGACGACTACCTGTTCGACCCGGAGCAGATGCACACGTTCGAGATCAACCTGCCCGACGATGCTCTGGCGGCCCTCGATGCCGACCCTGCCGCCGAGGAGTACGTCGAGGGCAGCCTCACGTTCGAGGGCGAGACGATCGAACCGATCGGCGTGAGGTACAAGGGTTCGGTCGGCGCGTTCATCGGCTGCGTCGACGGCCCCGACCCCTTCAATCCGTCCGGCAAGAAGACCTGCACGAAGCTGTCACTGAAGCTGAAGGTGAACTGGAGCGATCCCGACACCGAGTTCTACGGCGTTCGAACGGTGCAGCTGCACTCGCTGAACTTCGACCAGACGTTGATGCACGAGCGGCTCGGCTACTGGATGTTCCGCGAGATGGGCGTTCCCGCACCGCGCTCGACCCACGCCCGGGTGGTGGTCAACGGCGAGTACGTCGGCGTGTTCGCACTCACCGAGGCGATCGACGGACGATTCACTCGAGAGAACTTCGACGACGGCACCGGCAACCTCTACAAGGAGATCTGGCCCCTCGATACGAACGGCGCCGCTCAGACCACCGAGACCTTCGTCGGCGGACTGGAAACCAACGAGGACGAGCCATCGGCCGAGATCATCAGCGCCTTCGCAACCGAACTCGCAACCGCCGCTCCGGAGGATCGCGTGGCGGTCCTCGACCGATGGACCGACCTCGAGACCCTGCTCACCACCATCGTGGTCGACCGTGCGATCCGCAACGACGACGGTCCTCTGCACTGGTACTGCATGGGGCCGTGCGGACCGCACAACTTCTTCTGGTACGAAGACCCGTCGACGCTGAAGGTGACCCTCATCCCATGGGACCTCGATCTCAGCTTCGACTCCGTCGAACCGAGCTCCCTGGCCGGACCCGTCATCGCCATCGCCGATCCGTGGGGCGAGATCACCGACGATTGCCAGCCGTTCACGTACGGCAGCTTCGGGTTGCAGCAGAAGTCGGCGGCATGCGACCCCCTGCTGGGATCGCTCGCCTCGCTCGACGACGACTTCCAACGCATCCGCGCAGATCTGTTGGCCGGGCCGTTCTCCGAGGAGCGAACCGACGAACAGATCGCCGCCTGGACCGCACAGATCGAGTCATCGGTCGCCGAGGCAGCCGAACTGCACGACGACGCACTCTCGGTCGCGCGGTGGGAGTCGAACCTCGAGCGATTCACCCAGGCCATCACCACGTCCCGCAACGGCGACGGACGGTGACTCGATGCGCACCGTCACTACACGCTCGCCTTCATCCCCGATGACCGCCCGAACGATCACCCGCACGACCACCCCGACCTCGAGGAACAGATGATCGCAATGTCCGACCCAGGGCGACTGGGCCTCAACGCCGTTGCGGTGCTGCTGATCACGTTCGTCTTCTACTTCCCGCGGCATCGAAGGCGAGACATGCTCGTGGCGCTCGTCAGCATCAACGTGGGCGTCGTCGCGGTCACCATGGTGCTCGAACGAGCCGAGGTGACCGCAGGCCTCGGTCTCGGGCTGTTCGGTGTGCTGTCGATCCTGCGGCTGCGTTCGATCGAGCTCGATCAAGAAGAGGTCGCGTACTACTTCTCTGCGATCGCACTCGGCTTGCTGGGCGGTGTGCGGATCACTCCCGACTGGGTCACGCCGGTGCTGATGGCCGCGATCGTCCTCGCCCTGTTCGTGACCGACCACCCTCGCTTGTACTCGTCATACCGAAGCCAGGGGGTCACCGTCGATTCGGCCATGACGGACGAAGCCCAGCTGAAGCTTCGACTCGAAACCCTGCTCGGTGGCGAAGTGGTCCGGATGAAGATCAAGCGGGTCGACCTCGTCAACGACACCACCTCGGTCGACGTGCGCTATCGGCTGCCCGGCGACAGGGCCGCGCAGACATGATCCCGGCAGCGTCCGAGCTCACAGCGGACCTTGCCCCGACGACGCTCGGCGAGCTGAACCAGTCGGCCGACATGCTCACGCGCGTCGACCGCAAGTACGTGCTGGGTTCGGATCTGCTGTGTCTTCTGCTGAGCGATCACCGCGACCTGCTGGCGATTCTCGACATCGATGGCAGGCGTTCGTTCGAGTATTCATCGCTCTACTTCGACACGCCCGACTACGAGCTGCACCGCGCCGCTGCCACCGATCGCCGCCATCGGGTGAAGGTGCGCACACGGGTGTACGAGGACTCCGACGTTGCCATGGTGGAGCTGAAGACGAAGGACGGTCGTGGACACACGGTGAAGCACCGGCTTCCACACGACATCGCGCACGCGGGCGCCCTCGGTGAGACGGGTGGCGCGTTCGTCGATCAGACGATGGGAGCTCCAGGCTTCGCCGCATCCTTGGTGCCGACGCTCAGCACCCGGTATCGGCGCACCACGCTGGTGGATCTCGATGCAGGCATGCGCGCGACCGTGGATACCGATCTCGTGTGCGAACACGTCGACGGTCGGTTCGTGCTGTTCGACAAGGTGATCATCGAGACCAAGTCTGGCGTCGCCGCGAGCTCGCTCGATCGGTGGTTGTGGAGCCATGGCGCCCGCCCCGAACGGATCAGCAAGTACTGCACCGCGCTCGCGCTGCTCGAGCCGAGCCTGCCCGCGAACAAGTGGCGGCGCACCATCTCCCGCCACTTCCATCCCTGACGCTCTCCCAGGGGCGACGACGGCTGGCGCGCTTCACAGGCGCTGCCATTCAGGTTTCGACGAGTACGTCGTTCGGTAGTACTGGAGCAACTGCAGCCGACTGGCGGCAGCTTCGTCCACCACCACGGTCGCGTGCGGATGCAGTTGAATCGCCGATGCCGGCACCATCGACGTCAACGGGCCTTCCACTGCTGCGGCGATCGGTGCCGCCTTCGAGACCCCCGTTGCGATGAGCACCAGATGTCGCGCCTCGAGGATGGTGCCGATGCCCTGCGTGAGGACATGTTGCGGCACCTCGTCGATCCCGCGGAAGAAGCGCGCGTTGTCACGGCGCGTCTGGTCGGTCAGGGTCTTCACCCGCGTGCGTGAGCCGAGCGACGACGTCGGCTCGTTGAAACCCACATGACCATCGCCACCGATGCCCAGCAGTTGCAGATCGATACCACCCGCGGAGCGGATCGCCTGCTCGTAGGCGGCACACGCCTCGGGAAGATCTGTCGCCGCGCCGTCCGGGCAGTGCACGTTCGCACGGTCGATGTCGATCGCATCCGTGAAGTAGCGACGAATGAACGCGAGATAGCTCTCGGGATGGCCGTGTGGCAGACCGATGTACTCGTCGAGCAAGAACGCCGTGACGCCAGCAAAGGTCACCTCGCCGGAGCGATGCCGTGCGATCAGCTCGTCATAGGTCGCCAGCGGCGAACTGCCGGTTGCCAGTCCGAGCACGGCCTCTGGCCGGCGCAACAGCAGTTCACCGATCGCGTCCGCGACCAGCTTGGACGCAGCCAGCGGATCCGACACTACGACGATCTCCATAGTTCCTCCGACCCCATTCGCGACACGGCTCACCGCTCATCCAACCACGCTGCGTCCGAAGCGAGCAGCACGTCATGCGAGATGGTCGCGCGCCGCGTCAGCAACCGAGTGAGCGGCGCCAGGCGCTGAACGAGCCGATCGGTCCTGCGGTCGGGCCACGGAGCCACGGCCACGGGTGCAGCTCGACGGGCTGCAGTCGTTCGGCTCGCCGTCGAAACCCGGGCACAGGTGCGAAGGTCACGGCGAGCTTCCTGTTCACAAGGATGTCAGTTGGGGCGCCGAGCGAGATCTGGAGGTCGTGGCCGACACCGAGGTGAGCGAGCGTTTCGGTCAAGAACACCAGGCGCTTCGACGACAACCGCAGCGATGCCAGGAGTGGTTCGTCGAAGACGAACAGGACCGGAAGGTGACGGTGGGCCGACAGCGCCGGATCGCGATCGCCGAGTGACTCGGCCGTCAGCCAGACGGCGTCCGGGGTCTCGGTGGTGACCACGGCGGCCGGGCCCGCCATGGCGACGGACGACGGATCGACCTGGACCCTGTCGACTCGCTCGATCGATTCGAGTACCGGATCCGGAGGCCAGTCCTCGATCGGACACGCATCGCGGAACTCGCACGACATGCAGGTCCCCGGAGCGCGTCGCTCGACCTGACGTCGACTCAACCCGTAGGGTTTCGACGACCCTGCGCCGGTCACCCATTGCCAGCCGAGTCGGTTGGCGGCCCGCGAGCCGTCGAGCAGATGCCGGAAGAAGTGGTCCTCGCCATCGGTCCATCGATGTCCCTCGCGAACCGTCCAGTGGCCCGCGAGCCACATCCGGGTCTGGTTGACGAGCCATCCGTCGCGCTCCAGCTCCGACAGCGCAAGATCGAGACACGACAGCCGCCGCGACCATCCTTCGTCAGGCGGAACGCCACATGCTGAATCCGAACCCGGGAGCCGATGGCGCGTGTTGTGGCGTGTACGGGTTCCGAGACGGGCGTACCAGTGCCGGGCGAACTCCTGCCACAGCAGTTCATCACGGAACTTCTCGACGTCGCGGCGCGGCCCAGCGGCGACATGGTCCCAGACGTCCGGCAGCGACAGAAGGCCGTGGCGGATGTACGGCGAGAGCCGGGAGGCACCGCGCCTCGACGGCGGGTACACCTCGTTACGGCGAGTGGCGTAGCCAGTGATGTCGAAGGCAGCGAGCGCTGAGTCGGCGGCCACCTGGCCGCCCGTGAACGACCCCGATCCACGGACCCCATCGCACACGAGGTGGGCGAAGTGTTGCGCGACGTACGCTTCAGCCGCCTCACGGCCCGGGCGGGGCAGCGGGAGCGACGTCATCGGGGGCCTCGGCGGCGGATCCGGATCGCACCCTTGGCCGTGGACGGTTCGACGACAGTTCCCCGCTGCACGACCTCGACCTCACCGGCTGCGACCAGCCGGCGCGCAGCAGCTCGTGCTGGTTCCATCAGGTCCCGCCAACCGTCGTCATCAACGCCCTGATCGTGCGCCACCAGCCTCGCTGCCTCGGACGGGCAGATCGTTGCACCTCCGGCCCGCTCGTCGAGCAGCATCGTGATCGCCGACTCGAGTGCCTGGTCGACCGTGCGCACCCCTCGCCCGCGGCAGGCGGCCGAGCAGTAGCGCACGGTCTCCCAGTTGCGTTCCCACTTCTTGCGCCATTCGACGACACGACCGCATGCGACGCAGGTCTTCGGTGCTCGGTCCGTGCCCGTCACAGCCGTCGCTCGTCGCGCCGGGTGAGCAGGACCACACCGTCGCAGCTCATCGGCTCGGACGCGGCGACGCGCACACGGTCGAGCTGATCACTGAGCGCCCACACCGTCGGCGTCGTCGACTCCGTCATCGACGCAGTCTGACCTCTCATCAACCGATGCACCAACCAGAGCGGTGATTCGGATCATCCGAACCCGGCGTGTCATGAGGTGCCGGAACGGTGATCATCGTCTGGAGCGTGTGACGCACTGAACATGATCCAACGGCAAAGCGGACCGGTCCCAACCAGGACCACCACGGAATGCGGCGAGCGGCTCAGTGCGGGGGCTGCCACGAACTGCGGTCTGGATGATCGGACGGCAACGGGAGCGTCTCGACAGAGCCCGTTCGCGCGCTGCGGTACCACACCGTCACCAGTTCGAGTGTCGCTTGTGCGTCGTCCAGCGTGATCGGGAGCGCGCCGCCATCGACCAACGCATCGACGAACCCCTGGAATTGACCTGAGTAGAGCGGCTTGGTCGGTCCGATGTCACGGAGCACCGCCTCTGCTGCTGCGGCAGCCGCCGTGCGCTTGAACTCGAAGCTCCACGGGTCTGCGGCAGGGTCGTAAGGCGACGTCGATGACTCGATCGTGACGTGCTCGAAGCACCACGTCAGTCGACTCGACTCGGTGGCCGAACCGAGGTTGACGTTCATCGACATCAGACCACCGTCGGCGGTTCGTCCGATTGCCACGGCGCAATCCTCGGTCTCGATGTCGTTCACACGTATCGCCGTCAGTGCCCGCACCTCGGCGAGCGGCCCACCGATCCACGTGAGCAGATCGTGGATGTGGATCGATTGCGTGAGTACCGACCCGCCACGTTCGCCAGCCCACGTACCCCGCCACGGCGCCTCTGCGTAGTAGCCGCGACCGCGCCGCCACCACGTGGATGCGGATGCGGTGAACAACCTGCCGGTCATGCCGGCATCTATCAGCGCACGCGCCCGCATGGCCCCGGGGCCGAAGCGGTACTGGAGGATCGGCATCAACCGAGCGCCAGATGTGGCGTGCGAGCGTTCGGCCATGACGCGTAGACGATCGCACGCCTCGACCGAGTCGACGAGCGGCTTCTCGCAGATCACATGCACACCGGCTTCGAGGCATTGCCGGATCTGCGCCTCGTGCATCGCCGGCGGTGTGCACAGATCGACCACGTCGACACCGGCGGACAACATCGCATCCAGCGAATCGACCGCCGGCACGCGCCAGTCGCGCGACACGCGAGCTCGGCGCTGCTCGTCGACATCGGCGACCACGGTGACGGATGCGCCCTGGACGTCGCGCCATCCGATCATGTGCATCTGCCCGATGCCGAGGCCGACCACGCCGATGGACAACTCTGACATCAACCACCCCAACCGGTCGCTGCGTGTTGTGCCGCGAGGACCAGATCGCACACGGCGAACACGTGCTCTTGCGACGTGAGGCGCTGCCCACCGTCGGCGATGTCTGACAGGAAGACATCGGCCCAATCGACCCGGTGCTGCGACACGTCGACCCGTCGTGTGCCAGCGGCATCGACGACGATCAGGTGCTCGGCACCCGGTTCGCCGGCCACATCGACGTTCGCTCGAGCCTCGATCACGCCACCGGTGCCGACGATCGTGAGCCGCACGTCTCCCCACGTACCGAGACCGTCCGCGGTGAGGTAGTCGAGCCGATGATCGCCGACGACACCGTTCGCGGTGAGAGTCATCGATCCGATGTCCTGCATACCGGGATGGTCGGCGCACGCAACATTGCCGACCGTCGCACGTTTCACCTGGGCTGGCTCCGATGGTGCTTCGGTGCCGACGGCGACTGCGAGGAACTGGTCGGCCTGATGAGAACCGATGTCGACCAGGATGCCGCCGGTCGCAGCAGAGTCCCAGAACCACACCGGCCGGTGGGCAGCGCTCAGCAGATGTGGACCTGCGCCCACGACGTGAACCACCCGGCCGATCGCTCCCTGCCTGGCCAGCTTCACGGCTTCGCCGATCGCACGATTCTCGAACCGCTCGGAGAACAGCACCGTCCATGGTCGCCCGCCGCGGCCGGCGATCGCGCTCCGGATCTCGGCTAGCTGGTCTGCTGTGGTGACACCTGGCTTGTCGCTCAGCACATGTTTGCCCGAACGCAGCGCTGCAACCGCCACAGCTGCTCGTTCCGATGGAACGCCAGCGAGCACGACGAGGTCGATCGACTCGTCGGCCAGGATCATGTCGACGCTCGACTCAGCCGATTCCCGCTGCCACGCTGCGTACTTGCCGATCAGACCACCGACGGGGGCGTGGGCAGCCGCCACCGCCCCGGCGGTCACCAGGCGATCGACGATCTGGAAAAGGTGGAGATGGTCGGCTCCGATCACTGCGAAGCGAACCATCACGACACCCGTCGTGTGGCAGCGGCAAAGTCCACCGCCCACGTGTTCGCCCCGTTCGAGAGCTCGTAGAGCAACGAATCGTGTTCGACGGTCCCCCACGGGCTCTCGTGGCGCGGGTGATCGCTGAGCGATTGCTCCACACCGGCGACAGTGAACGCACCAGTGGAGGAGAACCCGAGCTCACCGGATGATGGCGAGGTCCACGCAACCTCGAAGCCAGTGGAGGTCTGCTCGACCAAAGGCTTGGCGGCGGTGAGCGAGGCGATGAACGACTCGAGGTCGCCATCGTCGTCGTCGTTGCCGACTTCCACGATCCACACGTTGTCGGGCCCACCTTCGGCCACCAGGTCGTAGGGCTGGGTGAAGCTGCGCACGGGCACGCCGGGGTCGTTCGGCCTGAACGTCGGAGTCCGCCACGACCACAGGGCGATGTAGCCGCCGGCCTTCGCAGCGATCGTCCAATTGCCCACCTGGCGTACCTCGTCGAATCGGTCCTGGGGAACGAACGCATGGGTGAACGGCTGGTACGGGAACACCGACCAGAGCAGCGCATCGGTCGCTTCGCTCCACGCCGGTTGGTAGATGTGGATCGCGCTGCGCCGGAACTGAGCACAGCGCGGCATCGAGGCTTCGCCCGTCCAGTAGCCGGGTGCGTCGTCGTCGTTCCAATCGTCGGTGACCTTCGCAGGGGTCAGCGGGTGGCTGGTGAAGACCATCGCGTCCTCGTCGATCGCTGCTTGCCAGACATGGACCTGATCGCGCATCTCGCCGAAGCGATGGTCGAGCACACTGGCCAAACTGACCTTGGGGTGCCGATACGCGTACGTGTTGGCCTCGCCGAGGAACCCGAAGTTGACGATCGAGTCGAACTGGTGCAGCCAGGTCCGGATCCGCTCCGGATCGTTGTCGTTGATGGCAGCGATCAACTTGATCTGCTCGAAAAGCTTGGTGTCCCACAACCGGTGTTCGGTCGCCTCTGCCACGCTTGTGCGGGCCATCTGCCACAGACCCAGACCGCCGAGGCTCCACCAGAACGGCAGGTTGGCCGGGTCGGCGAAGTCCTTTCCGTAGGGCGCGACGGGCACGTCCTCCAGCGGGGCATCGCTGTCGAGGAACACGCCGTGGCGCTCGCGCACCACGCTCTCCTGGTCGTCGATCGCAATGTCGACCAGCAGTTGCGGTGGGCGGTAGCGAGTGCCGGCGGCAAGGAACGTCGCACCGCCATCGCTGCGGGTCTGGTACTCGGCAGCCGTGTCGTCGAACAGGAACTTCGCGGTGCCGAAGGTGTCCTCGTCGAGCGATGACAGCTTGTCCTTCTTGTACGTACGCCCACGCGGTGCTGTGTAGCAGCCGGCCTGTGTGTGGGCGGCCATGTCGAGCACGCACAGATCGAGCGCCATCGCTGCCGCCTGGACCAGGTCTGGATCGTCGGCCTGTTCGGCCAGCAGGTGAAGTGGGGTGATGTTCTTCAACATGTAGACGTGGCTGTGCCACTCGAAGAATCCCAGCTGACCACGCTCGCGGACCCACTCGAGGATGCCTGGTTTCGCTCGGGCCATGTGCTCGGCGCCGGTCGAGCCGGTGACGGTGAAGACCTCGTCCGGGAAGCGCTGCCCTCCGAGGTACTCGAGTACGAGGTTGATCACGATGTGGTTCTCGGACCAGTACCAGAGCTCATCCAGGCGATCGTCGGGCAGGGCGTCGTCGTATCGGTACCGGTTGGCGATGATCCGCTGGTGGATCGCCTCGATCACATCGGGTGCGAGCTGGGTGCTCGGCGTGTTGCCCTGACCGAGCGCCAGAACCCAGTGGAGGTACATCAGGTCGAAGTCGCGGGTGTCCTGCCAGTCGTCGATCTTCGCGAACACTGCGTCGAACGTGTCGACTGTGACGCCGTCGATCGCCCACTCGTAGTCGGGTTCTCGAGTTGCACGCGCCAGATGTGCTGCGACGCCCACGGGACCCTCGACGTTCGGAGTCTGCGTGGCGAACTCGAGGTACGCCGTGGCCCGTCGTTGGTAGACGGCTTCGTCCATCAGCCCCGGGCTCCCGGGCGAAGCAAGGATGGTCGTGGCGGACGCTGGAGGCGCTGAGGTCGTTGTGCTCGCAGGAGCACTCGGAACGCTGGACTCGGTGGCACCAGTCGAATCGGGGGCAGCCGGATCCGGAACACCTGTCGTGGACGTCGGCGACGCATCGCCGTCGTCGCTGCACCCCACCGCTCCAACGGCCAGTGCAGCTGATGAGAGCTTCAAGAACTGGCGACGATTCCAGTCGTTCGTCATGACAGGTCCCCTCGTGTGTTTGAGTTCTGCCGCCCAGTGCGGCGAGCAACAGGTCCGGTGCTCCGACGGACGGTCAGCGCCACCGGCAGGAGCGACTCGGTTGCCTCCGGAGAGCCGTTGATCTGGTGCACGAGCAGTTGCACGGCGGATGCTCCGAGCTCGTGTGCCGGTGCGGATACGGTCGTGAGCGGTGGATCGCTCATCGCTCCAGCGGCGATGTCGTCGGAGCCAACGACCGACAGATCATCCGGAACCGACCTACCGGCAGCGCGGCAGCCCACCATGATTCCCAGCGCCTGTAGGTCGTTGAACGCAAGTACTCCGGTGATCTCAGCGTCCATCAGGCCGACGGCCAGTGCGATGCCGGCCTCGAAGTCAGGGCGGGCGGGGCCGACCGTGATCACCCCGTCGAGCCGGGCGATCGCCCGATCACGCTCCTTGGACGACCAGTAGGCATCCGGGCCTCGAACGACGGCGATCCGACGATGGCCGAGTTCGCGCAGATGATCCACACCCAACCCCACGATCGCACGCTGATCGAGCACAACGGAGGCGACACCCGTGGCCCGACGATTCACGAACACGACCGGCGTCGCGCCGACAACCGCTCGCCAGTCCTTCGTGGCGGCCACGGGGCTGCAGACGACGAAGCCATCGACGCTGCCTGCGAGCGCACGTGCTCCCGACAGCTCTTCGTCGGCCCGCTGGTCGGTGTCCGCGAGCAGCATCGTCAAACCGTCGGCCCGACAGCTCTGCTGCACTGCACGCACGATCTTGGCGAAGAAGGGGTTGGCGATGTCGGGGACGAGCACGCCGATACTCCCCACGCGCCCTCCTGCCAGCTGCCGCGCCGCACGGTTGGGCACATAGCCGAGGAGCGAGATCGCCTCATGCACTGCGGCACGCGTCGGCACGCCGATCAGCTGAGGACGGCTCAACACACGCGAGACCGTGCTCGGGTGCACACCGGCAGCATGAGCGACATCGGCGAGCGTGACCACGTGAGCTGACACTCATCCCCAGTGCCGCCTCGGGACGAGGGTGGACGAGACGGCGACATGGAGTCTACGATGCCGTCGACAATCGTGCAAGCGCTTGCAGACCGAACGAGTTCGAAGCGTGAAAGGAGAGTTCGAAGCATGGAACTACCCGCCGTTCGGCCTCGCCGGCGCATCACTGGCATGTCGGCGATCCTTCTGCCGCACCACGACGATGGCTCCGTGGATTGGCCCGCATTCGAGGCCCACGTCGTTCGCACGGCCGAAGCGGGCCTCATCCCTGCCGTCAACATGGACACCGGCTACGTGCAGTTGCTCGATCGTGCGACGTCGGCGCGAGTGCTCGATGTCGCGGCGTCCACAACCGGTGGGCGATTCGTGGCGGGCGCCTACGTGGCCGACTCACCCGGCGACCACCACGACCAAGCTGCCTTGGTGCGTGCGGCGAGCGCGATCAGCGACCGCAGTGGCATTCCGGTGGTGTTCCCGTCACACGGGCTGGCATCGCTGAGCGAGGACGAGTGGGTCGCAGCCAATGCGCGGGTCGGCAGCGAAGTCGGCCAGTTCATCGGTTTCGAGTTGGGAACGATGTTCGTGCCCTACGGACGCATCGTCCACGTCGACAGCTACCAGGAGCTGATGGAGATCCCTGAGTGCATCGGCGCGAAGCACTCATCGCTGTCGCGACAACTCGAGTGGGATCGGCTCCTGCGGCGCGATCAGGTGCGGCCCGATTTCATGGTGTTGACCGGCAACGACTTGGCCATCGACATGGTGACGTGGGGCAGCGACTACCTCCTCGGACTGTCCACCTTTGCGCCGGCAGAGTTCGCGCGGCGCGACGAGCTCTGGTTGGCCGGCGATCCCGCATTCCACGAACTCAACGACCTGCTGCAGTACCTCGGCCAGTTCGCGTTCCGCCCGCCGGTACCCGGCTACCGCCACGACGCGGCGATGTGGTTCCAACTGCGAGGTTGGGCGGACAGCGACGCGACACCGTCGAGTGCGCTACGTCGCCCGACGAGCGACGTCGATGTGCTCGCTGACATCGTCCGTCGGCTGGAGGCATGGACATGATCCCTCAAGTCCGCAGGCTCGACACCCTCGATTCCTTCGTCGGACACCTGCGCGCACTCGGCCTCGACCTACCGGTCGACGGCGTGGTGGAACCGTCAGGGGTGCTCGCCCAGCCGATCACCATCCGCGATGGCGTCGCCGGCGAACTGCACGTCCCGAACCGGTTCGCGGTGCTGCCGATGGAGGGGTGGGACGGCACGCGCGATGGCCGCCCGACCGAGCTCGTCCGACGTCGCTGGCAGCGCTTCGCCGATGGTGGAGCCGGATTGGTGTGGGCCGAGGCAACGGCGGTCTGCGCCGATGGCCGCGCCAACCCGAACCAATTGATGATCGACGACACCACCGTCGGGCAGCTGGCCGAGCTCCGCCAGCTGTTCGAACACGGTCAGATCGTCGGGCTTCAGCTCACCCACTCCGGCCGCTGGGCAAGGCCCGACGGTGCGCAAGCACCGCGCACCGCGTACCGGCATCCGCTGCTCGACGGTCCGAGCGGGGCGAGCGAGGCCTCGCTGCTGACCGATGGTGAGCTCGACGATCTGGTTGCACTGTTCGTGGAACGCGCCGTGCTGGCCGGTGAAGCCGGCTTCGACTTCGTCGATGTGAAGGCATGCCATGGCTATCTCGGCCACGAGCTGTTGACTGCGTTCGACCGACCCGGCCGATACGGCGGCGACCTCGCCAGTCGCACCCGTTTCATGCGAAGCATCATCGAGGGCATCCGGCTGGCCGCACCTGGTCTCGCGATCGGTGTGCGGCTCTCCGCATTCGACTCGGTCCCATTCGTTCCCGCTGTGGACGGCCGTGGCATGCCAGCCACCGACGCCCCGTATCGCCTCGCCTTCGGCGCCGATGAGCACGGTCGCGACGTCGACCTGCGCGAGCCACTCGCAGTGGTGGACATGCTGGGTTCGCTCGGGGTCGGCGTGCTGAGCACCACCGCCGGGAGCCCGTACTACTGCCCCCACGTGCAGCGGCCTGCCTTCTTCCCACCCTCGGACGGGTACAAGCCGCCGGAGGATCCACTCGTGGGAGTCGTGAGGCAGATTTCCGCAACGGCAGCGATCACCCGATCGGCGCCCGGGATGGTGGTGATCGGCTCCGCGTACTCATACCTTCAGGAATGGCTGCCGAACGTCGCACAGGCAGTGGTGGCCGACGGGCAGACGTCGATGGTCGGCCTCGGCCGAATGGCGCTGTCGTACCCGGACCTTCCCCGCGACGTTCTCGCCGGACGCCCGGTTCGCCGCCAGTTGCTGTGCCGCACGTTCAGCGACTGCACGACCGCACCGAGATCAGGTCTGATTTCGGGCTGCTACCCGCTCGATCCGTTCTACAGGGCCCGACCGGAACGCGTGGAGCTCGCAGCCGCGAAGCGGAGAGCCAAACACCCGACCGGATCGAGCACCTGACCGGGGCGGGTCCGTCGTCTGCCTCGGTTGCTGGCGCCGGTCGCTGCGTGGATCGGTCAGCGCTTGTTCACGGTGGCCTTGGGGCGGATGGCTCGCTCTTCTCATCAGACGACATCCGGGCACTCCCACCCCGCCGGATGCGCCAGTTGATTGCCAGAGCAGGCTGACCACGGAATGTCCGCCTTGACCCACGGCCCGACGGCGCGGTGCGACCGACGACGCCCCACGACTGGAATACCACTGGACGATCGGGTGCTCACATGAGCATGTCTCGTTACGTCGTTCATGTCCGCACGTCCATGCCGCCTGCCGAAGCGTTTGCCTACATGGCCGATCTGTCGAACCTCGCTGATTGGGATCCCGGCGTCGAACGGGCCGAGCAGGTGGAGGGCGACGGTGCCGGGCTGGGCGCTGCGTACGATGTCGACGTCAAGGTGACCCTCCGGACGATGACACTTCGGTACGACACGGTTGCCTACGACGGCTCCTCGAACACCATGACCGCCGTCGCCGTGAACGCATTGATCACGTCGAAGGACACGATCACGGTCGAAGCCGACGGCGACGGCTCGATCGTCACATACGATGCCGAGCTGACGCTGAAAGGCCTCCTCGGTCTGGCAAACCCGCTGCTCGGGCTGGCGTTCAACCGGATCGGTGACCGCGCCGCCGCCGGACTCATCGAGGCGCTCGCAGGCGAACGCGTCAGCACGTGAAGGTCGGCGAAGCGGATTGCACCGCCGCCGACCACATCACAGGGTTGAGGGCGCCGAGGTCCACGCATGCGATTGCGTTGACGGAGGCCATCGCGACAGGCAACCACCACCAGCCTCCGGGAGAGTGCGGCAGCAGTACCAGGTGCCGTTCTCGGCGCCATGCAGAAACGACGGCGCTGGTGTCGGAGAATCTTGAATGGGAATCTTGGATGAATCGACTCGGCGCTCCGCTCAGAGCGTGAGCGGGAAGGCGGCATGCGGCCGATGCTCGTGTGGAATGGTGTCATCGGCCTCGGCGACCAACGACTCCCTCGCGAGACGCGCAGCGCCCGATCGCCGTTGGGTGCACGGCCCTGGGCGTGTCGTCGAAAGGATGTTGACTGGAGTTTCACCCGTCGGTGGCCGATACTCCTGGACCGACCGGAGGAGGAGCCAGCGATGCGATCGACGATGCGAACAGCCGTGGTGCTCACGATCGTGATCGGTGCCATGACGGCGTGCAGCGACGACACACCGAACACCGCATCGACAACGTCGACCGTCGCGGCCAGCACGACGGCAGCACCGACGACCGCTGTCGCCCCCACCACGACCGCGCCGCCAACCACGCTCGCCCCGACGACGACCGCTGCGCCCATCACCACCCCCCTCGACCCGAACAACGACCGTGTCCTCGACCAGGCCGAGAACGAGGCGCTCCGCGCCCTGCTGATCGAACGACAGAGGGCCGGCGAGCCCGGCGCCAGCGATGCGTTTGACATCTTCGCCAGTGGCGGGGTGGCACAGGTCGACATGATCGACGACGTCTGCCGTTACCTCCTCGACTTCCCGTTCAACGGGCTCGTCTCGGCGATCGCGTCGGCGGGCTGGAGCGAGGAGGGCGCCGAGACGTACGTCACCGAACTCGCCCGAGTCACCTGCCGAGACCTCCTCCCCGAGTCCCGCCGCTGATCCGCTGGACGACCAGTGGGCGGGTCGATCGGACTGCGGCCGGGTTCGATCGGATCGAGTGGGGCGGGTGGGGATCGAACCCACGACCCAGGGATTATGAGTCCCCTGCTCTGACCACTGAGCTACCGCCCCCGACTTCGTGCGACCGTACTCGCCCCGGCTGGTGACCATCCGAAAACGACGAACGGCCCGCCTGGGCGGACCGTTCGTGTGGCTCCGGGAGCAGGGCTCGAACCTGCGACACGCGGATTAACAGTCCGCTGCTCTGCCAACTGAGCTACCCCGGAAGGGCGCACGACAACTTAGCGTCTGATCGTTCCGGCCACACAGCTTTCCGCACGCACCCTTGATCCGTGAGCGATACGACGCGTGAGAGGGGTCCGGGCTCACCGACAGCTTGGCCCGTGAGCACGAGCCCGCGTGAGGCGACGTCGGGCTCACGGACGGATTACTCGGCTTCGAGGAACTCCTTGAGCTTCTGGGAGCGCATCGGGTGACGCAGTTTGGCGAGGGTCTTGGCCTCGATCTGGCGGATCCGTTCACGCGTGACGCCGAACTCACGACCGACGTCCTCGAGCGTCTTGGCTTGGCCGTCGTCGAGACCGAAGCGCATCCGCACGATTTCCTGCTCGCGCTCGCTCAGTTCGCCCAAGGCCTCCTCCACCGCCTGCACCAGCATCTTCTTGGTCGCCATGTCGGCCGGCGTGTCAGCGCTGAGGTCGGGGATGAAGTCGCCCAGGTTCGAGTCGTCCTCTTCGCCCAACGGCGAGTCGAGCGACAGCGGATCCTGGCTGATGCGCAGGATCTCGCGCACGCGGTCGGGGGGCAACCCCGCCCGATCGGAGAGCTCGTCGAGTGTGGGCTCGCGTTCGAGCTCTTGATGCATCTGGCGCTGCATGCGCAACACCCGGTTCATGCTCTCGACCATGTGCACCGGAATGCGGATCGTGCGCGCCTGGTCGGCGATCGATCGAGTGATCGCCTGACGGATCCACCAGGTGGCGTAGGTCGAGAACTTGAAACCCTTGGTGTGGTCGAACTTGTCGACCGCGCGCATGAGTCCGAGGTTGCCTTCCTGGATCAGATCGAGGAACTGCATGCCCCGCAGGGTGTACCGCTTGGCGATGCTGACCACGAGGCGCAGGTTGGCCTGGATGAGCTCGCTCTTTGCTCGTTGCCCGGCGTTGACCGCCCGCAGCAGACGGCGCCGTTCGACC
>JANNQK010000010.1:0-6084 GCA_031400715.1 Actinomycetes bacterium | reverse complement strand
CAGGTTCACCGCACCCGACACCTGAGCAGCGAGGAGGTGCTCGATCGCGGCGACCTCGTCGTCGAGGGAGATCCAGCTCTGCCACTGCCGGCCGGTACCGAACCGACCACCGAGCCCGAACTTGAACAACGGCAGCTGCTTCTTCAACGCGCCACCCTTCGGTGTGAGCACGATCCCGGTGCGCAGGTGAACGGTTCGCACCCCGGCGACCTCGGCCGCTCTGGTTGCGCCTTCCCATTGGCGGCACACGTCGGCGAGGAAGCTCTCGCCCGGCGTCGACTCCTCGTCGAGCTCCTCGTCGCCTCGCGGGCCGTACCAGCCGATGGCCGACCCCGACAGGAACACCGATGGTCGCTGGTCGGCTGCAGCGATGGATGTGGCCAGCAGTTCGGTCGTCCGCAGGCGACTGTCGAGCAGTTCGTGCTTGTAGGCATCGGTCCAGCGCTTGTCGCCGATGCCGGCACCCGACAGGTTGATGACCGCATCCACGCCGTCGAGCGCGCCGCTCGGCAGCACACCGGCCGCCGGATCCCACGTGACCTCGTTGGCGCCGCTCGCCGGTCTCCGGACGAGACGAACCACCTGATGACCATGGGCGTGCAGCGACGCCACGAGCGCCTTTCCGATGAGGCCGGACGAACCCGAGACGACGATGCGCATGCAAGGAACGCTACGTCCGATCGCGAGTGTGTGCTGTCTCCAGCGCGCCGGATGCTGGAGTCGCGCTCACGTCAGGGGCTTGACCGGCCGATGTCTCTTCGTCACCGTGTACGAGAGCGAGTGCCCATGGTCGGATCACGGCCGGAAAGTAGTGTCGACACATGAACGGACCGCAGGATCAGTCACCGAACCCCTGGGCGCCGCCGTCGCCCGCCGGTGGGCAGGCCGTGCCGCCAGCCGTCACGGATCCGGTGCCGGTGAAGCCGACCTTGCCGATGACCCCACCTCGGTCCCCCGTGTCCGCCGGCCAACCTCTGCCCGCCTCGCCTCCCGTGATGGAGTTCGGCATGCCGACTCGAGTGCCCGGTCCCGATCCGATCTCGCCCATGGTGACGGTGAACGAGGGTGCTCCAGGCTTCGAAGGCGATGCCGCGAACGGGCACAAACGTTCGAAGGGAGCGCTCGTCGGAGCCGTGCTGGGGGTGACGGCGTTGGTGGCCGCTGGGGCATTCGCCGTGGTCAAGATCACCGGCAACGATGCCGAAGGCGGCGCCGCGTCGCCCGCCGAGGTCGGTACGTCGCTCACCACGGCACTCGACAACGAGGACTTCCTCGGGGTGATCGACCTGCTGTTGCCCGGCGAGCGAGAGGCGTTCCGCGAGCCGATGATCGACCTCGTCGGCCACCTCAGTCGACTCGAGATCCTGTCTGCTGACGCCGACCTCTCGAAGGTCGGGGGCATCGACATCCAGTTCGCCGATGTGACGGTGCGCGAGGAACCCACCAACGTGGCGGACATCAGCAACATCTACCTGAGTGGTTCGTCGACGATCACGGTCGACGGCGACAAGGTGCCGCTCGGTGGTCTGGTGATCGACGAGCTGTTCGATGGAGAACGTCCCGACATGGATGCCGAGCCGGAGAGCTCGGAGTTCGACGACACCAAGATGACCGTGGTCGAGCGAGACGGCCGGTGGTACCTCAGCGCCTTCTACTCGGCCGCGGAAGCGGCGCGCGACCGTTCCAACGACATCCCGGAGTCGGGAGTCGACGCGAAGGGCGCGAGCAGCCCCGAGGGTGCCGTGCAGCAGATGGTCGATGCCGTCAGCGATCTCGATCTCGAGGGCATGATCGCCACGCTCGACCCGAGCGAAGCCGAGGCGCTGCAGCGCTATGCGCCGATGTTCCTCAGCGATGCACAGGCCGAGCTCGACGATGTCGGCATCGACTGGGCGATCACCGACACCGCCTTCACCGTGTCGGGTGATGGGAACCGGAGAACGGTGTCCATCGACACCCTCACCTTCGACGCGACCGTGCCCGACATCGGGACGGTCCGCGCCGAGTTGAAGGACGGATGCGTGAAGGCGACGGGCGAGCTCGATGGCGAGACCCAGGAGTTCTCGGCATGCCAGGGCGTCGCCGCCGGCGGGGTCTTCGGTGGCCTCGGCTTTGGAGATGACGCGGCCGCTCAGAAGGTGTTCGATGTGCTCGAAGAGGCGCTCGCCGACTACGAAGGCGCTGGGATCGCGGTGCACGAGGTCGATGGCGAGTGGTACGTGAGCCCGCTCCGCTCGGGATTCGATGCCTACAACGGCCTGCTCGGCGCGCTCGATGCCGACGAGTTGCGCGACATCATCGCCGCAGGTCGAGACTTCGCCGAGAGCGTCGATGGCACGATCCTCGACGGAGGCGACGGCTTCGAGCTGCCTGACGAGCTGCCGATCGAGCTCCCCGTCGATGACGGCACGGCCTCGGGATCCACGGTTCCGACCGAGGACGATGCGGATTTCGACGCGTATTCGGCCTGCTTCCAGGAGGCCGAGGCTGCCGCCGGTGTCGCATGCCTGAACGAGGGGGTCGTCGCCGGGACGATCGACCCTCTGTTCGTCTCACCCCAGTTCCGCTTCCCCGAGTGTGGAGTCGCCGAGGTCTACTGGAACAGCGAGATCTACTCGCTCCCCGACGCCGACTTCATCGCGCTGGTCGAGGCCGCGTCGCCATGCTTCCTCGACCTCGTCGCGACGGGCCAGCTGGAGGCATGGGAGGTCCCCACCGAGCTCGTCGCTCCGCAGTGCCTCGAGGGCAAGAACTGGTACGCGACCAACGAAGACGACTACAACACCCGCGTCTTCGACTGTGCCGCAGCGGTGAGCAGCGCGCTCTGACGTCCGGTGCCTGCTCGGCTCTAGTCTGAGCACGCCATGCGGACGCGTACCCTCCTCTTGCTCGCTGTTGCCTGTGGACTGGTGATCCTGCTCGCGGGCGGCATCCAACTCTGGCGGTTCGCCGGCGAATCGAGCAGCGACGAAGGCGACCTGGCCATCGGTGCTCGGGCGCGGGCGGGCGATCTGGACGTGACGGTGCTGGCCGCCGAAGAGCTCGATGGTCTGATGCGGGTGACGATGCGCCTGGCCGGTGTCGACGATGCCGCGGGCCTCGACAACTTCCGCCTGATCGTCAGCGGTGCTGCCCTCGCACCGCTGACGGCCGAACAAGCGGGTGGTCGGGCATGTACCGCGATGACCGTCGCCGAGCAGACCTGTGATCTGGTGTTCGGGACGGCGCAAGCGCCGGGCGAGGCGCGAGTCTTGATCGTTCGCCGCGGTGAGGACCAACATCGTTGGAACCTCGCAGGAGGCTGACAGGAGGCCGAGTGACGTGAGCGAACACAGCGAGCTGTATCACCAAGACCTCATCGGTCTGCTCGAACTCGTGTGGGGCGAGGGGTTCTTGTCGCCAGGGGGTCCCGACGAGGTCGACCGGGTGGTCGCCGGGCTCGACCTCGCCGGGGCGCGAGTGCTCGACATCGGTTGTGGCGTCGGCGGCGTCGATCGACATCTCGTGCGATCGCACGCGGTCGGCCATGTCACCGGGATCGACGTCGAGGACACCGTGATCTCGATCGCGCGAGCTCGAGCAGAACGTGAGGGACTGAGCGATCGAATCGACGTCGTCACCGTGCGGCCCGGCCCACTGGCGTTCCCCGACGGCTCGTTCGGCGTGGTGTTCTCGAAGGACTCGATCGTGCACATCCCCGACAAGCCCGCACTGGCCCGCGACGTCTTCCGGGTGCTCGAACCAGGAGGCTGGTTCGCTGCGTCCGACTGGTTGATCGGCCACGACCACGCTCCCAGCCCGGAGATGCAGCGCTACATCGCTGCCGAGGGCCTCGACTTCGGCATGGCATCGCCCGACCGGTACGAGCAGGCTCTGCGGGCCGCCGGCTTCGTCGACGTGGTGCTCACCAGCCGACACGAGTGGTACCTCGACGTCGCCAGACACGAACTGGAGCAGATGTCGGGCCCGTGGTACGAGCCGGCAGTCGCTCGATTCGGGCAGGAGTTCGTCGATCACAACATCGACATCTGGAGGGCGATGATCCCCGTCCTGGCGACCGGCGAGCATCGCCCCACCCACCTGCGGGCGCGTAAACCCTGAGGAGTGTCCGGGGCTGGTGTCGGCTGGTTCGGTGTGGTGCGGTGTGGTGGATTCCGGCGCTACCGTTTGCCCTCCATCTCCGCCTAGCGCGCCACCCGAGGAGCATCGCATGGACCCTGCCGCAACGACGTCCGATCAGTTCGATCTGGTGGTCATCGGCGGTGGCCCGGGAGGGTATGGCGCGGCCCTGTACGCCACGTCGGCGGGTCTGAGCGTGGCGGTGGTCGAACGGGGGGAGATCGGCGGCACCTGCCTCAACCGGGGCTGCATTCCCGCCAAGGCGTACCTCGAGACGGCCGCGGTGCAACGACACGTGGCTCATGCCGGCGACTTCGGCATCGAATCGAGCGCGCCGGTGGTCAACTTCGCCACCTCGCAGGCTCGCAAGCAGAAGATCGTCGACGGCATCGTGAAGAGCCTCACCGGTTTCATGAAGTCGAAGAAGATCACGATCATCGGCGGCACGGGCACGCTCGGTCCGAACCGAACCGTGACGGTTGCGCTCAGCGATGGTGGCACGACCACCATCACCGGTCGGAACGTGCTGCTGGCCGCAGGAAGCGTGCCGCGCACGATCCCGGGTTTCGACGTCGGCGGACCGATCATGACCAGCGACGAAGTGCTGATGCTGCAGGAGGTGCCGAAGAAGTTGATCGTCATCGGCGGCGGTGCGATCGGCTGTGAGTTCGCCAGCGCCTTCGCCGACCTCGGAGCCCAGGTCACGATTCTCGAGGGCCTGCCCAAGGTGTTGCCCGGCCTCGACGCCGACCTCGCCAACGTGGTGGTGCGCTCGTTCAAGAAGAAGGGCATCGACATCAAGACCGGCGTGAAGGTCACCGGCCACACGCCGAACGGGTTCGGCGGCACGCGGGTGCACTTCGGCGACGACGGCGAATCCCTCGACGTGGATGCCGTGGTCGTCAGCGTCGGCAGGCGGCCCTTCGCCGACCACCTCGGTCTGCAGGGGACCGCAGTTCAGGTCACCGATCGTGGTTTTGTCGAGGTCGACACCCTGTGCCGCACCGGCGAGCCGGGTGTGTATGCGATCGGCGATCTCATCAACACGCCGCAACTGGCCCACGTGGCGTATGCCGAAGCGATCGTGGTCACCAAGGACATCCTCGGCGAGAGTCCGGCCCCGGTGAACTACGACCGTGTGCCATGGGCCATCTACTGCCATCCGGAGGTGGCCTGGGCCGGACCGAGCGAGGAGGCGGCCAAGGCGGCCGGGTATGACGTGGTGGTGGCCAAGCACCAGTTCCGCTCGAACAGCCGAGCCCAGATCCTGGGCGAGCTCGACGGACTGGTGAAGGTGATCGCCAAGAAGAACCCTGACGGCAGCGCCGGCCAGATCCTCGGCGTGCACATGGTGGGTCCATGGGTGACCGAGCAGCTGAGTGGCGGCTACCTTGCCGTGAACTGGGAGGCCACGGTGGCCGAGGTCGCCGAGTTCATCCAGCCACACCCCAGCCTGACCGAGCTGTTCGGTGAGACCGTGCTGTCGCTCACCGGCCGCAGCCTGAATGCCTGACAGCACCACAGCCGAACGCTGCAACTGAACACCAGACAGATACCGCAGCGCGGAGAAGACGTACCACTTGAAGAACGACACGTGAAGATCGAAACGGAGATGCCGACATGGCCGATGTGACCCTTCCTCAGCTGGGTGAGACCGTGACCGAGGGCACGATCACCCGGTGGTTCAAGAAAGTCGGCGACCAGGTCGCCGCCGACGAACCGTTGTTCGAGGTGAGCACCGACAAAGTCGATACCGAGGTGCCCTCGCCGATCAGCGGCACCCTCACCCAGATCCTCGCCCAGGAGGGTGACACCGTGCCGGTCGGCGCCGTGATCGCCGTGGTGGGCAGCGACGCACCAGCCCCGGCCCCGGCCCCTGAGCCCGCACCGGCCCCTGAGCCGGCACCAGCCCCGGCCCCTGAGCCCGCACCGGCCCCTGAGCCGGCACCAGCCCCGGGCCCTGAG
>JANNQK010000009.1:0-2860 GCA_031400715.1 Actinomycetes bacterium | reverse complement strand
TTCTCTTTTGCAAGGGTGGGCAAAGAGACCAAAATTGCTAGAACTGTCATTAGCTTATACATGTTTTCGTGGCCCTATACGCCTATAAGAGTCTATTAGATTCATACCTGGGGATATGCGAATTTAGGGCCAAAAACGTCTATTTGTTCTTACTGAATCACCTTTGAAACGGCATTCAAAAAAGGAATATTAACTCCGTCCCAACGGTAGCCATAGGACCCGCATCGCGGTGCGCCTGGACGCGTGCCGCGATGGTGTCGTCGTCGCCCCACACCACGAGCGCATCGACGAGGCGGTCGCTGCCGCCGTTGGCGATGTCGTCGTCGGTGAAGCCCTGACGCTTCCAGTTGTTCGAGTAGTTCGGCAATCCGAGGTACGTCGCCAGATGCAAGCGGGCGATCTCGCGCGCCTTGGTGGGATCGCTTTCGAGCACGACACCCTGTTCGCTCGCGACCGAGCCCTCCGGGCCGATGCCGGCCCGAGCCTTCGCCGTCAACTCCGGAGTCACGAGGTACGGGTGGGTGCCGGCCGTGCGTGTGCGGGCGAGCTCCAACATCTTCGGGCCGAGCGCGGCGATCACCCGATCGCCGACGGCGAGCGGTGTGGCAGCGGCGTCGAGGCCGTCGAGGTAGGTCGCCATCGTCTCGATCGGCTTGGTGTAGGTGCCGGGAGGGTTGACATGGTCGATGAACGGGCGATGGCTGATGCCGATGCCGCACAGGTACCGCGGCCCGTGTTCGGCGGTCAGTCGGGCATGCTGTGCTGCGGCTTCTTCGGGCGTGTGCATCCACACGTTCAGGATGCCGGTGGCGATGGTCGCTGTGGTCGTCGCTCCGAGCAGGGTGGCGAGCGGACCGAACAGATCGCCGCCGACGTCGGGGATCCACAACGCCGAGTAACCGAGTGCTTCCAGTTCGGTCGCTGCGGGGCCGACCTGATCGAGGTCGCCGTACCGCAACATGCCACTCCAGATACCGGTTCCCGTCAGACGTGCGTTCATGTGCCCGAGTCTGGCAGTGCTCCCCCCGGCCGGCCGGATCGAGAGCCCGAGCTGACCGCGGCCAGGAACCGATCAGGAAGCGCTCGGTGTTCGGCCCGTCCCCAACGACAGAGGTGCCTCGGCCGCGCTGAACCGGAGGTTCAGCTTCAAGGTGCCGAGCATGATCCCGGGCTGATGCATCCAGTCGTTGCCCTCGCCGTACTCGATCGACTCGATCCGGTCGAGCAGCACACCCCACGCGATCTGTTGCTCCACGCGTGACAGGTTGGCGCCGGGACAGACCCTCGGACCCGTGGAGAACGCGACGTGGCGAGTGACCCCCTCACGTTCGAGGTCGAGATCGAACGCGCAGGCGAACTCGTCCTCGTCCACGTTGGCCGCGCCGAACCGAAGGTGCAGCAGTGAACCCTTGGGCACGGCGACGCCCTGGAACACCTCGTCGCGGGAGGTGATGCGCGTGGACAGCCCGTGCGTGGGGGAGCGCATCCGCATCGCCTCCTCCGTGAAGGAGCGCACCTTGGCCCGGTCATGGCGCAAGCGTTCGAACATCTCCGGGCGCTCGCACAACAGCTGAGCCTGTTCTTCGAGCGCGTACTGCGTGGTCTCGAGCCCGCCCAGGATCATCGCGTGGACGATGCCGGCGATCTCGAGGTCGGTGAGCTTGCGGTCGAGCGCTTCGTAGTGCACGTCGCACAGGAAGCTCACCATGTCGTCGTGGGGCTCGCGGCGCTTGGCGCGCACGTGTTCGTAGATGTAGTCCTGGAAGCCGGCGAGGCGGGCGAGCATGTCCTTGGTCTGCTGCGGGGTCATCTCGTGCTTGAGACCGCTGCCGTGCACGAATGGCGTGACGACGGCATCGCCCCATTCGGCGAGTTGGGGGATGTCGTCGAGCGGGAACCCGAGGATGGTGGCCATCACGCGCTGGGGCAGTGGGCGAGCGAAGCGGCTGATGAACTCGACCTCGCCGTCCGCGATCCACTCATCGAGGAGATCGTTGGCGTGTCTGGCGATCATGTCGCGGTGGCGGATCGCCCCGGTGCCGACCCACGGGTCGGTCAACTCCTTGCGATGGCGGATGTACAGCTCCTGCGTCGGGCGCAGCGACACCATCGAGGCCTGCATCAGGCTCCTGTACTTCGCGTACGCCTCCTCCGCCGACAGGCCCTCGCTGGCATAGCCGCCGACGCGCGCCTGGCCGAGGGCCGGGAAGCGCTCAGGGTCCTTCACCACCATGGTCAGGTCTGCGTGCTTCGTGAGCACGAACGCATCGGTGCCGGGGGCGAAGCCACCATCGACGATGCGCAGCACGGGGGCATCACGGTGCAGGATCTCGTAGGCCTCGTACCAGTGCTCCTGCGCACCCTCGCCGAACAGGTCGACGTCGGCGAGGTCGACCGGACATGCCATCGGGCTGAGCTCGTGGTTGATGTGCTTCGGATGCGACGCCATGCTCGTGCACTCCCCCCGACGCTGCCCGCGCCCCGACGGAACGCTCGAGCGAGATCGTAGATCGAGAGCCGACCTGGCTCGTCAGGCGGGCGGTCCGCCGTGGGTTGGTCCCCACTGTGATGCGGGCAGGTCGTGGATGCTCGCGATGTTCGGTGGGGAATCGCTGTTGAACAGATGGTTTCGGTCCATTGTTGCTCCTCTGAGCCGCGACGCGTGTCGGCCTCGCCTCTGCCCGCGAGGGCCGAGGCTGTTGCGACGCCGCACCACCGAAGGCATAGCATTCGCCGCATGGAGTCTGCCGCGCTGCCCGTTGCCAGCGGATACATCGATCTCGACCGGTATCCGGTCCACCAACCCGGGCCGCGACGCGACGCCGTCATCGCCACGGCGCGCGCGGCCATCGACAGCGTG
>JANNQK010000008.1:0-4786 GCA_031400715.1 Actinomycetes bacterium | reverse complement strand
TCAGACCAGGCGCACCCGCAACACCAGCCGGACCAATCGCACCCGTCGCACCAACAGGACCAGCAGGACCAACCGCACCCGCAGGGCCGACAGGGCCCGCAGGGCCAGCGGGACCAACCGCACCGGTCGCACCGTCCGCACCCGTTGGCCCGGTGTCGCCCTTGTCTCCCTTGTCTCCCTTGAGACCAGGCGCACCGGCTACACCCGTCGCCCCAGTCGCGCCCGTGGGACCGGCAGGACCAACCGCACCTGTCGCACCGGTCGGACCCGCCGGACCAACAGCACCGTCCGCACCCGTGGCTCCCGTATCGCCCTTGTCACCCTTCAGACCAGGCGCACCCGCAACACCAGCCGGACCAATCGCACCCGTCGCACCAACAGGACCAGCCGGACCAACCGCACCAGCAGCACCAACCTCACCCGTCGCACCGGCAGGGCCCATAGGGCCAGCCGGACCAATCGCACCGGGCGCTCCGGCATCGCCCGTGTCACCCTTGTCACCCTTCAGACCAGGCGCGCCCGCAACACCAGCAGGACCAGCCTCACCGGTCGGACCGGTCGGACCAGTCGGACCCGCCGGCCCAGCAGGGCCCGCTGGGCCGATCGACGAACCGGAACCAGCCGGACCAGCCGGACCGGCCGGACCCGGTGCTCCGGGATCACCCTTGTCGCCCTTCGGGCCAGCTCCTCCCGATCCGCCGCTCGCCGGGACGTAGTAGCCGACGACGTCGGCGATGATGTTGACCGTTCCGCTGAGGTTGAACATCTTGAACTCGCCGCCGGGGGAGAGCTGCACGTCCACCTTGTTCGGCGTCGGCGGCGCCCCGGCAACCCAGTTCAGACTCGAGGCCAAGGGACGTGGCGAGTCCGCGGGCCACACGGTCAGGTAGCTGGATGATGTGCCACCCACCGCCGTCACGTTCATCGCAACCGCCGTCGCAGAGGCAGGGACACTGCAGTTGCCGTTGGTGCCGTGCACCATCTGCGTCAGCTCGCCACCAGCGGAGATCGGTGTCGATACCGATCCCACGGTGTCGGGTGCTGGACGGGTGTCGAGGAGTCGGCACGGGGGCACTGGAACGAGCAGCGATGGCGAACCTCCGCCCTCGCCCCACACCTGGACCGCGCCGATCGTGGCCGTGCCGACCGCGGCAGCGACCGCCATCGCCAGTGCCTTCCTCATGACCAGGGCTCCTCTTCCGCCAGCGCGCCGATGAAGTCCAATCGGCACCAAGGCTCCGATCTCGACACCCCTAGACGGGGGATTCAGGCCGAACATCGTTCTCACCAGGGATGATTCGACACTCCGTGCCCCGACGTCCGCCGACACCGGACTCCTCGAACGGACACGGCCACCTCAAGTGGGGGGGTGGGATGACCGATGGAAGGAGTGGCGCACGTGCGCCCGCGAACGTTCCAGCGAAAGGACGAACGATCCTCGATGAGTGGCCAACGACCGACGTCGACACCAGCACGACATGTGCGTTTCGCAGCGATTGCCATCGTCGCAGGCTGCCTCATTGGTGCCGGACTGGCCGCTGCGTCGGCGAGCGGGGCGCGGCGCGACGCGTCACGCTCGAAGGCAGGCGCCGCCGCGATGGAGATCATCGAGATCAGGAGCCAGCTACGGCACGCTCATCTCCGCGAGGTCGATGAGACGATGCTGCAGGTGTTCGGTGTGGCGAGCGACGCAGATGTCGAGGTGGCGCGGGATCAACGTGAACTCATTCGTGCCGAGACCTCCGAACGGCTGAAGGTCTTGGGCCGGGGGAGCGGCGCCACTGCCGTCGAGGCGCTCTTCCTGCATGGCTTGATCACGACCGATGGCATCGACGGTGTGCGCGATGCCGATCCGAGCGTCTTGTTCGACACAGGTCGAGCAGCAGCGCGCGACGAACGACCGGCGGACGAGGCGCTGTCTCAGGAAGCCCTTGCGCTCTACGACTTGATGCGCACCGACGCGGCTGCGTTGCAGGTCCTGAACGACGCGCTCGACGCTGCGTACACCCTGGACAAACCCGAGGTTCCCGACTTCCTCACCGCGTACGTGGCCCGATCGGAGCCATACATCCTCTCGGACGGTGGTTACCTGGGCCCCGACGGCGATACCCCGTTGGTCGACAGCTACGTCTACGAACCCACTGCGGCGGTGCCGCACCCGGGCGTCCAGATCGTGAGCGATCGGCTGGTAGCGAGCCGGCTCTGGGCCTACGACCAATGGGTGGTGTCGTGGCAGGACGGCGTCCCCGGCCCGGCCCCGATCACGCTCGACCAACTCGCAGACGAGGTCGACGACGTCCAGGCCGACGTGGAGGCGGTCGTCGACGGCGCTCTCGCCGACGCACGCACCAAGCATGAGAACGCCCAAAGAGCCTCGTCGATCAAGGCAGCCGTGTGCCTCGCTCTCTCGATCCTTCTCGCTCTCGGCGCCCTCGTCGTCAGCGGCATCGCGGTCCGACGGCGGATGGCCGCCATGTCGCATGCGGTCTCCCGCGTCACCATCGATCCGCTCACCGGGGTCGGCAACCGTCACCAGCTCGAGCTCGACACTGCAGCGAAGATCGATGATCCCGCCTTCGGCTGGCATCTGATCGCTGCGATCGACATGGACCGCTTCAAGCTCATCAACGACACGTGGGGTCACAGCGCCGGTGACGCCGTCCTGATCGACGTTGCACGTCGACTCGGCGACGTCGTGGCAGGTTGGCGAGGCAGCGCCAATGACATTCAGGGCGCCGTCATCCGCCTGGGTGGTGATGAGTTCCTGCTGGCGCTCCATGCGAAGTCACCGATCAACCAGTCGATCGTGGCACAACAACTGGACGACATCCGAACGAGCCGGACCGCCATCCCAGGCGGTCAGTCCCTGGAACTGGCGTTCAGTTACGGCCTCGTGACGGCACTTGGCCCGTCGGTTCTCGACGATCTCATCCGCGCCGCGGATCTGGCATCGTACGAACAGAAGGCCAAGAGGCGATCAGAACGCGAAGGCGACAACCCGGTGGTCCAGCACGACTCGGCGACACCCGACGTCCTCACGTCCGAACGCTGAGCCACTCCACCGACCCATCGCATCACGAGAGTGGTGGTGCACGCGGGAAGCACCTGTTCGATGGGTTCAGGAGAAATTGACATAACGATGATTATCGGCGTTGTGCCGAGGATCGCCGGCAGCCCAGGGGAGGCTGCTCCGACCCAGTCCACCAAGGCGATGAGAGATGGGTGGCGCTAGCCCACTGTGGCGCTAGCCCACTCATCTCTCGTTCGCGAGTCACGTCGGGGTGCCCATCTTCCGGTTCACCAACGGTGACGCTGCATCGAGCAGCCATCGGAGCGCCGTGATCGCTTCGGCCTTGGTCAGCTCGTTGCCGAGTTCACGTTGGGTGTCGGCCACCGCACGGTCCAGCACGTACAAGTCGTCGTGCAGCGAATCGAGCTCCGAGCGCGCCACGATCAACTCCTCATCACTCAACGCCATCTCACGCGCGCGTTGCCGCGACACCCAGTCCCATTGCCGGCAGGCCTGAGAACAGAACTGACGAGGTCGCCCCGGCCCGGCGTGCTCGGCCAGGGGAAAGCGACACCACCGGCACCTCCGTTCGATCGGCGAGCCATCGGTCCCCTCTGCTCCCTCGACTCGCGCCAATTCCGTCATGACGAAATCGTAGACGGCAGGTGATCGTCCGGTGTGGGAACTCCGGAGGACGCGTCAGGGCGCGGGCAGGCAGGCGTCGAGCGACTCGCCGACGTACGTTCGGTCATGCCACCCATTCTGGTCGTCGATGTCGCCCGGCACCATTGACTCGAACAGAAATCGGCGACGATTCCCACACTGCAGGTGACCATCTGGCCCGAGACGAGCCGCTCGGCACTGCGACATGGTTGCCGCAGTAGCGTCGCGATGTGCCTCGCGCCTCACTCCCCCGCACCAGCCTCGCGGCACTGGCGATCGCCGTCGCAGGGTTCGCGGCCGCAGGATGCACCAGCGACTCGACGGAGGGAGCCCCGTCCGTCGCACCGCCTGCGACCGAGGCCGCCTCCCCGGCCTCGCCGCTCGCCATCGTCGATGGCCGGAGCAACACGTGGACCACGGCGGACGGCACAGTCGTGTCGTTCGTCGCAGTGGTGCCACCGACACGGCAGATCGGTGAAGCCGGGCACGTCCTGCTCGCGTTCCCGCCCGGGGGACAGGACCTCGACCTCACCGATCGGCTCGTCGAGGAGTACTGGCGGGATGAGGCACTCGCACGCGGTTGGGTCGTCGTCTCCCCCGCTGCCCCTGCCACGGGGCTGTGGTACACCGACGAAACCGCTGCCCTGCTCCCGTCGTTCCTCGACTCGATCGCGGCCACGTTCCCGCCGACCGACGGCACGTTCGATCTCGCCGGCGTCAGCAATGGCGGGCTCAGCGGCTTCCGTGCCACCCTCGACCATCCGGAACGATTCCGGTCGATGGTGCTCTTCCCCGGCTCACCGCCGAGCGACACCACCGACGAGCAGTTCGCCGCGCTCGAAGACATCGACATCACCCTGATCGTCGGCGGCGACGACGCCAGCTGGCTCCAGGGCTCGCAGCTCGCCCACGATCGCCTCGCCGCGCTCGGCATCGACAGCGAACTCGTCATCGTGCCAGGCGAAGGTCACATCATCGAGAGCCTGACGGCCACACAGCTGTGGGACGCGCTCGACCCGTGACGACGTTCGTCGACGTGGACGCGAACCGGTCGCGCTTCGCTGCGAGGTTCGCTGCGAAGCGCGACCAGAACCGTGCGTCAGCCCCACCTCC
>JANNQK010000007.1:0-1573 GCA_031400715.1 Actinomycetes bacterium | reverse complement strand
GTCTTTGAGCAGACGGCTGTACAGGTCGTACGTCCGCTCACCGCGACTGGTCTGTTCGACCACGTACGGCATGGGAATGGAGTTGCGCATCTCGGTCATCGGGGGCTCCGGTCGGTGCTGATTCGGTGAGGCGGTCGGTGGGAAGGCTGTCGGTGTTGTGGCAGGAGGTGGTCAGTCGTGGTCATGGCCGTCGTGGTCATGGCCGTCGTGGTCATGGCCGTCGTGGTCATGGCCGCCACCATCGTGACTGTGGCCACCATCTTCGTCATGGGTGTGACCGAGGATGAGGTCGCGGTCGATGGGCGTTCCGTCGGTGTCGACGATCTCGACATGGTGGACCAGCCAATCGAGCGCCTTGCTCTTGCGGATCTGCGACATGAGGTCGGTGACGGCGTCGTTCGCCTCGTAGGCCCGCTTCACCTGCTTGGCCTTCTGTTGCACCTGCACCGCGATGCGCTCGTACTCGGCGTCGAGGTCGTCGTCGCCGACGGCGAGGCTCTCGGCCACGGCGACGGCGCGCAGGGCGAGGTCGATCTTGACGGCCTTCTCGGACTGCACTCGCAGGGTGGCGATGAAGGACTCGGCATCCTGGCCGGTCGCGGCCAGCCACTGATCGATCGAGATGCCCTGCTGCTGAAACTGTTGGACCGTGTTCTGCAGGCGAGCCTGCAGATCGCCGTTCACCATCGACTCGGGGGCATCGACCTCGACGAGCTCGGCCAACGCTGTGGTGACCCGGTCGACGAAGGAGCTGCGAGCCTGGTTCAGCTTCGAGTTCCCGATGCGCTCGGCGATGGACGCCGTGAACGCCTCGACGGTGTCGAACTCGCCGATGTTCTCGTCGACCCACGTGTCGGTGAGCTCGGGCAGCACCATCTCTTGGACGTTGCTGATGGTGACGGCGAAGTCGGCGGCGACATCGGTGCCGTTGGGCGTCGCGGTGAAGGCCAGCTCGGCCCCCGTGGTGGCGCCGAGCAACTCGGCGTCGAAGGTGGGGGCAACCCAGCCCTGCCCCACTTCGTACAGCCAGTCCTCGGTGGTGAGACCGACGACCGGTTCGCCGTCGCGGGTGCCGTTCAGCGACAGGGTGACGTGATCGCCGGACTGGACCTCCCGCTCGACGTCGACGAGCGAGCCATGACGGCGGAGCTCGGCTCGCACCGCCTGGTCGATGTCTTCGTCGGAAGCGACAGGCGACGACAGCTCGACACGGAGACCGCCATAGCCAGGGACGGTGATCTCGGGGCGCACCTCGCAGGTGGCGTCGAAGCTGACCGGACCGGCCTCCTCGCCGCCCGTGATCGCGACCTGCGGGGTGGCGATCAGATCGATGTCGTGCTCGCGCACCGCGCTCGCCAAGTAGACCGGGATCGCGTCGCGCAAGGCCTGCTCGCGGGCGGGACCGATCCCGATGCGAGCTTCGAGCACCTTGCGTGGGGCCTTGCCGTTGCGGAACCCGGGCAGGCGGACCTCGGTGGCGATCTTGCGAAACGCCTGGTCGATGTCTCGATCGAACTCGGCTTCCTCGACGGTGAGGGAGAGCTTGACGAGGCGCTTGCCAGGGGCTTCTTCG
>JANNQK010000006.1:0-1706 GCA_031400715.1 Actinomycetes bacterium | reverse complement strand
CGAACGAGCGACCGGCGCGTACTCGTTTCTGGTGCCACCCGCTGCCGTCATCGGCTTGTTCGAACGTCCGGACGACGCGAAGAGCGACGTCGGGCGGAACGAGACCGGGCTCGGCGGCGTGTTCCCCGCCATGGCCAGACTGGAGCGGTGGGTGCTGCGACGCACCGATCTGCCGGCGGGTCTCTCGGCGATCGTGGTGGCGACGAAGGCCGACCACTGAACGGGTTCTGAGCCGGTTCTAGTCCCGACCCTTCATCCGCTTGGGAGCCGCGGTCGCCGGGTCGACGGGCCAGTGGTGCTTCGGGTATCGACCGACCATCTCCTTGCGCATCTCGGCCCACGACCCGGTCCAGAAGCCGGGCAGATCGCTCGTGATCTGGATCGGCCGGTCGGCGGGGGAGAGCAACTCCATCACCACGGGCATCGCCCCGCCGACCGTGGGATGCTCGGCCATCCCGAAGAGGTCCTGCACTCGAACCGAGACCGTCGGGTTGTCGCGGGAGTAGTCGATCGGCACCTGGCGGCCCGTGGCGGTTGCGAGCGTCGCGGGTGCGAGTTCGGAGAGCTGCACGTGCTGATCCCATGTCAAGTGGTTCGACAGGAGCATCGGCACGTCGAGCCGTTCGAGATCTGCTCGCCCTGTCGCGTGTGGCAGATACGGAGCGAGCCACTCGTCGACAGTGGCGAGAAGGTGCTTGTCGCTGGTGTCCGGCCATCCATCGTCGGGAAAGCAGCGACGTATGAACGAGATGCGGGCACGGAGCGTGTTCGCGAGCCGCATGTCGAGCGCCCCGAGCCGTGTGTTGACGACACGCTCCACCAGCGCCGATGTCGCCGCGTCGCCCGGCGACGGACTCCGCGTGTGGTCGCTCACGGTCATGTTGCCCAAGCGGGTCTCCACTCGCACGACGAGGTCGTTTCGTTGCTTGTCCCACTGCAACACCTCGCGGCGTTCGATGTGGTCGGCGAGCGCCATCTCCAGTTCCTCTGCGTCGAGGCCGGCACCCAGTCGGATGCGGGCGTTCGTGCGGTTGCCGTCGAGGTCGGCGGCCACCACGAACGGTTCGCGAGCGAGCGGGTCGTCCTTGCCGACCCACGCCCCGCCGCCGGTGCGCAGCTGGAACTGCCCCAGTTGGCTGCGGCGAACGGCCACTCGATCGGGGAAACCGAGCGCGAGCACGCTGCCTGCGTGTGCCGGGTCGACCTCGCTCAGCACGATGTGAACGCGTGCGCGCCGGGCGATGTCGAGGGCCCGATCGCGCACTCGCTCGATCACTCGCCGGTCGGCTCGGTCGTCCACACCGCCGGGTCTTGAATCGCCGACGACGAGCCGTACCCGATACGACAGGTCCGAGGGCAACTCGTCGGCACGGCCGCGAAGCACGTCGCGCTCGTCGACGATGGCCGCGACGACGCAGGCGAGCGCGCGCAGGTTGGTCGGTGCCGCCACGATCATTCGAGCCAGGCGCGGATGCACCGGCAGGCCCAGCATCGTGCGGCCGATGTCGGTGATCGCTCCGGCGGCGGTGAGCGCTTCGAGTTCGACGAGGAGATCACGTGCGGTCTGCAACGCCTTGGCCGGTGGCTGATCGAGGAAGGCGAGCGACTCCGGTGCCGCCTGCCACGCAGCCAGTTCGAGGGCGAGGCCGGCCAGGTCGACCTGGGTGATCTCGGCTGGGAGGTGGGCGAGGCGCGTGTTCTGCTCG
>JANNQK010000005.1:0-8226 GCA_031400715.1 Actinomycetes bacterium | reverse complement strand
GTTCGGCGGGATGGTGTGCAGCACGCGGCCGAAGGCCTGCAGCGACAACGGCGCCATCCACTCGGCACCTGGAGTGGCGAGATCGCTGTCGGCGTACCAACCGCCACCCAAGGCGAGCAGGCCCCGGCCGAAGTCGCCCTGGTAGTGACCATCCCGGCCGTGTTCGGCCACGGCTCGGAGCGCCGCAGCGACGCCGGGCCTCCGGACGCGATCGCCGGGTCGGCGGGCCTGGGTGACCAGCTCGTGCAGCGCCTCGCGTCCTCGTTCGTCCACCGTGGCCAGCGAGCCCACCAAGAGCGGCGAGGCGGGGAAGCCCTCGTCGGCGAGTCGGATCGCGGGTTCCAGCAGACGCCTCAGCGGCAGCCGACCGAAGCGCTCGTGGAGGGCGCACCACCCATCGACACAGCCCGGCACCGTGACGGAGCGGATGTCGTGCCGGAACGGCATGTGGCGATGGCCGTCGCGTCGGAGCGCATCGGCGCTGGCTCCACTGCCCGCTCGACCGCTGGCGTTGAGCGCGTGCACCTCGTGGCCGTCGTGCACCAACGCGAACAGGTCGCCCCCCATGCCGCACAGATGCGGCCCGGTGACGGCGATCGCGGCGTTCGTCGCGATCGCTGCGTCGACGGCGTTGCCTCCAAGTGCGATGGCCGCCATCCCGGCCTGGCTGGCAAGGTGGTCGGCCGAGGCGACCATCGACCTGGGTGCTCGCACCGACGACAGCGGAGGCGAGCTTCGAGGCGACGAACGGGACGATCGAGTGTTGCTGGCTGCCATGGGTCAACGATACGGCGCGGGCTTCGGAGGGATCGACGGCCGACCGTTCCACGGTGGGATACCGTGCGCGGCGATGCGCCACTTCCTCCTCGGCGAGTTCCTGATCCGCACCCGATTGCTGAGATTCGTGAACACCAGCTTCCGGCTGCGTTCGCCTGAAGGGGCTCGGATCCCCCAACTCGGCAAGCTCGGACGACAGAACCTGCGCGAGATGAAGCACGGCAGGGAGGTCCACCTGGATCGGCTCTTCCCCGAGGCCCTCCGCCGACTGCCTGGCCTGTTCGTCGACGTCGGTGTGAACAGCGGACAGACACTGGTGAAGGTGAAGGGCTTCGACCCCGACCGGGCCTACATCGGTTTCGAGCCGAACCCCGCATGTAACTTCTACACGGGCAAGCTCGTCGAGATCAACGACTACTCGAAGTGCACGCTCGTGCCGGTGGGGCTCCTCGATCGCACCGATCTGCTCCAGCTCCACATGCGCTGGCCCGGCGACGACCCGACGGCCACGTTCGTCGTCGAGAGTGGACGTCACGAGTTCATCGCGAGCCAGGTGGTGCCCGTGTGGCGGGGCGATGATGCCCTCGGGCTGCTGGGGGTGTCATCGATCTCCGTGGTGAAGATCGACGTCGAAGGCACGGAGCTCGAGGTGTTGAAGGGCTTCTCCCGAACGATCGCGGCGCATCACCCTCTGATCGTGTGCGAGATCCTGCCCGAACGGGACGCCGACGGCATTCCGGTTGCCTCGGTGTCGGCCGACACGCTGTTGGATCGCGCTCGGTCGATGACCAGATGCCTGGTCGCCGACGGCTATCGCATCGGCAAGCTGCGGGCGTCGGGCTCCGTGGTGGAGGTGCCGAGCATCGAACACGACCTCCAGTTCGGCAACACCGACACGTTCGACTTCGTCTTCGTGCCCGCCGGCCAGGAGTGGGTGTTCGACGTCCTCAGCTGATGCCGCGATCGACGGCGACGACGTCGAACGTGCTCAGGGTGCCGATGCGATGAAGTGCGCCCATCGCGGTGTCGATGGATCGCATGACATCGTGATCGCAGGCGGCCCACGATGCGTCGTCCTGCCACCAGATCACTGCGTGCACACGATGTGGGGCATCTCGATCGACCCACAGTTCCTTGCGGATGAAGCCCGGCATGCGCGCGAGGTACGCCGTCCATGTCTCGCGGTCGACGTTCACCCAGGCCTGCTGGTCCGCGGTGGCGATGTCGAACGTGAGGAACTCGATGACCATGTCGACCTGCTCTCGGGGGTTTCGGGGTTCCTGGGGGTGGATGAGGGGGCGCCGTAGACTTGCACAGTGATCCGACGAGTGGCGCAGCACCGACCATCGGCGCTGGCGGCGTACACCGCGACCGGCGCCGTCGTGGTGGTCGCCACGTTCCTGCCGTGGTTGCGATCGGGCAACAGCTCGCGTTCGAGCTACGAGTTGCTCGGACTGCTCGACCGACTGGACTTCGCTCCCGGCGGCTGGGTCTCGTTGCTGGTGCGGTGGTGGCCGCTGGTTCCGCTGGTGGTGACCGTGGCCGTGGTCCTTGCCTGGTGGCGCCGATGGCTCGCCTCGCTCGCAGCAGCCGTGGTGGCCGTGATGTACGCGGGTGGGGTGGGAGCCGCCCTTGCGATCGGCGCCCGGGACTCGCCGATCCGGTTGGGCCCCGGCCCGGCTGTGTGTGCCATCGCGAGCGCTGTGTTCCTGTTCACCGCTGGATGGATGGTGTTCAGCCACGCCAGTGGTCGCGTCGCTCCAACACCTGTCGCAACACCGCCGGACGATCCGTCATGATGCCGTCGACCCCGAGATCGAGGAGTCGCTCCATCTCGACCGGGTCGTCGATCGTCCAGACGTGTACGTGGACCCCGAGCGAGTGTGCACGCTCGACGAACCGCTGATCGGTCACGGTCAACCGCCCACGAGTGACCGGCACCTGTGCGGTCATCGCCCGGAGCCGGCGCGGCCTCGAGAACTTCAGCGAGGCCACGCCTCGCGGGCCGAGGGCCGTGCACAGGCCGTCGCCGAGTGTTGCTCGCAGTCGTGCCATTCGGCGGTCGCTGAAGGCGCCGACGCACACGCGGTCGAGCGCGTCGTGCCGCTTGATGACCGACACCAACCCGCTCACGGCAGCATCGCTCTTGCAGTCGATGTTCACCCGAAGCGAGGGCCATGCACCCAGGAGATCCTCGAGGAGTGGGATCGGTGCCTCGCCACGCACTCGTGCCTCGCGCACCGCACTCCACGGGAGTTCGCTGATCCGCCCCGGACGGTCGCATGCGCGCTGCAGGTCGTCGTCGTGGAAGGCCACCAGCACACCGTCGGCCGTGACCTGCACGTCTGTCTCGACGTACCTGTATCCCAGCCCGACGGCGTACTCGAAGGCCGGCATGGTGTTCTCGGGGGCGTCGCTCGCGCCGCCGCGATGTGCGAAGGGAATCGGGCCGTCCCAGTCGAGGAAGGGATGGTTCGCAGACGGCATGAGCAGAGTTGTAGCGCGCTGTAGCCTCGCCCGCCATGGCAGACAGCACCAATCCAGCGATCATCACGGTTCGCTCGCCCTACGACGGCAGCGTCATCGGTGAGATCCCCAGCCAGACGGCGGCCGATGTCGACCGCGCGGTCGCGATCGCGAAAGCGGCGCTCGATCGTGGGGTGATGCCGTTGTGGCAACGGGCCCAGATCCTCGATCTCGCAGCTCAGCGGCTGACGGCCAGGCGTGACGAGTTCGCCGAGATCATCGCTCGCGAGGCCGCCAAGCCGATCAAGACCGCACGCGTGGAAGCCGAACGCGCCGTGGGAACGTTCCTGTTCTCGGCCGCCGAGGCGCGCAAGCTCGCCGGCGACATGATCCCGCTCGACGCGATCTCGGCCGGCGAAGGCAAGATCGGATTCACCTTGCGTGTGCCGATCGGTGTGGTCGGCGCCATCGCCCCGTTCAACTTCCCGCTCAACCTCGTGGCCCACAAGGTGGGTCCGGCCATCGCGGCGGGTTGCCCCGTGGTCTTGAAGCCTGCGAGCCAGACGCCGTTCAGTTCGCTGCGCCTTGCCGAGATGCTGATCGAGGAGTGCGGTCTGCCTGCCGACTACCTGCAGGTGGTGACCGGCGGGGGCAGCACCGTCGGCAATGCGATCGTCGATCATCCCGGCATCGCACTCATCACGTTCACCGGATCGCCCGAGGTCGGCTGGAGCATCCGTGCCCGGGCACCGCGCAAACGGGTGGGTCTCGAGCTGGGGAACAACGCACCGGTGATCATCGAAGCCGACGGCGACTGGCGCACCGCAGCGGCCAAGATCAAGGTCGCCGGCTTCAGTCATGCCGGTCAGAGTTGCATCAGCACCCAACGAGTGCTCGTGCACCGAAGCATCTCCGATGAGTTCACCTCCGCGCTGGTCGACCATGTGAAGACACTGGTCGTGGGCGACCCGATGGACGAGGCCACGGATGTGTCGGCGCTGATCTCGCTCAGCGAGCGGGATCGAGTGGAGGAGTGGGTGACGGAGGCGGCCGCCGCCGGCGCCACCATCGCAACGGGAGGCCGCCGCCAGGATGACGGTGTGTTGCTGCCGACGGTGATCGCCGATGCGTTGCCGGACATGAAGGTGTGCGCCAAGGAGGTGTTCGGTCCCGTGGTCACCGTCACGGCGTACGACACGCTCGACGAGGCGATCGCGCTGGCCAACGACACCGAGTACGGCCTGCAGGCTGCGATCTTCACCTGTGACATCACCAAGGCGATGAAGGCGGTTCGGGCGCTCGATTTCGGCGGCGTGCTGGTGAACGAAGTGCCCACGTGGCGTGCGGATCAACAGCCCTACGGGGGCTTGCGCGACAGCGGCAACACCCGCGAAGGACCCGCGTTCACCATCAAGGAGATGACCGAGATCCGAATGGTCGTCATCAATGGCTGAGGTGCTGCGTTGGGGCGTCCTCGGGGCATCGTCGCGCATCTACCGGGGCAAGATCCTGCCGCCGATGCAGGCGCGGCCCGGTCACGAGGTGGTGGCGGAGGCAAGCCGGGATGCCGATGGTTCGGATGCGCCGTACGCGGCGCTGCTGATGCGGACGGACGTCGACGCGGTGTACATCCCGTTGCCCAACCTCGGCCACAGACCATGGATCCTGGCTGCGCTCGATGCCGGCAAGCATGTGCTGTGCGAGAAGCCGCTCACGATGTCGGTGGCCGACACCGACGAGGTCTACGCGGCCGCCGAGTCGGCCGGACGGGCATTGGTGGAGGCCTACATGTGGCCGCACCATCCGCGGAACCAGGTGCTGCTCGACGCGGCGCGAACCGAGTTGGGTGACCTGCGGTTCGCCAGGGGAGCGTTCTCGTTTCCGCTCGGCCGGCCCGAAGATCATCGCTTCGACGAGCGCGGCGGTGGCGCGTTGTTCGACGTCGGCATCTACTGCCTCGGCCCCACGGTGCTCGTGGCTCCCCGCGAGCCGGTCCGGGTGGCTGCCGCCGCGGTGCGGAACGCGCACGGGGTCGATGTGTCGCTGTCGGGCTGGCTCGATCTCGGTCGCGGCCTCACCGCGACGTGCGAGGTGTCGTTCGAGTCGGTGTACGGCCGCTCGTACATTCTGTCGGGAACCAAGGGGCAGATCACGATTCCCGACTGGTTCGCGCCGGGCCCGGCCCACGACAGCAACGTCGACGTGCTGCGACTCGACGAGAGCGTCCTGTCGCTTCCTGCCGCAGGGGCCGACGCCTACGGTGAGATGCTCGATCAGTTCGCCGACGTGGTGCAGTCGGCAGCGACGCCCCGATGGGGTGCCCCGGAGAGCAGGCTCTTGGCCCGTTGGATCGAGGCGCTGCACGACGCCTCGCGGTGACCCATCCGGGCTGGGCCCACCGGATCGGTCCCGTCAACTCGCGTTCGTCACGAGTTCGTCCGCGAGCTCGTGTGGCCGATCGGCCGACGGTCGGGCCGCGTACACGCCGACCGCAGCCACGATCGGCACGAACAACAGCGCGTGGCGCAGTCCGACCGAGTCGGCCAACACCCCGAGGAACAGCGGGCCGACGGTGACCCCGACGCCCGACGCGAGCGCGGTGACGAACCCGAGGGTCACGTTGTCGGCACCAGCCTGCTCGTACAGACCGTCGACGGCGAGGGGGTACAACCCGCTTGCGCCGATGGCCACGACGGTCAGTCCGATCACGCGCACCCAGAGACCGGGGCCGGCCCACATGACGAGCGCGCCGGCGAACACGGTTGCGAATCCCACCGATCGCGTCCACGATCCGAACACCGCGACGACGGACGCCAGTCGGATTCGGACGACGAAGAGGAAGAGACCCCAGATCGCACCCAGGCTGGCCGCCGCGCCGCTCGACGCGCCGCCCACTTCCTTGAGGTAGACGACCGCCCAGATGCCGACCGGGAACTCGACCAGCACGGCGTGCACGATGTGCAGCCAGGGAACGACGATCTGGCGGTGGGCGAACAGCGGGAGCACCCGCACCGGGGCGGTGTGCGATGGCGGGAGGGTGACACGCCGGCCCACGACGAACACGCCGATGCCGATCGACACCGTCAGGACGGCATACGGCCAGCGCCAGCTGCCACCAGCGCTGATCACCGATCCGACCACCAGCGAGAACGCGATGCCGGCCAGCCCCGGCACGCCGTTGACGGCGGCATAGGCAGCGGCGCGGTTGTCGGCGTGGTGGTCGGCGATGATGCCGGGCATGAGCACCACGAGCATCGAGCAGGCGACGCCAGCGAGCGATGCACCGAGGAGCGTGACCGGCCAGGCGTGACCGATGCACAACAGGACGATGCCGCCGGTCACGGTGCCGCACGACCCCCAGAACGCCGCGGGTCGTCCGATGCGGGCGACGAAGCCCGAACCGAACGCTCCGAGGACGAGCATGCCGATGCCGAAGGCCGACCCGTGTGCTGCCGCCACCACGCCAGAGATGCCCAGTTCGTCACGCAGTTCGCCGAGCACGATGCCGACGCTGAGCCCGGCCACGAGCACGCAGAACGACAGCGCACACGTGATCGTCAGCCGATCCCAGATCCCGTCCCGTGTGCGCACGGGTGGTGACAGTACCGGTCCAGCCGTGGACGTCCTGAGTCATTTCACTGCCCACCGGGGTGACGTCTGTCCGGCCGTCGGCGAGAGGACCTTCGACCCTGATGAGCGTCAGCAACGAGGCGGAACGTGGTCCTCGGCAACGATCAAGGGTGGCGACACATGGCGGCGCACAGTGTGCAGGCAGTCGAGGAGCTGGAACGGATTGCGGCGACGCTCGCCCGGTTCCCGTTCCCGAAGAAGTTCGCGGTGGAGTTGTGCGCCGAGTGCAACTTGGCGTGCTCGATGTGTCATCACCCGAACATGAAACGTCCGAAGGGCGTGATGCCCTTTGCGTTGTGGACCAAGTGTGCCGACGAGATCGCAGCGGTGTCACCCCGTACCGAGTGCTGGTTCTCCTTCTGCGGCGAGCCACTGTTGGAACCCGAGCTCCTGCTCGAGTCGTTGGGCTATGGCCGATCGATCGGCTTGCAGTCGCTGAACATCAACACCAACGGCATGCTGCTGACACCCGATCTCGACGGTCCGATCCTCGAGTCGGGCGCCCATCTCATCGTGTTCGGGGTCGACGGCTTCTCGAAGGAGTCGTTCGAGAAGTACCGGGTCGGGGCCGATCGCGACGTCGTGTACGGAAACGTCGAGCGATTCCTCGCAGAGCGCGATCGGCGCGGCAGTGACATGGCCGTCCAGGTGCAGTTCGTCGTGATGGACGACAACGCCGGCGAGGTGGAGGCGTACAAGGCCCACTGGCTCGCCCGCAACGCGGTCGTGAAGGTGCGTCGCCAGCTGAGCTGGGGAGGCCAGCTCGAGACCGGCCTCGAGGCGTCACATGCCAACCGGATCCCGTGCCCGTGGGCGATCACGATGATGCACGTCTTCTGGGACGGCCGGGTGCCCCGCTGTCCGGGCGACACCGAAGGTGACGAAGGTGCCGGCAACGTCTGGCAGGCGTCGTTGACCGACCTGTGGGCACAGCTCGGCCCCTACCGGGAAATGCACCTGCAGCACGACTGGGACGCCCTTCCCGAGCGATGCCACACGTGCACCGACTGGATGACCGGCGCCGCCGAGCGGCTCCGACCGAACCAGGCCCACGTGCCGGTGGAACCGACGTGGCAGCCCGTCGCGAAACCCGCTGTTCGATGAGCACCCTCTACCTCTGCGGCGCCGGGAACGTCGAAGGTGTGCGCCTCGCCCTCTTGGTGGATCGGGTCAGCCGCCGATGGGGACGGATCGTGCTGCTCGACGACGATGCGACCAAGCACGGAACGGATCGACTCGGGATCCCCGTCATCGGAGGCTTCGCTCGGCTGCGCAACGCCGATCCGAGGATGGACGAGGTCGTGAACCTCGTCACTCGAACCACCGCCGGTCGGGCGGCCGCCCGCGAGAAGA
>JANNQK010000004.1:0-8725 GCA_031400715.1 Actinomycetes bacterium | reverse complement strand
AGTCTGGCCATGGCGGGGAACACGCCGCCGAGCCCGGTCTCGTTCCGCCCGACGTCGCTCTTCGCGTCGTCCGGACGTTCGAACAAGCCGATGACGGCAGCGGGTGGCACCAGAAACGAGTACGCGCCGGTCGCTCGTTCGACGTGCAGGCCTGCATCGGTCGCCATGTCGCGCATATCGCCCACGCTGAACCGACGGCCTGTGTGGGTCACCTCGTCGTGACCGCGGCGAAGTCGGCGCACCCCCGGTTCCCAGAGGCACACCACCCCGCCAGGTTTCGTGATGCGGGCGAAGTCGCGAACGATCGCACCGGGGTCGGGGTTCATCCGATGGCACAGGGCGGTCACGCACAGCACCGCGTCGAATGTCTGGTCGGCGAAGGGGAGTCGATTCAGGTCGGCCTGGACGGCCAGCAGTCCGTGACCGCGATCGTGGTCGTGGCGGGCCACGTCGAGCGCCATCGGCTCGAAGTCGGCCAGCACGGTCGTTGCGAACGTGGTCATCCACCCGCCGGTGGCACCCGTTCCGCCGCCCGCATCCAGCACCAAGGGGCGCCGGCCACCGGACGATCGCCCTTCCAGGTGGGGCACCAGCAACTGGGCGAGCAGCAAGCGAGTGTTCTTGTACCACCAGTGGTGCGCTCCGGCCTCGGCCATGCGGCGGTACTCGTCTGCGTCCATCGCCGTCGAGTCTGGCACCGCTGGTGGGGACCGCGTCGCGATCGAAGGGCCCCTTGTGGCCTACGATCGCTGGCCGTGTCCCCCGTCAACGTCGACTTCGACACGCTCCGCGCTCGCGGGTGCGTGGTCACGGGCGGGTTGGGCTTCATCGGATCCAACCTGGTGCATCGACTCGTCACCGAGGGCGTGCCGGTGCGGATCGTCGACGCCGTCGTCGAAGGACACGGAGCGAACCACCGCAACATCGAAGGGCTCGCAGTCGATGTGATCGAAGCGTCGATCGGCGATCCTCAGGTCGGGGCGGCCCTCCGAGACGTGAGCCATGTGTTCAACCTCGCCGGCCAGGTGAGCCATACGGCATCGATGACCGATCCGGTGCGCGATCTCGAGCTCAACACCATCTCCCACGCCCGCTTCCTCGAGATGCTGCGACAGGTGAACCCCTCCGCCCGCGTGGTGCACGCAAGCACGCGGCAGGTGTACGGCCGGGTCGATCGGTTCCCTGTCGACGAACAGACGCCAGCCCGTCCGATCGACGTGAACGGTGTGGCCAAGCTGGCAGGCGAGCACCTGCACATGGTCTACTCCCACGCCCACCGAATGCCGATCAGCTCGCTGCGCCTCACCAACGTGTACGGCCCACGCCAGCGGCTCACCAGCGACGAGCTCGGCTTCCTGCCGGTGTTCGTCCGCAAGGCGTTGCAGGGCGAAGCGATCGAGCTCTTCGGTGGCGGCGAACAACGCCGGGACTGTCTGTACGTCGACGACGTGGTGGAATCGATCCTTGCTGCATCGGCGCCCGAGGCGATCGGCGTCGTCTACAACGTGGGTGGCTCGACGAGCCACTCCCTGAAGGAGATCGCGATCATCCTCACTTCGCTCGCCGGCACGGGCAGCGAGGTGATCGCCACCCCATGGCCACCCGTGCATCGACGCATCGACATCGGCTCGTTCGAGACCGACAGCGGAGCGATCCGCGCCGACCTCGGCTGGACGCCGACGGTCGACCTCCACGACGGTCTGCGCCGCACGCTCGACTTCTATCGGGATCACCCGTGGTACCAGTCGTCGATCTGAGCCGGCACGCGCCAGAACTCGTCGCCCAGTTCCTCTCGCGAGTCGAGCAGGTGCTCGCTCGGGGAATCGTGCTCCTCGGACCCGAGACCGACGCGTTCGAACACGAGCTGGCCACATGGGCCGATGCTGCCGGAGCGGTCGCGGTGTCGTCGGGCGCAGCGGCGCTCCAGCTCACGCTGGCCGCTCTCGGCGTCGGTCCGGGCGACGAGGTGATCGTGCCGGCGTTCACCGCAGTGCCCACAGCCGCCGCGGTGTGTGCGCTCGGCGCAACCCCGGTGTTCGCCGACGTCGATCGTCACACCGCAGCCCTCACGGAATCGTCGATGCGCGCCGCCCGCACCCAGCGCACGAAGGCCGACGTGGTGGTCCACCTCTACGGCCGCCCTGCACCGCTGCCGAAGACCGACCTGCCCGTCGTCGAGGACGCCGCACAGGCCATGGGTGCGCTCGATCGTCACGACCGGTCGGCGGCCGTGGCGTACAGCTTCTACCCCACCAAGAACCTCGGCGGAATGGGAGACGGTGGAGCGATCGTGTCGAACGACTCAGCGCTGCTCGAACGCGCTCGCCGCCTGCGAGTGCACGGCATGACCGAGCAGTACGTGCACGAGTGGGTCTCTCAGAACTTCCGGATGTCGGAGATGGAAGCGGCCTGGCTGCGCCTGGGTCTGCCGCTGCTCGACCGATGGAACGAGGCACGTCGCGACATCGCCGCCCGCTACCGGGCCGCGGCGCCCGACCTGACGTGGCATGCTGCCGACGATCGCCATGTGCATCACCTCTGCGTGTTCCGGACCGACCATCGTGCGGCTGTGCGCCACCGGTTGACCGAGCTCGGCGTCGGTACCGGGGTGCACTACCCGCTGGCCCTCACCCAACAACCGGCATACCGACACCTCGCCACCGAACCATGCCCCGAAGCCGAGGCGTGGGCGAACGAGTGTGTGTCGGTGCCGTGCTTTCCTCAGATGACCGACGACGAGGTGGAAACCGTGTCGGCGGCACTCGCCTCGATCTCCACCTCGATCTCCACCTCGATCTCCACTCCGGTCACCACCCACGATCGAGAGCGCCGATGACCGCCGTTCCGCACGCGAGCTCGGAACCGTCGGTGGTTCCCTTGTCGGTGTCGGCGATGTTCCCGTGTTACAACGATGCCGAGACGATCGGTGCGCTGGTCGACGACGCCTACACAGCGCTGTCCCCACTGGTCGACACGGTCGAGGTGATCGTCGTGAACGACGGATCGTCGGACGGATCGCGAGAGGTGCTCGATGCGCTGGCGATCGACCGCCCGTGGCTTCGACCGATCCATCACGAGCGCAACCGCGGGTACGGGGGCGCGCTCATCACCGGGTTCACCGCAGCCCGTCACGAGTGGATCTGGTACACCGACGGCGACGCGCAGTACGACGCCAAGGAAGCCGCGCTGATGGTGCCGCTCGCCACATCCGATGTCGACGTGGTGCAGGGCTTCAAGCTCGGCCGAGGCGACTCCTGGTATCGGAAGGTGATCGGGCGCGCCTACCACCATGTCGTGAAGGTGCTGTTCCGCCTCCCGGTGCGCGACACCGATTGCGACTTCCGCATGTTCCGCCGGTCGCTGATCGTCGACCATCCACTCACGTCCACGAGCGGGGTGATCTGCGTGGAGATGATGCGCCGATTCACCGAGCAGGGCGCCCGCTTCGTCGAGACACCGGTGCACCACTATGCGCGCCCCTCGGGGAAGTCGCAGTTCTTCCGTCTGCCGGCGATCGCCCGCAGTGCCCGCCAGCTGCTCGATCTGTGGTGGCGTGTGGTCGTGAGGCATCGATGAACGACGCTCGAAGCGTCATCGGGAGGGTCACGCCTCGACAGGTGTCGATCGTGGTGCTCGCCGCAGCGGTGGCATTGTTCGCATTCGTCGGTCGGCACCAGTGGTTCATCCGCGACGACTGGGCCTTCGTGCTCACACGTCGCGCCATGCGTGACCAACTCGGTACGAGCGATTGGTTGTTCACCGCTCAGGACGGCCACTGGATGACGCCCCCGCTGTTGCTGTACTGGCTGATCGAGCAGGTGTTCGGGATCGACTCGTACTGGCCCTTCCTGGTGGCGAACATGGCGCTCCACGTCGGGGGCGTGCTGCTGGTGCGCGAGCTGTGCAGACGCGTCGGTGTGAGCGAGTGGACCACCGTGGTCGTGGGCACGTTGATGCTGGTGTTCGGCAGCGGCTGGGAGAACGTGGTCTTCGCGGTGCAGGTGACCTACAACCTGTCGCTGGTCGCGTTCTTGGCCCACCTGGTGCTCTCGGATCACGACGGGCAGGTGGGTCGTCGCGACGTGGTGGGCGCGGCCATCGGGATCATCGGGGTCAGCTCCAGTGCCTTCGGTCCGTTCTTCGCTGCCGGGGTCTTCGTCGTGCTGTGCTGGCGACGGCGCTGGAGGGCGGCCGGCGTGGCGGTCGCTCCTCAGGCGATCCTGTACACCTGGTGGCTGCTCACCTGGGGAAGCGATCCGGCGGGCGACGATGGCAGCCCATCGCTCAGCGGTGCCGTCAGGTTCGCCCGGCTCGCTCTCACCGCCACGTTCAACGGCATGACCGGACAAGTCCTGTTCGCCGGCGCCGCCCTGTTCGGCATCGCGGTCGTCGTGTTCGTGACGCCGCTCGACCTGCGGGCGCGGTCGTTGGTGACCGTGCTCGCCGTGATGCCGGTTCCTGTGTTGCTGGCCATCGGCTGGCAACGGGCGGTGTTCGGGCTCGATTCGGCCGCGTCACCCCGGTACCAGTACATGGCGGCGATGGTGCTCGCGGTGCCATTCGGGCTCGCGATCGACCAGCTGCGCCGGCTCGACCGTCGTGCCATCCTCGCCGGACGCCTGCTGGTGTGCGCGGCGGTCGCGTCGAACGCGCGGTTGCTCGTCAACGCCTCCGACGACTGGGCGCAACGATCCGCCGATGCGCGGCGGACGTTCGAACTCGTTGCCGGCACGCCGGACTCGGCGACGGCCGACGGGTCGTTGGTGCTCGTCGCGTTCGACCCCGACGTGACCGTCGGGTGGTTGCCCACGCTCGTCGCCGAGGGCGCCATCGACCCGCGCACCCCGACGACGCCTGCAGAGCTCGCCCTGGTCGAATCTGTGCTGTCCGGCACACCCCAGCCCTGACGCCCCGACCCAGCATCACAACGCTCGCGATCGGCGGGTTCGGTTGCGTAGCCTGCTCGCATGTCCGATTTCGCGTTCACGGAGATCCTGCCCCTCGGCCACGACGACACCCCGTACCGGCTCGTGTCCACCGACGGCGTCTCTGTCGTCGACACTCCGCTCGGTCCGTTCATCACGGTGTCGCCGGCCGCGATCACGCTGCTCACCCAAGAGGCGATGCGCGAGATCGCCCACTTCCTCAGGCCGGGCCACCTGCAGCAACTGCGCAACATCCTCGACGACCCCGAAGCAAGCGACAACGATCGTTTCGTCGCGCTCGATCTGCTGAAGAACGCGAACATCGCCGCCGGCGGCGTGCTGCCGATGTGCCAGGACACCGGCACCGCGATCGTGAAGGCCAAGAAGGGCCAGTACGTGCACACGGGTGGCGGCGACGAGGCGGCGATCGCTCTCGGCGTGCAGAACACCTACCTCACCTCGAACTTGCGCTACAGCCAGATGGCCCCGCTGAACATGTACGACGAGAAGAACACCGGAACCAATCTGCCCGCCGAGATCAAGATCAGCGCGATCGACGGTGAGGCCTACAAGTTCTTGTTCATGGCAAAGGGTGGGGGGAGCGCGAACAAGAGCTACCTCTTCCAGGAGACCAAGGCGCTCCTCAACGAAAAGACGCTCCTGCCATGGCTGTTCGAGAAGATGAAGACGCTCGGCACCTCGGCATGCCCGCCGTATCACCTGGCGGTCGTGATCGGTGGCACATCGGCCGAGTTCGCCGTCGAGACCGCCAAGCTGGCGAGCACCCGATACCTCGACTCGCTGCCCACCGAGGGTTCGGCGCTCGGGCACGGGTTCCGTGATCTCGACCTCGAGCGCAAGGTGCTCGAGCTGGCGCAGCAGACCGGCATCGGCGCCCAGTTCGGGGGGAAGTACTTCTGCCACGACGTGCGCGTCATCCGCCTGCCCCGCCACGGTGCCAGCTGCCCGGTGGCGATGGCGGTCAGCTGCTCGGCCGACCGCCAGGCTCTCGGCAAGATCACTCGTGAGGGCGTCTTCCTCGAACAGCTCGAGACCGACCCGGCCCGCTTCATGCCCGACATCGAGGTTCAGCATCTCGCCGAGGCCGGCGATGTGGTGCAGATCGACCTCACCCGGCCGATGGCCGAGATCCGCGCCACGTTGAGCACGTTGCCGGTGAAGACCAGGGTGATGCTCACCGGGCCGATGGTGGTCGCCCGCGACATCGCCCACGCCAAGTTGAAGGAGCGTCTCGACGCCGGGCAGGGCCTGCCTCCGTACATGAAGGACCACTGCGTCTACTACGCGGGGCCCGCCAAGACCCCCGACGGCATGGCCAGCGGTTCGTTCGGTCCCACGACGGCGGGTCGCATGGACAGCTACGTCGAGGAGTTCCAGGCCGCAGGCGGCAGCTTCGTGATGCTCGCGAAAGGCAATCGCTCACGCCAGGTGACCGACGCGTGCAAGACGCATGGCGGCTTCTACCTCGGCTCTATCGGCGGCCCTGCGGCGCGGCTCGCCCAGGACTGCATCACCAAGGTGGAGGTGCTCGAGTACGCGGAACTGGGCATGGAGGCCGTCTGGAAGATCGAGGTGCACGACTTCCCTGCGTTCGTCGTGGTCGACGACAAGGGCAACGACTTCTTCGATCTGGTGAACAAGCCCTTCGCCGGTAACGCCACCCCCGTGTCGCTGCACTGAACGACCAGGGGCCGGCTCGCTCCGATGGCTCGCTCAGGCGTCGAGCTCGCTCAGGAGATCGGTGGAGCGGTTGTCGACCACGGCCTGGAAGTGGCGCGACGCCAGCGTGTCCACGAGCGCCAACCCGCGCTCGTTGGCGAGATCGAAGGTCGCCCCCACGAGGACGGCCGTCGAACAGCTGGTGAGGTGGCCGAACCGGTAGTCGTGCCACAGCGTCTCGAGCGGGTAGTCGACGATGCCGCGCTGCACCAGACGCGAGTGGTACAGCTCGACCAGCTCGCGCTCGTTGGCGCGACGGTCCTCGATCGTGAGCGATCCACCGAGGAAGTAGCACAGGTCATAGATGCCTGGCCCGCGACCGATGCCCTGCCAGTCGATCACGACCACCGGCTCGTCGCGGTTGTCGGAATCGAAGAACAGGTTGTCGACGCGATAGTCCTGGTGCAGCAACGTCCACGGCCACTGGGCGATCCTGTTCATCACGGCCCAGTAGTGCACCGAGATCAGCTCACCGGCTTCCGCTCCTCCCTCGGGCAAGGAGTCGGCGAACTTGGCGTTGAAGCCCATCCAGAGCGCGGGCCACATCTGCGACAGACCCTCGATGCGCGCATGCACCACACTCGGCACCCACTCCATCTCGGGCGTCTGCACCTTGCCCCACCACCCGGCATGCAGGTCGGCCATCGTGACCACCGCATCGCGGGCCATGGCCACGCTCACACCCTCCACCTGATCGCCCATCACGAGGTGACCCAGATCTTCCATCACGACGACGAACTCTGCCGTGCCGCTCACGATGTCGGCCAGGAACACCCGCGGCGTGCGCACGCTGGTGTGTGCGTCGAGCTCTTTCATGAAGCGGATCTCGGCTTCGTACATGCCGAGGCCCACACCCTGGGCCCGGTTCTCCTCGAACGGCGACGGTGACTTCACGATCACACACGAGGGAGCTGCGCCTCGGTCGCCTGCGTAGGTCATCCGGATGCGGGCGAGCTCACCCATCACCCCGACGCCGGCACCGAGCGGTTCGATCTCGATCGAGGCCACCTTCGATCCGGATGGGAGCGCGTCCGCGAGGTGGAGCACCTCGGTCATCCACTCGGCGGTGACGGCTGCGGGGTTGGCGGGGATCGAGATCGACGACATGGGCGCCGATACTAGAGATCGCCCGCCAATTCGCCGAGACGAAGCTCTCCGTCCCTGGTCTGACCCCCGAGTTCGAGGAACCGCTCCATCGCCGGTCGCGTGCCAGGACCACCGAGGGTGCCGTTGAACGCGCCACCTTCGGCCAGCAGGTCCCCCTCGATGCCCCGCTCGGCCCGCAGCACAGCCGCCTTGGCTGCGGCGACCGCATGCGACGGAAACCCTGCGATGCGACGGGCCATGCGATCCACGAACGGCCACAACTCGTCGGCGGGCAGCGCGCGGTTCACCCATCCCCACGCCTCGGCGGTGCGGGCGTCGATGTCGTCGCACCCGAGGATCGCCTCGAGGGCTCGGCTGCGCCCCACCAGGCGCGGCAGACGCACGGTGCCGCTTCCGCCGGGAAGGATGCCGAGCGCAACCTCCGGCTGGTTGAACACCGCCCCCGGGTGATCACGGTGAGGCAACGAGGCGAACCGCATGTCGCAGCTGAGCGCGAGCTCGCTCCCGCCGCCGCCAACTCGGCCTTCGATCACGGCGATCGTCGCCTTCGGCATCGTGCGGAACGCCTCGCACATCTGGTGGTAGGAGTTCAGCTCGGCCGGCGGCGGCGAGTCGGTCGGGAACGTGAGGATGGCGGCGACGTCGAAGTGGGCGATGAAGAACTCGGGGTTCGCACTGCGCAGTACGACGACGCGCACTCGGTCGTCCGCAGCCAGGCGATGGGCGAGCCCGGCCATGTTCACGAACAGCTCGATCGTGAACAGGTTGATCGGCGGGCTGTCGATGGTGACCGTGGCGATGCCGTCGTGCAGCTCCACACCCAATCCCGGGATGCCGCCATACCCCTCCGTGTCGCTCATCGTTGCACCCACTCAGACGAACTCACGCAGCAGGGCCCGCGTGCGTTCGTTCTCCTCGGGGTTGCCGGGGAACACGCCGGCGTTCAGGTCAGT
>JANNQK010000003.1:0-13765 GCA_031400715.1 Actinomycetes bacterium | reverse complement strand
CCGGGCAGCGGCTCTCGGCGCAGTGTTCGCCCTCGGCTGGACGCCCTGCATCGGCCCGATCCTCGCGACCATCCTCACCAAGGCGGCCGCAGACGCATCGTTGACCGAAGGCATGCTCCTCCTCCTGCTCTACTCCATCGGGCTCGGCCTCCCATTCATCGCGATCGCTGTCTGGTTCGACAAGTCGGAGCGCCCACGGCGATGGATGATGCGTCGGTCCCGTCTGCTGCAACGCATCGGCGGTCTCACCATGGTGATCGTTGGCATCGGCTACGTCTCCGGCGTGTGGGCGACGCTCTTCACCGGTCTCCAAGGATGGTTGGCACGGACCGGTTGGCCTCCGATCTGACGTGGATTGTCGACTGCTACGACATACTGTAGTAGCCATGGCGCGGGTCGCTTCCCGCCAGATGCCATCGCGCCCGCCAGGCACGTCCAGACCGCATCCAACCAAAGGAGACCGACAGCATGTCAGTACCGACTCGTAGTAACCCCGGCGATGTCGATCTATCGATGGGATCCAGCCCTCGATCGGGCAAGGTGCTCGTGGTTGCGTTCATCGCAGTCGCTGTCGGTGTGGCGTTGTACTTCGCGTTCGGGATGCCCGGCATGGATCACAGCAGCTCCACGTCGACGATGGACGGGATGGACATGTCGTCGGGCAGCGCCGCGCACCGACTCGTCGACCCGGTCGCCTTCGAGTCGGCGCTCGCCAACTCCGACGCTGTCGTGATCAACGTTCACGTGCCGTACGAGGGTGAGATCGAAGGCACTGACCTGTTCTTGCAGTACGACAGGATCGATGCTGCAGCGCTTCCCTCTGATCGAGACACCCCACTCGTGGTGTACTGCAGGTCGGGCTCGATGTCCGCCGAAGCCGTCGTTACCCTCGCCGGGCTGGGCTACACGAACATCGTCGAACTCGACGGAGGCATGAACGCATGGCGTGCGAGTGGCCGACAAATCGCATCGAGCGTCACCGACGGCTGAGCGTTTCGGCATCGGCCATCACGCGTTGAGGCGGTCCGTCCGGATGGTTCGTCTGAAGGGTTCGCGCAACTGGTCGACGTAGCCGACGGGGTAGGCCGAACGGCCGGCAACTCCGAGTTCGTCGACGGCGACCGAGCGGCCCGCGGGATCGGCAAAGGTGCCCAGCAGTCGGTCCCAGATCAGCAGGAAGAGCCCGGCAGCGGTCTCGATGGCTTGATGAACCGGGTGCTTCACCAGCCCGTTGAACCCGTACATGCGCGACACGCTGTGATGAACGGCATGGAACCGCCACAGCCAGTCGTTGCGGTGGCTCCACCAATGCACAACGGTGATCCCGATGTCGAGCACCACCACGGCGAACAACACCTGGAGCAGAAACGGCACACCATCGGGCCAGGACACGAACGTCGGAGCGACGCCCACCACCGCTGGCACCGTCAGCACACCGACTGCAGTGGACGACTCGTTCACGATCGCATGAACGGCGTCACGCATCCGGTCGTCTCGAGATCGGTTCCACGCCTCCTCGAACGGCACGACCCACTCGGCGACGAACGAGACCACCAGCGCCGCGAAGACAACGACGACGACACCCGGCTTCGAAATTGGCGCGAGGGCGACGATCGCTCCTCCCCCGACGATGGCGAGCAGCGGTACGAACGCGTACCTGACGGCGATCTCGACACTTCGGTTCGGGGCGATCAGCATCCGCCCATCATCAACATCGCAACTGGCAAGGGCTTGAACGAAACGGCTACGGATGCAACCACGTTCCGAGACCGACCGCTTCCGAGGGGCTGAGACCGAACATCGACCGGAACGTCCTGGTGAAGTGCGCTGCGTCGGCGAAACCTGCGTCGTGCGCGGCCTCGGTGATGCTTCGACCACGAGCGAGATGCTCGACCGCCGTGACCAGCCGCATCCAACGCGCGTAGGACCGAATGGGCACACCGATCTGATCGCGGAAGACGTGCGTGAGGCGACTGACCGAGATCCCGACCTCCTCGGCGAGCATGGCGACATCGACCGTGCCCTCGTCGACGAGCGACGGCAATCGCATCAAGGCGGCATCGACGGCTGGATGACGCCACCACGACATGAACCTGGGAACAGGCACGACGTTCACCATCCACGACGCACGGAGTACCGGCATGCACGACGAGTTGGAAGGCGGGGTGAACCGCCCGGACCAGCCCGCCACCGGGCGGTTCACCCCGCCACCATGGTCGGGCTCGACGAGGTCGTCGCCGTCAACACCGTTGTCGGCGTGCTGGTCGTTGGGCGGGGCTGCGTCGTTGGCGACACGGTCGACTTCTCGGTGGGATGTGGGTCAGCCGTCGTGGTCGTAGTGGTGTAGGTGGGGTCCTGGTAGTCGAACACCGGCAGCTGCGCACCGTAGTCCTCGGGTTCTTTGATTCCGTCGAACACGTACACGAGATCGCCGTCACCAACGAGCGACGGGAAGTACTCGGCGATGTGCATTGGCATCCGCACGCAGCCACGCGACGCCGGGAACGACGGCACATTCGAGGCGCCGTGGACAGCGATGCCGTAGTTGAAGTACACCGGGTTGTACAGCCGCCCGAGCTTGGAGTTCCGCCAACCAGTGACGCGGCGCTCGAAGTGGAACACACCCCCTGGTGTCGTCGCCACACCACAGATCCCTTGTTCGCTTTGCGTGCCATCGTCTTTGTCGACCACGACCACAGCGCACCACTCCTCACCTGAGCCGCTCGAGACGTGCGTGATCAGCCGCACCTGACTCTCGACGTAGAGGACCGCGACCTGCTTCGGGAGCAGCACCTCCAGGTGGGTGCCGGAGTTCGTTCGGCGCGGCCGAACCTCGATCGGCGCGTTCATCCGCACCCACATCTCCGGCGTCACCACACCGGTCACGTCGGCGCGGTCTACGTCGAGTATGAACTTCTCGAACGCCCACACTGCTCGCTCGGTCGCCGGACCGAACAAGCCGTCACTCGGGCCCGGATCAAACCCGAGTCTTCGCAGCCGATCCTGCAACGCAGTCACTTTCGAACCACTCGCCCCGACGGCAAGCGAGTGATCGAAAGCGACCAACGGCACCGCCGCCGACGCGACCGTGGATTCCGGAACCATCGATCCGATTGACGGAACCGAGCTCGCAGCGTCGATCGTCGACGACGTTGTCGACGACGCCGTCGACTCCGATCGGACGGGTCCACGGCGCAGCAGCGAGTATGACAACGACGGGACGATCACCATCGCAGTCGCGACAACGAGACGACGCCGGGTGTACACCGCGGCTTCGGGACGCGATGCCCCTGCAGGTTCCTTCATCGCCTGGCTTCCCGAAGTGCGGCGGACGACCCCCCGCCGGCGTCGACGCTTGTGCCGCGTGCCCTGCGTCGATCGACGACGAGGAACCCGACGGCAGCGAGCACGACGGCGATCGAGACCCACTGGTTCAACCGCAGCGGCCCGATCACGTGAGCAGGGTCGATCCTGAGCCCCTCGATCCAGACACGTCCGGTGAAGTAGCCGACGAGGTAGAGGGGAAAAAGTCGACCGGGCCGCAACTTCCACCGAAGCTCGATCTGCAAGAGCGCCGCGCACAGTCCGAGGTTCCACAGCGATTCGTACAGGAAGGTCGGATGGAAGGTTGTACCTGAGGCATATCCGGGCGGGAGCTTGTCGTCGGAGATCTGCAACGCCCACGGCAGGTCGGCGGCCCGGCCGAACAATTCTTGGTTCCACCAGTTGCCCCAACGGCCGATCGACTGCGCGAGCGGAATGGCCGGCGCGACCGCCGTGAGGATCTCGGGGAAACGGCACACCACGTCGTTTCGCCGCGAAGAAACCGACGGCGACACCACCGATCAACCCGCCGGGGATACCGAGACCACCCTTCCAGATCAGCGGGATGCGTCCGAGGTCGTCGCTGAAACGGCTCCAGTCGGTGGCGACGTGATAGAGCCGTGCACCAACGACACCACCAACCACCCCCCACATCGCAATCGAGCTCATGTCGTCGCGGGTGCCGGCACCGCTGCGCTCCAGCCGACGACCGGCCATCCACACCGCGGCGATGATTCCGAGCGCGATCATCAACCCATACGCAGTGAGACGAAGCGGTCCGATCGACAGGGCTCCGCTCGACGGACTGGGAATACTCGCGACGATCATCAGCACGCCCTCAGACTACTACGACGGTCTGTAGTAGTAGCCTGCGCCAATGGCCAGTGGCCGAACTTCGGCCTGGATCAGCCCGCAGACGTTCCCGGCCGGCTCACCCCCGGCCGAAGTGCACCGAATCACTGTCGCACCGAGGCGGGCGTCTGCGGCAATCCGCTCGTTCACGACAGCACCTCGACCAGCGGTTCAACGGACAACCACTGACAGAGCCATCCCCAGGGTGCCGCCCATTCACCACCGAGGTCGAATACACTTCTACATCGTGTAGTTGCTCTGCTGTCGGGGCGCTGCCGCACTCGACAGCCCATGCCTCGAACACTCCACCGCCGCCTCATACCGCTCGCCTTCGTTCTCGGACTCGGCGCAGTCGTCGCCAGCCTCGCCCTCCCGGCGGGTACGGCGTGGGCGCACAACACGCTGCTGTCCAGCGATCCTGCCGATGGTGCCGCGTTGTCCCTCGCGTCGAGCCAGATCACGTGGGTGTTCGACAATCCGGTGCCGCTGGAGACGATGACGGTCACCCTGATCGACGCCACCGGGGCCCGCAGCGACCTGAGCGGTTCGACCCACGGAGCTGCCGGTGACACCGAAGTCATCACCCCGCTCCCGACATTGCAGCCCGGTCCGGTGTCGTTGCGATGGCGACTCGTCGGACCCGACGGCCACCCGATCACCGGCCGCGTCGACTTCACGGTCACAGCGCCCACCCCGACCACGATCGACAGCGCAGCGACCACAGTTCCCAACATCGTCGCGACAACTCCACCCACAACACCCGCCGTGGTCGACGAGTCGTCGCTTGACCAGGGCGACGGCACGTACTCGACGTCGTCTTTCGCCCGCTGGGTCCTGCGCTATTCCTCGTACTTGGCGATCATGGCCATCGTCGGGATCCTGCTCACGACCGCCTATGTGTGGGCAGGGGCCGGCGCCCATCCGATGCTGCGCCGCCTCCTCAGCCGCTCACTGTCCGCCACCGCCGCCCTCGGGTTCTTGCAGCTGCTCGTTGTCGCATCCGACGTCAGCGGCAAAGCACCCTGGTCGTCGTTCGGGTCGCTCGACGCCGCACTCACCACCGATGCCGGAATGGCGTTCGCGATCCGAATCGTCCTCGCTCTGTCGATGTGGCTGGTGCTGTTCCAGGCCGGAATCGTGCATCACGACGTCTACTGGACCGCCGTCTCCCTACCGGGGCTGGGCCTCCTCGCCACCTGGGCGTTCGCTGGTCATTCACGGTCGATGCGCTGGCCGGCGGTCGGCGTGGTCACCGACGTCGCCCACCATGCTGCCGCTGCGGCCTGGATCGTAGGACTGGCGATCGCCGGCTGGATCGTCATCCCCAAATCGACTCCCGAAGTCGTGGTGCCGGTTGTCCGTCGCTTCTCACAGGTGGCAGCCATCAGCGTTGCGACGCTCGTCGGCACCGGCATCATCCAGACCCTGCGTCTCGTCGGGAGCCCGATGGATCTGCTCGACGCCAATCACGGTCGCTACCTTGCCGCCAAGATCGTGGTGCTCGCAGCGATGCTTCTCATCGCCAACGCCAACCGTCAAAGAGTCGACCGTCGCCTCAACGACCCGGCAACCCTCCACCGCCACATCGGGGCCCTGCGTCAAGCCGTCGTCGCCGAGTTCGCGATCGGACTTCTGATCGTCGGCATCACCGCTGCCATGGTCGTGTCACCACCCGCTACGAACCAGTCCGAGACAGGCGCGCCCCCAGCCGTCTACTCGACCGTATACTACATGATGTAGTACTCATCCTCGAAAGGTCCACATGAAACTCCACCGCCTCGCCGCTCCGGCCATCGCCCTCGCGCTCACCGCCACACTTGCCGCTTGCGGCTCAGACGACTCGTCGTCGGCCGACACCACCCCGGCCGCCGAAGCCACTGCGACCGTTGCGCTCAACGCAGGCGACATCGAGTTCGCACAAGGAATGATCGCCCACCACGAACAGGCGATCGAGATGGCAGAAATCGCTCTCGACCCCAACATCGGAGCCAGCCCAGAAGTCATCGACCTCGCCACCCGGATCAAGGGCGCCCAGGACCCCGAGGTCGAACTGATGACCGGCTGGCTCACCGCAGCCGGGGAACCCGTCGCGATGGATGCATCAGAGGGCCACGACATGTCATCGATGGACGGCATGATGACCGCCGAGCAGATGGACGCAATGTCGGCGCTGACCGGAGCGGAGTTCGACCAGATGTGGCTCGGGATGATGATCGCCCACCACGAAGGCGCGATCAGCCAATCCGAGACCGTCAAGGCCAACGGCTCCAACGCCGACGTGCTCGCTCTCGCCGACCAGATCATCATCGCCCAACAGGCCGAGATCACCGAGATGCAAGCCCTCCTCCAGGGCTGATCGCATTCACGGGATGCTGACCGATGCCACCGACGCGACGAACCTGGATGGCCGGCGCCGAACATGCCACTCCCGTCGACCTCACCGGCGTCCGTTGGTCTGATGGCACCGTCGAGTGCCGGCTCCGACTGCTCCACCCGGCCGGCTCGCTGGTGGCCGTCGACGGTGACCTCGGCGTGGTGCTGACCAATCCTGACGCTGAGTGCACCACCTGCTCGGATGCCTGCGTCAGCTGACTTCCAACAGACTGTTCCACGATCTGACACCGGGCATGCGCAGCTCAATCGACGCCCCTGATTCGACGGTTGACCATCGGGTGTTCGACCCGCGGCCATCCGCTGCCTCCGCTGTCAGGCGGTGGCCGCCCGGCGCTGTCAATGGACGGGCAGCCTCTTGGGAGGACGTCGGTGACGCGTTCAGGGCGGATGTGCTCGCCACTGCGAGCGAGCTCGGCGCTCAGCGCCGTGCCGGTCGTGGCTGAGCGCCTGGTTCGATTCACCGACACCTCGGCGGCATCACGAGCGAGTGGTCCGGGTTTCTGGTGCGGGCGGATCGGCGACCTGGTTCGTCGAACTGTTCGGCGAGAAGCCCACAAGCGGTTCCCTGCAGTTGAACGATCCTCCTCGCAGCTCGAAGGATGCGTCGTTCCGAACATCGGACGGCCGGTGGCTCGGTGCCGCCGATGTGATCCCGAAGTCGGCTACGCACCCGTTCGATGAACTCCGGCGGTACTGCGGCGAGATCGCGAACAATGGCTGCGGCAAAGATCGCATCCTGCTCGGCCGGCGAGAGCTTCTCCAGCTCAGTGACCGGATCCGCACCGAGGAACACCCGCAGTTCCCACGCATCGCCCCCGCTGTCGCATGAAGCCCTTCATCGCCGTTCTCCAATCCGGAGATTGGCATCCGCAGAGTGGCACGAGATTGGCAAGGTGAGAAGAAAAACCAGAGAGCCGCTCCGAAGAGCGGCTCTGACCTGGCATTTCTGAGCAGCCCCAACGGGATTCGAACCCGTGCCGCCACCTTGAGAGGGTGATCGGGAGCGTCCGTCCAGTGTTGCCGAGTCTCGTGCCGTGTTGTCTGAGCAGGGCAAACGCTAGCCGATCGTCCAGCGAGTGTTGCCCTGTGTTGACCAATCCCGCTCCGTAGATTGGCAAGAAGATTGGCAAGGCATTCGCCCCTGACAACTTCCCGAAAGTGTGGCGTCGCCCGACTCTTGGTCCATCAGGGCCGACGATCACGCGGGGAGGGGACCAGACGGCAGCTTCAGGCAGCGTCATCCCGTCCGAGATGGATCGGCACGCGGCGGTCGTCGTCGTCGAACACCGCGACGAGCTCCAGGCGCGCGCCGAGCGCGTCGAGGTACTGGCGCAGTGTCGACACGCGCACGTCGTCGGAGTGCTCGAGCTTGGAGATCGCGCCTTGGGTGACGTCGAGCCGGCCAGCGAGTTCGGCCTGGCTGATCGCCTCACCGTGACGAAGCTCGTACAGCCGGATCTCCTCGAGGGTCTCAGTGCGGAGGCCCGCGAGTCGCTCAGGCGCGCCGGGCTCGGCGACCACGGCGTCACGGAGTTGAGAGAACTTGGTTCGTGCCATCAGATCAATCCTTCCTCGTCGAGCTCCCGCAGGTACTCGTCATACAGGTCGTCGGCGAGCGGGACCGCCCACTCGTACCAGGCGTTCCACTCCCCGCTCTTGTCGCCGCCGAGCAGCAGAATCGCCTGGCGCCGCGGGTCGAACGAGAACAGCACGCGCAGTGCCCCGCCCTTGGCAGCCCGCAGTTCCTTCATCGATTGATGCCGTGAACTGTGGATTCGATCCACGACCGGACGGCCAAGATCCGGACCTCGTTCCGCGAGTAGGTCGACCCGATCCGTCACGGCCTCTCGTTGTGCATCGGACAGAGTCGACCACCAAGCGACGAACTCATCGGTGACCTCAACCTCCCACACCCGGCCAGTATGAGTGATTACTCATCATGAGTCAAGACTCATGCCATCCGATCTACCCCACTCGGAAGGGAGCCGGCGGAACCATGTGATGGGGCATCCCCACCCATCACAACCGGCGGTATCGGACAGTCGGCGCGCGCTTACTTCTCGCGCCAGATCGGCAGCTATGCACCCCATTGCTCGTCGACGAGTCCCAGTATCGGACGCAGCGTTGATGTCGTAGGTTTCAGCCGTGCTGCAGTTGATTCCGCCGGACGTCGACATGTACGAGGCCTGGCGTGCCTCGCACGTCGAATGGGGTCCCGGCATGCACGAGGATGGTTTCGGCCTCGCTTCGACGGATGACGTCGGCACGGCCGAGGGGTTCGGGCAATGGGTCGATCGGTTGAACGCTGCCGAGGACCTGTGCGTGTGCCGCTGGATTGTTGACGGCGGAGAGGTCGTAGGCGGAATCGCTCTCCGCTTCCAAGACAACGATTTCACGCACCGCCATTGGCACGTGGGGTACGGGGTTCGCCCGAGCGCTCGAGGACGTGGGGTTGCGAGCTGGGCGCTGGATGAGATTCTGAAGCTTGCCCGACCGAAGGGGCTGACCCAGGTCCTCGCGGTCTGCGAGTCGGGGAATGTCGCGTCTGCGCGGACGATCGAGAAGCTCGGTGGCGTGCCGGCCGGCGGGTCCTATTCGAGCGACGTACGGCACTACTGGATCGACGTCGGCGAGTAAGCCGTCACCCGACCTCAATCGCGTCGATTGCCCGAAGTGGAGCCAACTGTCCAGCTCGCATAGCGGCAGTTCTGGAACTCGATTGCTCACGCCAAACACATTCGTTACGGTGCGCGCGTGGCCTACCTTTACAACCTCGAGACGACGTGACGATCAGACCCGCCGAGTCGATGGACATCCCTGCCATCAAGACCATCGCGATCGATACCGAGATGTTCGACGTCGACGACGCTGCCTTCGTCGACGACGTCGTCACAGGGATCCTTGACGGGTCGCTGCACGACCATCACTTCGTCGTGAACGAAGCTGCGGATGGCACCTTGATTGGCGCGGCGTACTACGCGCCCGAACCGTTCTCCGATCGAATGTGGAACCTGTACTTCATCGCCGTTCATCCGAGCAGGCAAGGGAACGGCATCGGAGGCGCTCTACTTGAGCATGTCGAGCATCACCTCCAAGACGCAGGTCCCGATACAGCACAGGTCCTCATCGTCGAGACGTCCTCGACCGACCAGTACGCACGGACGCGGGAGTTCTACCCGAGGCAGGGATACGTCGAAGAGGCCCGAATCCGCCGCTTCTACGGACCCGACGACCACAAGGTCGTGTACTGGAAACTTCTCACGGCCTGACCGTCTGCCTGTGCGAACCGCCGACCAAAGCGGGATAAGCCTGCCGCCATGGCCGGGCAGCCCTCGCCTCGACGGCGTCACCTACCGCCGGTTGCGCGCTCTCCGGAGCACGGTTGCGGTGCCTGGCACCGTCGTCGCCGGGACGATCTCCGAGCGGATTCCCGTCGTCGCGATCGATCTCACGGCTACGTTCGGCGGCGATGGGACACGTGGAGGCGATCCGAGTCATCGAGCGGCGCGCCCGCCGAGACCGGTCGTCCTCTCAGACGCGGTGGACCGCTTCCACGGGTGCTGAACGAGCAGAGGTCTGGGTCGCTCGTTCGCGGCTCGCCGGGCGGCTCACCGTGAACTTCCATCCCGATCGGATCGGTCGCAACGGCCGATCGGTCGCTGCCGGGCTGCTGGCTCACGGCACCTATCGGAGCCAGTGGGTGACAGGCATCTCGGCCGGCAGCAGATCGGCAATGCAGGGAGGCGAACGCCACCGGTTCGAGCACGACTTCTTCGCTGGCGCCTACGACGACGTGCACCCGACATCGGGCATGCATCCCATCTACGGGGCATGGGACCTCACGGTCGACGACCATGGCGGATCACCACGGTTCGGGTCCTGCTTCCTGGTGTTGCACAACCACGTGCGGGAACGAACGACGCTGTGTGTCGGCGACACCCACGCCGACCCACGAGCCGTCGGCACCTTCGACGAGCCGTGGAGCATCCTCGCCGGGCTTGCCGAACAGGCGGCCGAGGGCAACCTTCTCAACCGACACCTCGACACGGCCTCACTCCTCGCGATGCTTGAGCGGCAGGCCGACACTCGTGCGGCGAGCCGGGACCTCGACGGCTACGTCGAGGCTCAGGTCAACGGTGGTGTCGGCCTTGGCGACGACGTCGAGGCCATCGTGATCGATCCATCGTTCCGAGGTAGCGACATCGAACGGGCACTTGCGACGGCGGCAGCGCGGTACGGGTTCGAACTCGCATGGCACCGTGGCTCGGAGCTGACTGTCGACGACGTACCGGCCGACTTTCGCGGTCCCACCGTGCCGGCCCTCGCCCGCACCATCGCAGGCACCACCGGCATCGTCCACGCGCGAGCGATCGGCATCGCCGCATCACAGCACCCCTTCGAGGACCCCGTCCCGCTCGGAGACCCAGCCGAATCGACCCCGCAGCAACTCAAGTACCTCTGGCACACCCTGCTCGCGTTCGGCCACGACGCAGAGCGATAGCGCTCGCGAAAGTGCCACCTACCGCCGGGTCAGCCGCCATCGTGATGCAGTCCCCCGCAGACGCCCCAGGTTCGCCTGGCAGCAGGTATGGGTGCTCCCCTTCGACCCTCACTGACCGCAGCACTCGGACTTCGCCGTTGCCAGTCGTGGGGGAGGGGCCAGGTGAAGTTCTCGCCCCCAGTAGCGTCAGAGTGATGAGCCGACCCGATCAGCCGTGTCTGCGAGTTGCCACTCTCAATGTTGGCTCTCTACTCGAACCGGATTGGAAGAACCGGCGACACGAGATCGTGGCGTGGCTCGACGAGCTACGTCCAGATATCGTCTGCCTGCAGGAGGTCTGGGAAGCACCCGGCAAGATCAACACCGCCCGATGGCTCGCCGAACAGAGCTCCGGAGATTGGCACGTTGCCGTAGGCGTTCGACCGTTCGGCCCTCAAGTGCTCGATGACCCCACCCTCTTGTTCGGTTCCGCAGTGCTCTCGCGATGGCAGATCGATGCCGAGCACTACGAGCCACTCACGCTTGACCCATTGCACAGCGATCCGTTCCTGTCGGCAATCCCGTTCGAGCTTCTCCATGTGCAGACCGCCGGTCTCGACATCGGCAGTGTTCATCTCGCTCCCGCCCCCACCCAGAGCCTTCATCGGCAAGCTCAAGTCCTGCAGATCGATCGCTATTTCCGCTCAATCCGAGGGGACGCCGATGCAATACCGCCTCCCGGCACGATCCAAGACGCAATGCCTGCCATTCTCTGCGGGGACTTCAACGCCGAACCTGACAGCGACGAGATCCGCTTCCTTTGCTCACTGACACCACTGGCAGGACACACGACTTTCTGGCAGGACGCGTGGCGAATGGCAGGCGATGGACCCGGCTACACGCAAGATTGGCGCACGAACGCGATCGCAGATGCGACGAACATCGGGCGAAAGCGAATCGACTACGTCTTCGTCGGCGACCCGTACCAACGACGCGGTGCAGGTGGCCGGATCCTGGCTACACGACTCGCCTTCCACGAGCCGCGAACCGGTGTCGTCTCGAGCGATCACTTCGGAGTCGTGGCCGACATCGTGTGGCCACAGCGCCCAGAGGGCCGCGCCTGACTGTGCCCCCTACCGCCGGGTGGGTCGCTGCGCCCCGCGATGCTGATTCGCAGCGGTGTCGCCAGCCTGTCGGCGAGCGGAAGTGCTCAGGCCGAGTTGGGCCCTTCGATGAGCAGATCATCCCGGTCGTCGACCGGGTCCCCCCCAGCTTCGACCGCAGCCAGCTCGTCGGCCGTCGCCGGTCGGTGATGCATCGCCGTGCGCGCCTGCTCGGGGAAGTTCTCGGCCTGCCCCTTCTGCACCTCGTCAACCGTCGGAGGATCCGACACTGTGGCATCGTCGACGGGAACAGAGCCTTCACCGGTGTAGTCAGTCATGAACCATCCATACCCGGCCGCCCGACGCCGTAACCCGCGCCCAACCGGCACCCCTCGCCCTGAGGATCTCGATCGAGCTTCGGAGCGTCCCAGAACGCCGGTTCCGCAGCCGTCGTCATGCGCTCACGGTGGGCTCGAGCCAGGTAGCGCATCACCGCGGCTTTCTACGGTCGGTCCGCGACTCGTCAGCCTTGGAGTCAGTCAACGGCGAGCGGCTCAGACCTCGGCTGTAGCCGGAGCGAGGCGGGACAAGATCCGCCGGTCGGCGGGCCACGCCTCCACCAGCGCCTCGGGCGGGATACGCCGGGCCGCATAGCGGAGCGCGAGCGCCACCACGACAATGTCATCGAGAGGTCCAATCACCGGCAGGAACTCAGGGATCAAGTCGATCGGCGACAACACCCACAACCCGGCGAACCCAACCGCGACCTTCACCCGTCTCGGGACCCTCGGGTCCTTGCGCAGACGTCGAGCGGTGGTGACACACGCTGGGAGCACTGTCGCCAGATCCTTGGCAAGTCCTGGCGGCAGCCGACGAGCGAGGACAATCATCAAGCCCCACGAGGCGATCAGCAGCAGCACAGCGATGACCACCCATCGCAGCCACATGTAGCGGACCGTACCATCGTCCTACCCCGAAGTGCCCAGGGCACGCGAATGCTCAGCGACGAGTCGGCAGAAGTTCCACGGGCTTCGACGTCGGGATGATCTGCACGCAGGCTGCAGCTCGACGGCGACGCCGCACCAGCACGGTCGCAGCAGCAGCCGCACCGATCACGAGCGCTACGACACCGAACAGCGCCACGCCTGCTGCGGTCCCCAACCCGATGGCCGCCAGGAACCCGATGATCGGACCAGCACAGCAGACCGCGCAAGCCGCCGCGCCGAGGCCGACCACAGCGGCGGTGTCCTTCTTGCCGCTCACGACGCCCGCCCGAACATGGCGGTGACGATCGCCAACGCATCGGCGGGAGCCGTCACCTCAAGGGCCACCCCACGGGTGTCGACGGTGATGGCGAAGTGGAAGAACTGGCAGCAGACCTGCTCCGCAGCAACGAGCCGCATCAACTCGCCAGTCGGCACGTGAGCGGCGAACTGGCAGCGCACGCCGCCATCGACCGCGCTGCGGCCGACGACATGGGCGAGCAGCTTCTGCCAGTCCTCCAAGCGTGCTTTCATCGATCCGGCCGACAGCGTGCAGGCGATGTCGAGAGGACCGGGTTTGGTTGTCACTGACACAGCCTGGATGGTCGGGGGTACGTCGTTCGTCGAGG
>JANNQK010000002.1:0-8002 GCA_031400715.1 Actinomycetes bacterium | reverse complement strand
GGCGTGTTGTGCCACAGGGTGTTGGCGATCACGTGGCAATCGCCACCCAGCAAGGGCTCGATCGCAGCGAGGATGCGCGGGTGGCTCATCGCCCGGCGTGACGGCTCGCTGCGGTTGAGGACCGCGTAGCGGAACTCGTCGCGATCGACCCGCTCCCGTTCAGGTGGATGGTCGCGGAACAAGCGATCGGTCTCGTCGCTCAGCTCGCCGATCTCGTCGGCGGACAACACGCTCCGAAGCACGGCGTAACCGTCGCGCTCGAGATCGACGGCTGCCGGAGACACATCGTCGAGCGACGTCTGCATGAGTGCCAGGTTCTTCCCCACGCGGCGGATCATCCCGACGAGGCTACGCAACGACGGGGAGGCGCAAAGCGTCGGGGCGCACCACCACCGACCTGCGAAGCTGGCGCGATGGCGATCGAGTACCGCACACCCGACGAAGCCGAGTGGCCCGACCTGGTGCGGGCCGATGCACGCGGTTTCGGGTGGGTGCCGACGCAGCAACACCTCGACGAGCGTCGGCCGCTGATCGATCTCGATCGGTTCCGGATCGCCGTCGACCGGGGCCGCATCGTGGGCGTGGTCGGCGCATTCGCCTTCGATGTCACACTGCCCGGGGGCGCCACGGTTCCGGCTGCGGGCGTGACCTGGGTGGCGGTTGCCGCCACCCATCGTCGGCGGGGGATCCTCACCGAGTTGATCGGTCGAGTGCATGCCGATGCTGCCGAACGGGGCGATCCTGTCGCAATGCTGTTCGCGAGCGAGGGTGGGATCTACGAACGCTTCGGATACGGCATCGCGTCGACGATGCGGTTCATCGACATCGACCGCCGGTCGGCCCAGCTCCGATCCGGCCTGCCGATCGACGCCGGCTCGGTCGGCTACCTGGACGGCGACGACGCCCGCGACCACCTCGCCACGACCTGGGAGAGGTACCGACGCACCCGTGGCGGCGAGATCTCGCGCGACGCGGCCTGGCACGATGCCGTGCACGTCGAGCGAGAGCGGCCATCCGACGGCTTCAGTGCCACTCACCACCTTGCCCACGCCGACGGCTACGCCGCCTACCGCATCAAGGAGAAGTGGAGCGGTCGCACGGAGAACGCGATGGACATCGTCGAGTTCGCGCCCGTCACGGCACAGGCACACCTCGATCTGTGGCACGTCCTGCTGGGTGTCGACCTCGTGACGTCGATCACGGTGCGGAACCTGCCACCGGACGATCCGCTGCCGTACCTGCTCACCGACGTCCGTCCATTCGGCACCTCGGTGATGAAGGACGGGTTCTGGGCGAATGCGCTCGACCCCGCGATCGCCTTCGGCGCCCGAACCTATGGTACGACGGACCGCTTGGTGGTCGAGGCCGACGGGGTGCGGTGGGCGATCGAGTCGGACGGAACCGACGCATCGTGTCGACGGGTCCGTTCGCGGCCCGACCTCGTCACCGATGCTTCCTCGCTCGGCGCCCTCCTGTTCGGCGGCGTGCGCCCGTCGATGCTCGCCGGAGGTCGCCGGCTCACCGCCCGCGCCGATGATGTGCTGCGCCGCGCCGATGCGTTCTTCGTGGTCGGTCGGGCACCACACTGCTCCACCTGGTTCTGAGCGTGGTCCTGAGCGCGCCGGACAGGCTGCCCGAGGGTCGCTCGTCGCGAGGACTCCGAGGATCCCCCTCGCTCGCTCCGTTTCGGTCGCGCGACTTCTCGATCATGTGGTTCGGCGCGCTGGTGTCGAACATCGGCACCTGGATGGAGACCGTCGCGCTCGGCTACTACGTGGCCGACACCACCGGGAAGGCCTCGTGGTCGGCTGTCGTGAGCGCCGCCGGGTTCATACCTGGTGCGATCGTCGGTCCGGTGGGCTCGGCGATGGCCGACCGGCTGCGTCGCCGGCGGGTCTTGATCGTGACCAACTCGCTCGCGGCGCTGTTCGCCGTGGTCCTGGCGGTGTGGGTGGGCAGCGGCGATGCAACCCCGGCGGGCCTCGCCATCATCGGGTTCTTCGCCGGCGCAGTGGTGATGTTCGGCTTCCCGTCGTTCCAGGTGTCGCTGCCCGACCTGGTGCCGCGAGAGCACCTCACCGCGGCGGTCGGGCTGTCGAATGCGCAGTGGAACCTCGGCCGGATCATCGGGCCGGCGTGTGCGGCGCTCGCGATCGCGATCGGTGGGATCGAGACGGCGTTGTGGTGCAATGCAGCGAGCTTCCTCGCGGTGATCGTGGCGGTCTCATTGGTGCGACTGCCGAGTGGGAAAGGTGAGCGGCGCCCGGTGTTCGCTGCGCTGGGTGATGGCGTGCGGTTCGCCCGCGGCAACCCGGCGATGCGGCGGATGCTCGTGGTGATGTTCGCCGTGATCGCAATCGCGTCGCCGTTCATCGCCTTCGTCTCGCAGATCGCGACGAACGTGTTCGGCGGGGACGAGACCGCCACGTCGGTGCTGGTCACGTGTCAGGGCATCGGCGCGGTCACCGCCGCGTTCACGCTCGGGGCGATGACCACGCGGTGGGGCAGTTGGCGCGTGATGTCGGGCGCCTCCGCCGCCCTCTGCGTGGCACTGATCGGATACGGGCTCGCCCCCGTGTTCTGGACAGCTGCGCTGTTGCTCGTCGTGGTGGGGCTCGCCTACGGGTATGCGTTCACATCGTTCGCCGGCATCGCCCAGACGGAGGCACCCGACGCGATGCGCGGCCGGGTACTGGCCGTGAACACCTTCGTGCTCGGCATCATGTTCCCCGTGGGCACCCTCGTCCAGGGAGCCATCGCCGACGTCACCTCGCTTCGCGCCGTGACCGCAGGATCGGGCGTCGTGCTCGCCGCAGTGTTGGGCATCGTTCGCCTGCGATCGAGAAGAACTTCGACGTGATCGAACGGCTGGATCTCTGCGACCCATCCGTGGCTGATCGCGTGCTCGAGATCCAGCGCGCCGCCTATTCGGTCGAAGCCGCACTCATCGGCTTCGACCGCATTCCCCCGTTGCACGAGTCGCTCGACGACCTCGTCGAGGCGCCGCTGGAATGGCTCGGCGTCGTCGAACGCAACGTGATCGTCGCCGCGATTGCGATCACCGGTTCAGGCCGGCGATGTGACATCGACCGACTGGTGGTCGATCCTGAGCACCATCGGCGAGGTCTCGGTCGTCGGCTGGTGGAAGCTGTGCTGCACCATGAGTTGGTGACGGTGTCCACCGGCGAGGGCAACGCCCCGGCGATCGCGCTCTACGAATCCCTCGGCTTCATCCGCACCGGCCGGATCGAAGTGGGCCCGGGAGTGTGGACGGTGCAGCTCGGCACATCGAACCACGACCGGCTCCGCTCGAGTTTCGACGCAGATCCGATCGCATACGAGGCCGGGCGCCCCGGCTATCCCGAACCGCTGTTCGAGATGCTCTCGACTCGCTGCGGTCTCGTCAGCGGGTCCCGCGTGCTCGAGATCGGACCTGGGACCGGGCAGGCGACGGTGTCGTTGCTCGATCGTGGCGCCGAGGTTGTCGCCGTCGAGCCCGGCGGCGCACTCGCGGCCCGTCTGCGCCAACGCGTGCAGGGCCGGCCGTGCGTGGTGGTGGAATCCGATCTCGAGACCGCCGAGATCGAGGGCCCGTTCCCGCTTGCCGTCGCGGCGACGTCGTTCCACTGGGTGCGCCCGATCGAGGGGATGGTGGTGCTCGCCGGCCTCGTGCCTTCTGGCGGCTGGTTCGTGCCGTTCTGGAACGTGTTCCGCGACAAGGGTCCGGCGAACGCCGAGTTCCAGTCGTTCCTCGACCCGATCGAACGCCGGTTTCAGACCGCTGAGCGCAGGGTGGCGGTCACGCATGCGCTCGACCTCGAACGCAGACGACGTGAGTTCGAGGCATCGGGTGCGTTCGAGGTGGTGGATGCGCCGGCCATCGACTGGCAGTTCAGCCATGATGCTGCGTCGCTGCGCGCCCTGTTCGCGAGCTTCTCCGACTGGTCCATCCTGCCCGAGCCCGACCGCACTCGGGCCCTCGACGAGGTCGCCGCGATCGTGGACCATCGCGACGGGGGCACGATCACCCGCACCTACACCACGCAGGTCTACCTGGCCCGGCGGCGCTGACCGGTCGGTCGTCAGGGGTGGACGATGGTGCTGGGGTCGCAATTGCTGCCACACACGGCGACGACCACTCGCTCACCGCGTTCGGGCACGTAGGCGCCGGACCTCAGTGCGGCCAAGGCCGTCGCGCCGCCAGGCTCCGCGATCAGCCGAAGCTCGTCCCAGAGCACGCGCTGGGCAGCGCGGATGTCGTCGTCGGTGACCAACACCGCCTGGTCGACGAAGTGGCGCACGACCGACCAGGCGACCGAGCCGAGGCGTCTGGCGCCGAGGGAATCGCTGGCCACGCCGCTCACCTCGACATCGAGGAGCTCGCCGGCCTCCAGCGCCGCTGCGAGGCAGTTGCTGGTGACGGGCTCGACGCTCACGATCTTGCGCGTGTCGCGCACCCAGGCGGCCTGCCCAGCGGTGAAGCCACCGCCACCGGAGGCCAACAGCAGGGTGTCGTAGCTGTCGAGCTGATCGCCGAGCTCGGCTGCCATCGTGCCCTGGCCGGCGACGACGTCGATGTCCTCATAGGGATGTATCAGCAGCGCCCCGGTCTCGTACCGGTGGGCGTTCGCGGCCGCCTGGGCGTCGTCGTACAGCCCCTCGACCACGTGCACGGTGGCACCGAACGACACGATGCGGTCGCGTTTCATCATCGGGCTTGTGGCCGGCACGAAGATCTCCGCCCGGTAGCCGAGTCGGCGCGCCGCGTATGCGACCGCGGCGCCGTGGTTGCCGCCCGATGCCGCGACGAGGCCCGCTTCCGGCACCCCGGCGCCCGCCGCTGCCACGAGGATCTTGTTGAACGCACCGCGCGCTTTGAACGATCCGGTGTACTGCAGCAGTTCGAGCTTCAGGGCCACGCCATGCGTGAGGCCCAACTCGCCGGGTCGCGTGGAGATGATCGGCGTGCGCCGCAAGAACGGCGACAGCCGTGCCCGCGCCGTCGCGATCATGTCGGGGGTGACGAGCGGCTCCGGCAGTTGGGCGGGAGAGTCGGCGGGGTGCACGCCGGCGACACTATCGCTGGTGCTCGGTCGGGCAGGGCCGGTTGCGTCGCGACGGAGTGTCGGCGCCACACGGGCGACGCCGCATCCCCTCGGGCGAATCGCGGATGGCGATGTAGCGTGACGCTCATGTCCGACGCCACCCCTGGTACCACCCCTGTTGCCGGCACTCCGGTCGATGTGAAGCCCCGCAGCCGCGACGTCACCGACGGCTTCCAGAAGGCCCCCGCTCGGGCGATGCTGCGCGCCGTGGGCATGACCGATGGTGATTGGGGCAAGCCGCAGATCGGCTTGGCCAATGCGTGGAACGAGGTCACCCCGTGCAACATGACGCTGCGCAAGCTCGCCCAGTGCGCGAAGGCCGGCATCGCCGAGGCCGGAGGTTTCGGCATGGAGTTCGGCACGATCACGGTCAGCGACGGGATCAGCATGGGCCACGAGGGAATGCGCGCCTCGCTCGTCAGCCGTGAGGTGATCTGCGACTCGGTCGAGACCGTGGTCCATGCCGAGCGTCTCGACGGCTTCATCGGCCTGGCCGGTTGTGACAAGAGCATCCCTGCCATGCTCATGGCCGCTGCCCGGCTCGACCTCGCCAGCGTCTTCGTCTACAACGGGTCCACGATGCCCGGCCAGCACAACGGCAGAGTGCTCGACATCACGAGCGTGTTCGAGGCGGTCGGGGCGCGCGCCCTCGACAAGATCACCGACGAGGAACTCGGCGAGATCGAACGCAACGCGTGCCCCGGCGAGGGTGCATGCGGGGGCATGTTCACGGCGAACACGATGAGCTCGATCGCCGAGGCGATCGGCATGTCGCTGCCCGGTACCGCGTCTCCGCCGGCCATCGACAGCCGTCGCGAGGACGACGCCCGCCGGGCCGGCGAGGCCGTGGTGAACCTGATCAGGCTCGGCATCACCCCGCGGATGATCATGACCAAGCCTGCGTTCGAGAACGCGATCGCGATCACATCGGCCCTCGGTGGCTCGACCAACGCAGTGCTGCATCTGCTCGCGTTGGCGAATGAAGCGGGTGTGGAGCTCGAGCTCCAGGACTTCAATCGCATCGCGGCCAAGGTGCCCCACATCGCCGACATGACACCTGGCGGCAAGTTCCACATGAGCGATCTCGATCGTGTCGGCGGCGTGCCGATGGTGCTCAAGCATCTCCTCGATGCCGGACTGCTCCACGGTGACTGCCTCACGGTGACGGGCAAGACCATGGCAGAGAACCTGGCCGACATCGATCCGCCGGCCCCCGACGGCGTGGTGGTGCATCCACTCGATGCGCCGATCCACTCCGAGGGCGGCATCGTCATCCTCACCGGCTCGTTGGCGCCCCGAGGTGCGGTGGTGAAGGTTGCCGGTCTCACCCAGGAACAGAAGCAGTTCGAGGGCATCGCTCGCGTCTTCGACGGCGAGGACGGTGCGATGGCCGCCATCTTGTCGGGCTCGATCCAGCCCGGCACCGTTCTGGTCATCCGCTACGAAGGCCCGAAGGGTGGGCCGGGCATGCGCGAGATGTTGGCGATCACCGGTGCCCTGAAGGGCGCCGGCCGAGGAGCCGATTGCGCGCTCATCACCGATGGTCGCTTCAGCGGTGGCACGTGGGGCTTCTGCATCGGCCACGTGGCGCCCGAGGCTGCCGACGGTGGGCCGATCGCGTTCGTGCACGACGGCGACGTCATCCGTGTCGACACCCACTCGCTCACCCTCGACCTCGTGGTCGACGACGGCGAGATCGCCAGGCGACGCGCCTCGTGGCAACCCAACCCGCCTCGCTACACCAGCGGCGTGCTCGGCAAGTACGCCAAGCTCGTGCAGGGCGCCGAGACCGGCGCGATCACCAACACCCTGTAGGCGACAACACGACTCCTCGGGCGTTCGAGGACCAACGCATGCCGAGGGAGCAGCAGACTTCCGCGGCGGAGCATCGGGTGTCTTGGTGCGATTCGATGACCGGTCGCTGTTCTCGGACGGTCGGCGCCGCACTGCCGCGGGGTCTGCTGACTTCGGAATGCTTCCTGCGCGAGGGGTGTGCGGAGTTGTGTCACGATTGCGTCCGGAGACGCGAGGGGCAGCGTTTCCGAACTGATGTCGACGTCAACGCCAACGTGCGATTGCGTCGCCTTCCGCTCGTGCCGGCACCGTCCGGATTGCCGTCGAAAGGACGATGGAATGCAACACATCCCAAGAGCCCACTCACCGATCCGCGCCCGCCGATCCCTCATCGCCAGTGCAGTCGTGATCGCCTTTACGCTGGTCGCCTGCTCCGACGACGGTGACGACACCGTCGCCCCGGACACCGAAACGCCCGCCACGACCGAGGCACCCGATGCATCCGGCGTCGCCACCGACACCACCGCCGCGGACGACGGCGACGCGTCAGCCGGTGGTGGCAGTTTCTCGGTCTCGATCTCGGAGCCAGCGGCTCTCGATCCGGCGCTCGCGCAAGAGGTGGAGGGCGCGCAGGTGACGCGGTTGTTGTTCACCACCCTCACCAGTCTCGACCCCGACTTGGTGCTTGGGCCGGGTGTGGCCACGGAGTGGTCGGTCGCCGATGATGGCGTGACGTGGACGTTCGAGCTCGATCCGGCGGCGACGTTCTCGGATGGCTCGAGCGTGGACGCCGGCGACTTCGTCTATGCGATCGCCCGCTCCGCCGATCCCGATCTCGCCGCGCCTGCGGCGTATCAGGGGTATCCGATCTCGGGTTGGGCGGACGTGTTGGAAGCCGAAGCGTCGGGTGCTGTCGGTGATGTCGAGGTGGCCGGTGTGACCGCGATCGACGGCGACACTCTGCAGATCGTCACCGACGCCCCGTTCTCGTTGCTGCCGATGCTGCTCACCTACCCGGTGTTCGCACCGGTGCCATCGGAGATGGCCGATGACCCTGCGGCGGCCGCGGCCTTTGCCGAGCAGCCGATCGGCAACGGCCCGTA
>JANNQK010000001.1:0-7285 GCA_031400715.1 Actinomycetes bacterium | reverse complement strand
GACGCCTTCGGTGACGTCGGCCCGGATCTGTGCCGTCACCTGCAACTCGGCAAGGTGACCTCGAGCCCAATCGCCGACGATCTGGAGCCGTTCGTCGACCTCGACGGCGTACATCACCATCGAACGGAGTTAGAGGTCGGCCTCGCTCCAGGCGACGACGGCGTCGGCCAGCGGGCCGGGTTCGCCGACCGTTCGCAGGATCTCGGGAAGCCGGCGACTCTGGCGCAGCTTGGCGATCTCTTCGAGCACCACGCGCAGCTCGCGAGCGGCCGCCTCGATGCGAGGTGTGGGTCGAGATTCGTGGAGCAGGTCGACGTCGGCGTGGTCGGCGCCGCGCTCGCTGGCGTGGCGGCCGAGGATGCGGGCCCGGCCCTCGGCCTGGACGATCGCAGCCGGCTGGCCCGAGGGCAGCGAGCCGCGACTGGGCACTCGCGCGACCACCCCGATGTCGTCGCGACCGGTGGCGTCGGTCGGCGCCACCAAGAGGACACGCCCGTCACCCGCGGCTGCGGCCTCGACCGCCAGCCGAACGGCGTCGGTGTCGAGCGCCAAGGTGACCAGGGTGCCCGGGAGCACCACCGTGGGGAGGGCGAGGACGGGGAGCGAGGACGGGACGAGGATCGAGCGGGTGGTGGGGATGTTCTCCGAATCGGTCATGGTGAGGAGGGTATCGTCATGCAACTTGATTGCAACCCACTCAAGTTCATGGAGTCGAGTCGAGCATCACCTGGTGAGTGCAGTCGCTTGCTCGAGCGCCTCGCTCCACGACGCCTTCGAGGCGATCAAGGACCGGAACGGCATCACCATCTTCGGCATGCTCACACCGAGCACGCCTCGCAACCTGCCCTCCCACCCGTACAGCGCGGCGAACGATCCATCGATCGAACCGGCGAACACATGCACCTCGTCACCGCCGTGGGCCCGACCGACGAACTGGATCCGGCTCTCGAACTGATCGCTCCAGAAGAACGGCACCGACTCGTACGGCGTGGGTGTGCCACCTGCAGTCACGGCCAGCAGGTTGCGCGCTGCAGCGGCGCCCTGCTCTGCGGCGTTGGTCCAGTGCTCCACACGCATCACGGCATCGTCGTGTGGGTCGAACACGTGGTTGTGCCACCGAGCGCAGTCGCCCGCGGCGTACACACCGGGCGCCCCGGTCCACAAGGTGTCGTCGCACACCACGCCGTCGCCCAGTTCGAGCCCGCTGCCGATCAGCCACTCCGTGGCCGGCGACACTCCGACGCCCACCACCACCACGTCGCTCCCGATGAGGGTGCCATCGCTCAAACGCACGCCGGACACACTGCCGTCGGCGCCCTCGATCGCCGACACCTGCACGCCGCAACGCAGATCGACGTCGTGGCGGGCGTGCACGCTCGCGACCGCAGCACCCAGCTCGACACCGAGGCCGCGGACGAGCGGCGACGGTGCGCCCTCGAGCACGGTGACGACACACCCGGCGTGACGCGCCGTCGCCGCCACCTCGAGACCGATGAACCCAGCGCCGATGACCGTGACCCGAGTGGACGGCTCGACGAAGCGCGAGCGCAGGTCGAGGGCGTCCGCCAGGGTGCGCAACTCGCAGATGCCGTCGAGCACGGGCTGACCGGGCAGGCGTCGTGGCGCCGCTCCCGTGGCGATGACGAGACCGTCGTAGGCGACCTCTGTTCCATCGGCGAGTCCGAGGATCCTCCGTTCGGTGTCGAGCGCGGTGGCCCGCACGCCGAGCCGGAGATCGAGGTGGAGTTCGTCGAACGCCTCGGGCTTGCGGAGGCGGATGCGGTCGCCATCCCACTCGCCGGCGAGCAGCTTCTTCGACAGCGGAGGACGGTCGTACGGCACTTCGTCCTCGGCGCCCACCAGCGTCACCCGACCGGAGAAGCCGTCTGTGCGCAAGGTCTCACAGGCTCGCAGGCCCGCCAACGAGGCACCCACCACCACCACGTGATCGATCGGATCGTCAGACATGGCAGGACTCTAGAACCCTCCCCGACGACGGGCGCCGTCCGGCATCCCAGGCGCAGGAGATCAGACCGCGCAGCCACGAGGGCAGCATCGTGACGTGCCGACCGTCGCCCGAGCGGAATCCGCGCGGACTCATCGATCGAACTACCGTCACCACTCATGTCGTTGCCCGTCGACCCGGTGCTGCTGTCACCGGCACCGCCCTGCACGCCCCACGACGCAGTCCGGATGGCAGCTGGTTTCGACCAGGATGCGGCATCCGCGATCGACCTCGGCAGTGAGCGGGACCGAACCTTCATGCTCCTCGGCCCAGCGGGGGAGCGCCTCGCAGTGATGAAGGTGTCGAACGCTGCCGAATCCGCGGACACCCTCGACATGGAGGCCGACGTGGTGGCCCACATCCATCACGTCGATCCCGACCTGCCCGTTGCCCGCCCTCGCGCCGTGCCCGGCGATCCGAACGGCCCCCGTCGGCTCCCGTGGACCTCCGATCTCGGCACCCACTGGGTGCGGTTGTACGACCTGGTTTCCGGCCACGGGCGTCACGACCCTCGCGACCTCGACGATCGTGCGCTCATCGCATGGGGTCGCACCACGGCACGGTTGGGTCTGGCCATGCGCGGGTTCGTCCATCCGAGAGCCATTCGGGTGATGCCGTGGGACGTGCAGCACGCGGCCAGCGCCCGATCGATGCTCGGCGCGATCGCCGATGACTCCGCGCGCGACTCGGTCAGGGCGGTGATCGACCGTTTCGACGAGTTCGTCGCGCCCCGTTGGCCGGCGTTGCGCGCCCAGGTCGTGCACAGCGATCTCACCTGCGACAACGCACTGGTCGACGATGGCGGCGTCATCACCGGCATCGTCGACTTCGGCGACATGAGCCACAGCGCGCTGATGGCCGACGTGGCCTCGATGCTCGACTCGATCTGCACCGGTCGAGCGGGCGAGGAGCTGTTTCGCACGGCTCGTCTGCTGCTCGACGGCTACGAGCGGATCACGCCGCTCGAGCCCCTCGAACGCCAGATCATCGGCGAACTGTGGGCCGCTCGATCGGCCGTTGGCATCGCGATCTCGAGTTGGCGATCCCAGCAGGGGCTCGAGGACCCTGCGTTCGCCACCAGGTACAACGACACGGCGCTCGCGATGGTCGATGCCATGCTCGACCTCGGGTGGCAGGAGGTCAGCAGCCGCCTGGCCAGCACGCACGGCGACCACGACCTCGTCGGCCGTCGCTCACGCGTCTTCGGACCAGCTGTCGAGTCGCTGAGCTACACAACACCTGTGCACATGACCCGCGCCGAGGGCGCATGGATGTTCGACACCGATGGCCGCGCGTACCTCGACATGTACAACAACGTGCCGGCGGTCGGCCACGCCCATCCCCGCGTGACGGAGGCGATCGCTCGCCAGTCGCGTGTGTTGAACACCAACCTTCGCTACCTCCACGCATCCGCGGTCGAGCTGGCCGAGCGACTCACCGCCATGTGTCCGGCATCGCTCGACACGGTGTTCTTCGTGAACTCGGGTTCGGAGGCCAACGATCTTGCGTGGCGCCTCGCCACCACCTACACCGGCAACACCGGCGGGCTGTGCACCACTCGTGCCTACCACGGCATCTCGCATGCCATCGCCCCCCTCTCGCCCGAGACGCTGCCCGACGAACACCTCCCGGCCCACATCGACCGATGGGCTCCAACCGACACCTATCGCGGCCTGCACACGGACACGACGTCGTTCGTCGCCGCGCTCGAGCGCCTCGCATCGCGGGGGGTCGCACCGGCGATGACGATCCTCGACGGAGTGCTGCAGAGCGATGGCGTGTACGACCTCGAACCCGATCTGGTGCAGCAGCTCGTTCATCTCACGCATGCGGCCGGCGGGCTGTGGGTTGCCGACGAGGTGCAGGGGGGCCATGGCCGCACCGGTGAGGCGATGTGGTCGTTCGAACGTTTCGGGATCGAGCCAGATTTCGTCACCCTCGGCAAGCCGATGGGCAACGGCCATCCGGTCGCAGCGGTCATCACTCGCCGCGAGATCGCAGAGCGGTTCGCCGACGACACCGTGTTCTTCTCCACCTTCGGAGGCAATCAGGTGTCGGTCGCCGCGGCACATGCGGTGCTCGACGTCCTGCGCGACGAGCGAGTGCTGCCGCGTGTGGTGGACGCAGGCGACGCACTCCGGGCAGCGGTGCGAGCAGTGGCGACCGACCACGAGTGCATCGGCGACGTGCGCGGCATGGGGCTGGCGAACGCGATCGAGATCGTTCGCGACCGCGGGACGAAGGAGCCCGACGCGCCGACGACCGAGGCGATCAAGAACGGCATGCGCGACCGCGGTGTCCTGGTGGGTACGACCGGCACCGCGGGCAACATCCTGAAGATCCGCCCCACCCTGGCCTTCACCACCAGCGAGGTCCCCGTCTTCGCCACCGCCCTCCGCTCGACCCTCGAGTCACTGCCAACCTGACCCCCCGGTTCAGGACTGGAGTGGCAGGGCGGTGAGGCCGCGGATGACGAAGGTGGGGTGGTACTCGGGCGTGGCCGCGAGCTCCACGTCGGGCAGCCGGCGCGCCAGACGGTCGAGCGACACCTCCAGCTCCAGTCGAGCCAGCGGTGCACCGATGCAGAAGTGGATGCCACCGCCGAAGCCGACGTGGGCAGGATCGCCACGTCCCACGTCGAAGCGACCGGGGTCGTCGAATCGTCGAGGGTCGCGGTTGGCCGCACCGAACAGCATCGCCACCTCGGCACCCACCGGGATGCGTCGTCCGGCGATCTCCACACCCTCGTCGAGCACCCACCGCTCGAACAGGTGCAGTGGTGCGTCCCAACGGATCATCTCCTCGATGGCGGTCCGTGGGGCGACATCGCCGTGGGTCACGCGGCGCCACTGGTCGCGGTGCAGCATCATCGCGCGCATTCCGTTGGCGAGTGAGTTCACCGTCGCCTCGTGCCCCGCTTCGAGCAGCACCATCGCAGTCGACACGATCTCCGCCTCACTGAGCGTCTCGCCTGCGTCCTCCACTGCGACCAGCCCGCTCAACAGTGACGCGTCGGGACGCTGTCGCTTCTCCGCGATCACCGCTCGCGTGTAGTCGATGAACTCGCCCGCAGCGGTGTCGGCTCTCACCTTGAGCGTGTCGTCGGTGCGCAGCTCGTACATCTTCACGATCGCGTGCGACCAATCGAGCAATGTCTGGGTGTCCGCCCGGGGAATGCCCAGCATGGAGCAGATCACCGCGACCGAGTACGGCTGCGCGTAGTCGGCGATGAGGTCGAAGCGACCCTGTTCGACACAGGGCTCGATCAGTTCATCGGCGAGCCCTTCGATCATCGGGCGCAATGCATCGACCGCGCGAGGCGTGAACACCTTCGTCACCAGACGCCGCAACCGAGTGTGGTCCGGGGGCTCGAGTGCGAGCAGCGACCACCGCTCGTGCTCGTGGAAACGCGACCATCGTGGGTCGGGCGCCGTCTTGCCGAACGCCTCGTGCGAGGAGCGATGCGTGTACGCCCTGCCCATGCGGCGGTCGCGAAGGGTGTCATGCACCTCGGCGAAACGGGTGAGCACCCACTGGTCGGTTCGCTCGTCGAAGAAGATCGGCGTGGCCTCGCGCAGGTCGTCGAGCACCGGGTAGGGCCACTGCACGAACGTCGGATCGGTCACGTCGAACCGGGCGATCAGTTCGTCGAGCGGAGCGATCTCATGAGACATGTGCGGAGTCTGACTCAGCCGAGCGAGGTGGACCAACGCACGCGCAGCTCGATCGGCTTGCGGAAGATGATCCCGGCAACCCGGCTGGTCTCGACGAGGTGCACGTCGGGCAGCAGATCGATCACGGCGTCGACCGCGGCTCGAGTCTCCATCCTGGCGAGCTGCGCACCGATGCAGGCGTGGGGACCTTGGGCGAAGGCGACGTGTGTTCTTGCGTTCACCCGATCGAGACGGAACTCGTCGGGCTCGTCATAGACATCGGGATCGCGGTTTGCTGCGGCCAGCGACACGACGACCAGGTCGCCCGATCCGATGTGCGCTCCGTCGACCTCCACATCGGCGGTGGCGTAGCGGTCGACGCGTGCAGCAGCAGGCTCGAGCCGCAACGACTCCTCGACCGCCGCATCCACGAGTGATCGATCGGCCCGGACCGCGTCGAGCGAGTTCGGGTGGACGAGCAGGTGCCGCAACACGTTGGCCGTCATGCCCTCGCCGGTCTCGATGCCACCGAAGAGGAACACCGCCGCGTTCGCCACGACCTCGTCGCGGGTGAGCGATCTGGCAGCCAGTGACAGCACCGAGTCCGCCTGACGTGTCGACTCGTCGAGTGCGCTGCCGAGGAGGCCCATCGCCTGCCACGCCGCAACGTCGACAGGTCGACCGAACGAGATGTCGCCGACGGCGGCCACGATCCGGTCGTACCAGGTCAACAGCTCCGACGGGTCGAGCTGCTCCAGACCGAGCGAACGGGCGACGACCGCCACCGCCAACGGACCGGCAAGCTCGCGACGAAGCTCGGCCTCACCTCGCAGCGCAAGATCGGAGACCAGCCGGCGCGCCAGCTCGGGCACCACATCGGCAAAGCGGCGGATCACCTCGCTCGGTCGAAACGTGGCGGCGAACGGATCACGGTGCCGTCGATGCGCATCGCCGTCGAGCGAGAGCATGCTCGGCCCCACCACCTGCGCGGTGCTGAACCTCGGGTCGTCGACGGTGAAGCGGTCGGCGTCGCGCATCACGGCGACGGCTGCCTCGCGCCCCGTGACCACCCATCCGCCGACGGCGTCCACCCAGGCCACCGGCGACGCCGAACGGAGCGCGGCGAGCATCTCGTGATGACGGGTGTCGAGGTCGGCGAGCGTGATGTCGGGTACCACGGCCGCGAGTCTCGCGCTGCGGCTGTCCGTCGGCGGCCGGCGATGTCTCCGCCTCCGGCCGACACCGACACCCACACCGACACCGACACCAGCGCCACCGGTGCCCGGACCGGCACGTCCGTGCCGAGGTGGCGATCTTCGGGGTCGTAGCCTCCGCGGCATGGATCTGACCTACCCACCCGAGGCCGACCTCTTCCGAGACAAGGTGCGCGCCTTCCTCGACGCGAACCTGCCCGAGGGCTGGAAGGGCATCGGCGCGCTGAACCACACCGACGCAGCCGCGTTCACCCAGCAGTGGCGCACCGTGTTGTTCGAGAACGGCTACCTCGCGCTGAGCTGGCCCAAGGAGGTGGGCGGCGCCGGTCTGACGCCGCTCGAGAGCGTGGTGGTGGCCGAGGAGTTCGCCCGTGCCGGTGTGCCCACCGCCGGCCCCAACGACGGCTTCGGCA